>CAZDVQ010000001.1:0-278111 GCA_964508975.1 uncultured Saprospiraceae bacterium
AAAATTCTTTTCAAGTACCTCTAGCCAAAAATGTGTCCTAATCGTAGCCTTTTCAAGGAGGGGTGGATGCAAGCGGAACGCAAAGCGTGTAGCGCAGCAGACGGGGTGGTTACTTTGGCCGAAAAATGCTGAAAAACAAACAAAATAATTAACGCTTAATGGCATTGCGCGTTAGCTGGCCGGAGGGCGCGGCAAAGCCGCGGTGCGAAGCACGGAGCACAGCGAACCCCGTAGGACAGCGGCGACGCCCCTGGCGGCGCAACGCCCAAATCAAAAAAACGATTAAACAGGAGTTTAGCTCCAAGTAAATTGCGGCTACGTTACTTCATCTTGGTATCCATGGCATCGCGGAGGCCGTTACCCAGCAAGTTGAACGATAAAACCAACAACATGATGGCCACGCCGGGCAATATAGCCAGGTAAGCATAGGCCCCCGTAAGGTAACTACGGTACTCGTTGAGCATATTGCCCCACGATGGCACAGGCGGTTTTACACCCAAACCTAGATAACTCAAACCGGCCTCCATTAAGATAGCCGAGGCAAAATTTGCCGCAGCCACCACCAGCAATGGCCCGCCCAAATTGGGTAAAATATGCCGGAACAAAATACGTGGAATACTAAAGCCCATGCCTTTGGCAGCTTCGACAAAGGCCTCGGCCTTGAGCGAAAAAACCTGCCCACGCACCAATCGGGCCACATCAACCCACATGGTTAAACCCACCGCCAGGAATATAACGCCCAGCCCGCGACCAAAGCCCATCACGATGGCCATGATGAGCAGCAAAGTTGGGATTGACCATAGGGTGTTGGCCGCGAACATCACGAGCTCGTCGACCTTGCCCCCAAAGTAACCCGCTAATAAACCCAAGCTAGCACCCACCAAAACCGATATCAAGACGGCTAATATACCAACCATCAAGGATACACGGGTACCTAGTAGAAGCCGGCTTAATATGCAACGGCCTAGCTTGTCGCTGCCCAAAGGGAAACGCAAAGTGACTAACTGACTATTTGCCTGTGGATACGTTTTTTCGATGCCCGTGCTCAAGCCCAATACATAGGTATCGCCAAGTTTGCGGACGGACTGGTAGGGGATATACTCATAGGTATCGGGACAACCTTTAGCCCAGGAGGTCCAAAGACCGCAAGGTTCAGCTTGGTCTTGCTGTATGCGTAGCACCTTGGCTTGGGCCCAAGGTTTTAGCATACTCAAACTAGGGATTTGGCGGTTGGCATCAGGGCTATTATCAGGTAAAATCCAGTAGCCGAGTGCTGCCAGCATGAATGCAAGCACCACGACCACCGCACCAAAGAGGGCTGGTTTATTGGCGGTAAAGCGTTGCCACGCGGCCATTATCCAAATAATTTCTTGGCGCTGAGCCAAGCCGTGCGGCGGGCGGGCAGAACCGTGGCAATCAACAACAATATATATCCAGGCAACAGCGGGATGATGAAATAACTCTCGTAGCCTGAAATACCGCGTTGCTCAAAGCTTTGCTTATCCAGCTCGTCAATGCCTTTTCGGATGCCTTTACTGGCTGAGCCTGCATCTTGAATATCGAAATAAGCGCCATTGCCCGTGCTGGCAATTTTCTCGAGCATGGCCACGTTGAGTTTTGACTGTACCACTTCGCCGTTCTCGTCGCGGATGTAAGCCCCGTTTTGGTCGCCGGTGGGGATAGGAGCCCCACGCTCGGTACCAGCCCCGATGGTAAATACCACGGCGCCTTTATCCACGGCATCGCGTACCATATCTAGGGCATTGTCTTCATGATCTTCGCCATCAGTGATAACCACGATGCCCCTGTTTTTATCATCTTGCACGTTGAAGGCCCGCATGGCCAACTCAACCGCTGCTCCGATAGCGGTGCCTTGGGTGGGTGCAATCTCGGGATCGGCATTCTGGATAAAATTCTTGAGCGCGTTATAGTCGGTGGTCAAAGGGGTTTGGATGTAAGCATTGCCGGCAAATACAATCAGGCCGATGCGCTCGCCCCGCAGTTCGTCAACCAGTTTTTGGGCAAAAGCCTTGGCGCGGTCTAGTCGGCTTGGGGCCAAGTCCTCGGCCCGCATACTTCGCGAAATATCCAAGGCAATGAAGAGGTCGGCACCACGGCGGGTAACGGTTTCGCGTTCGCCTGCAATTTGCGGATTGGCTGCGGCCAGTGCAATCAACACGATGGCAGCACAGTACAGCCATAACTTGGCCATGGCCTGGCGTTCGCTAAAATCTTCCAGCATGCGTTCGGCCATTTGGCTGTTGCCAAAGCGTTGCCAAGCTTGTGCGCGTTGCTTGCGGGCACGCCAGTACAAGGCTACTAGCAAAGGCGCTAGTAGAATCAAAAGCAACAGGAATGGATGCTCGAAGCGAAACACGGTATGGTTAAATTATAGGTTATTCGTTGAAGGCACGCAAGTAGCTGAAATTGAGCAACATATCTAGTACCAGGAGCAGCAGCGCGGGTAGCATGAGGAAATAAAACACTTCTTCATAACGCTTGATGGAAGTAATTTCAACTTCAGAAGGTTCTAGTTGGTCAATTTCGTCGTAGATACGCTCTAGGCTTTCACGGTCAACAGCCCGGAAATAGCGACCACCAGTGAGTTGGGCGATTTCTTTCAGCAAGGCCTCGTCGATTTCAACTTTAGCAAAGCCGTACAGGTATTGGCCGTTATAGCCCCTTTGCATAGGCGTTTTGGCCGTACCTTGGGTGCCTACGCCAATGGTATACACTTTAATGCCAAACTCTTGCGCTAGGCCGGCGGCAGTCATGGGTTGGGCATAGCCGGCGTTGTTCACGCCGTCGGTGAGTAGGATAATGATTTTATGTTTTACCTCGCTCTTTTCCAGTCGGTTCACGGCCGTAGCCAAACCTGTACCAATGGCGGTGCCATCTTCCAGGATGCCCACTTGCAGGCCGTCCATAAACTGTTTCAAGATACTGTGATCAGGGGTTACCGGGCATTGGGTAAATGCCTCACCGGCAAAAGCCACCAGGCCGATACGGTCGTATTTACGGCGGTCGATGAAGCGTTTGGCTACCTCTTTACTGGCTTCCAGGCGGTTGGGTTCAAGGTCCATGGCCAGCATCGAGCTTGAAATATCCATCACCAGGGCAATATCTACAACCCGTGCATTGACTTTCTCGATGATATTCAGGCGGCGCGGGCGGGTCATGGCCAACACCAATAAAAACAAGATGAAGTAGCGCAAGAAAGGCATCAAGGGCTTGAGCCTGGTGCGGAGGCTACGATGCTTAACGGCAGGGGCGTAGGTAGACAACAGCATGGCCGACTGTTGCTGGCGGTAGCGTTTATACTGCACCACGCCGAGGCCAATGACCAGCGGCAAGAGCAGGAGCATCCAAGGATACAAAAGTTCTATGTTGCCGGGTAAAATCACGTCGGTTTTTCTTTTTCGGTGGAGACTTCAGGCTGCGGGATGGTGCTGTTGACAAAATTGCGGGCCAGGTTCAAGCGTTCGAGGTGCAGGGCATCATCCGGGCGGAACTTGGCGAATTTTACCATGTCGGCTTGCAGCAAGGTTTCTTCAAGTTGAGCCAACATGTTTTTGGAAATACCTTGTTTGCGGAGGGCTGGGAGTAGCTCGGCGGTAGTAGATTCAAGCGCCGGCATATGATAACGGGCCTCGATGTACTCGCGCAACACATAGGTCAGCTCGGTATAATATTCCTTCACCAAGCCATCTTGCCAGAGCTGTGCACGTTCAATTTGACCTAGTTTTTCGAGGGCAATTTCGTGTGGAGCACGTTGTATTTCAACAGTTTGTGGTTTTACCTCGCGTTTTCGCTTGATGAGCCACCAGATAAGTAGGGCAAGTAGGATGATGCCCGCGGCTAGTGCCAGCCAAGGCCAAACATCGCTGAAGGCAAGGGCTTCGTCGAGAATCGGTTTGATGGGCATCACCAAGGTAGAATCTTGCTCGAAGGAAGGTGGGTATTTAACCTCAAGTTTAATATCGGGCGGGGACAGGCTGTCGCCATTGGCCAGCACGACGAACTGTTTCAGGGGATATTGGCCAGCATCGAAGGCGGTGATGCGGTACACCCTTTCGTGCAGTTGGTAACCATCTGAATTGTTGCTCTGTTTGGGTTCGGCTTGGCTCAAAAGCTCAACGCCCTCGCGTTCCTCGCCGCTGGTCAAGTTAGGCCAAACCACGGCAGTATTCGGGGGCGAAATCACGCGGAGGGTGTAATCCACGGGATCGCCGATGAGTATGGTATCACGGCCTAGTTTGGCTTCCACACGGATACCTTGGCTCAGGCCTTGCAAGGCAGCCAGTAGGCAAACGAATAAAACGACAAGCGGGCGAATGGCCAAAATCATGTACAGGTTTAAATTTTTTTTCTTTTTTGGGCGCGTCCCTCGCTTTGTGAAGCCGCCCAGCTTGGTCGGCTCTACGCGCTTGGGTCGGTCCCCTTTGGGGTTCGCTGTTCGCTCCGTGCGCGTTGCGCACCCGCGGCTACGCCGCGGCCCGCCGGGCACCTCGCGCGAGGCTTGGGAGTTTGAATTGCGGATGCAAATATACTATAAGTAGCCGTAAGAATAAAAACTTGTTTTTTTCATGATTGGTACTGGGGCCACAACTAGATTTAAGGTTTCAAATAAGCCTGCATCACGGCGTTTTGCTCCAGGTTTGGGTTGAAGTCAACCAGTACGGTTTGGCCAAGAAAAACATGTTCTTGGAGTTGTAGGGCGATATCATTTTTGCGGAGTTGGCAACTTGGGCTATCGTCGTTGCTGCGGCAACTGGTTCCAATTACCAACATTATATGGCCATTGGCTTCGCGGCGCAATAAAAAAGGCAAGGGTTTAAATATTTGCTGGGCGCTGATATAGGTTACGAGTTGTTCCAACTCGGCCTTTTTCCAGTCTTTTTGCTGGTAATACACTTGGTATGCTCCCATGTGGAGTTGGTCGAAATGTGGCCCGCGGGAAAGCCAAAACGAAGCAAGGGCCATGATGGTAATGGCCAACACGAGTACAGTTCTTTTCATGGGAACGATTTTATATACGAAACTACGAGAACTGTATCAGCTTATATATACGTTGTTTAGCGTAATTAGCACCAAGTAGTACAGGTGTAAACCGCTGTTCGCATCCAGCCCCCTTGTAAGGCCCTACTATTAGGACACATTTTTTGTACAGCATTGCCTGACCCCATAGGGGTCTAATGTTAATTGCCCCGGGTAAGCGCAGCGCAACCCGGGGAATAAACGCGGTGGCAACCCAAGCCCAGGCGCGGCGGTAATCCAAAAAAACAAGGCCACGAGATTGCACCGCCGCGCAATGGGTACAAGTTTTTTTAAAATTTTAATTGGAATTAAAGTCTTTTGCGCCTCCCCCCGCCGCTGCGCGTCGCCCCCCTCCACTGCACAGACGCTGCGCGTCCGTTGGTAGCGGGGGTTGGGCCGAGCTACGCTCGACCGGATTTCGGTCCGGCTAACGTTCCGTGGCGAGTCCTGTACCGTCAATATCACAAACGGCTTGCCGCCACGGGTTTTCTGTTGTCGCCCTGAACCCCGGGTTGCACTTTAATCCCCGGGTTGCGCTACGCTTACCCGCGGCTACCGATATGGGCTGCCCTTTGGGCAGCTTTTGTCTTTTCGAGCCCCTAAGAAAGTACAAAAATGTGTCCTAATCGTAGCCTTGAAAAGGAGGGGTGAATGTAAGCGGAACGCAATCAATGGCCAGAAACTAATCGGGGACAGCCAGCAGGAGCAAGGCTGAACGGCTATCCTGCGTGAGCGATGTGGAGCAGTGGTGCGCAGCACCAGACCGCGCAGCGGGCCGAGCGACAGCGAGCTGCGTAACGTAGCGACCCGAGCGTGCAACGCGAGGGGCACGCCCAAAACAAAAAATCATCCTTGACCAGTAGAAACCAATCAAGGACGATTCATAGGCATTTATCCATCATCAATTATGGCCAAATACCTAAGTACCTGAAAACTAAATCCTAGAATTTAACCAACTTGGTGGTAACGGCCTTGCCTTTGCCCATGAGTGTAACTTGGTACACGCCATTGGGTTGATCGGCCATAGAGAAACGCACGCGGTTGATGCCAGGTACGGCGGCGGGCAAGGTGAGGCGATGTACCTCTTGGCCAGCAGCATTGGTGATGAGCAGCGTGTACGTTACATTTTCGAGCGCGTTGTACTGGAGGTCGAAGAAATCGAGGAAAGGGTTAGGGTAAGCGCCCAAGATAGTTGGGTTAAAGCTTTCCGTGATGCCTGTGTTTACAGGGTCGACACGTGGGTCGGGCGGAGCGGGTACACCGATCATGCTAGGGCCAGCCACTGTAGGGTTGCTGGTAGAAGTGATGTGGCGAGATTGATCCAACGAAACGAAAGAGCGGGCATGGCTTTGTCCGCCATCGGGTTGGTCGATACGGTCAACGAAATACCAATCGCACTGAACGCGTTGTTGGTTTACATCAAAAATCATGTAGCCGTGTTCTACAAGGTTGGCCCATTTGATGTGGTTGTTGAGCAACTGGATGAGGTTTACGCCGATAGGGAAAGGCAAGTTTTGCGAGGTAACGCTGGTAACCACGAACTCAACGCCAGCAGAACCAGCGCCCGAAGAAGGGTTATAGTTGTTGAACGGGAGATCCATGGCCCAAGAGGTATGGATATCGCCGGTGAGGGTTACCATGTTGCGGATGGGCGTGTTGAGCACAAAATTGTAGAGGTTGGTGCGCTCGGCGGGGTAGCCATCCCATTGGTCGTCGTTGAAGGCGATACCGGCTACACCGAGGCGGCCCATCATAACTTGTTGGCCGAGGACTTGCCATTTTGCGGTAGAAGTGCCCATCTCGTCGGTAAGCCATTGGTATTGGGCAGCCCCGAGGAGGGTGCGGTTAGGATCGTTGTTGCCAGTACCATCTTGTTCATCCCGGCCTTGGAGGCGGGTATCGAGCATGTGGAGGCTCAGTAGGTCGCCGAAATCGAAGGAGCGGTAGATACGTTGCGTATCTTGGACCATATCGGGCTGGCGGATAGGCATCCACTCCATGTAGGCGCGTACGCCAGCGTTACGGCGGAGGAACCAATCGCCCTCGGTGCTGGGATCATGGTTGCCAGCGCCACCGAACCAAGCGTTGTTGGCGGTCTCGTGGTCATCCCAAACGGTGTAGAAGGGGTATTGCTGGTGTAAGCGGAGCAGGTCATCGTCGAGTTTATAATGCGAGTGGCGCATGCGGTAATCGGCGAGGGTAAGGATTTCGGTAGCGGGAGCTAGGTTACGAGCTGAGCCGAATTCGCCATCGCCATACTCGTAGATATAATCGCCGAGGTGAATCACGGCGAACACATCGTTGCGTTCGGTGATACGGTCGTAGGCGTTGAAGTAGCCATCAGCATAGTTGGAGCAAGAAACCACAGCGAAGCGGAGGCTATCCACGTTGCCCACGGGCAAGGTACGGGTGCGGCCACGGATAGAGTTCTGGCCATGCGCGCTGAACTCGTAATAATAGAAAGTAAACGGTTGGAGGTTGCCCACATCAACCTTCACGCAGTAATCGCGTGAGGCATCAGCGGTAACGATACCGGTGTCGATGATTTGAGTCATGCCCGTATCGAGGGCGATACGCCAAGTTACATCAACGGTGAGCGAATCGGAGGTAACGCGGGTCCAGAGGACAACTGCATCGGATGTTGGGTCGCCGGAGGCTACGCCGTGGAAAAAGGGCGCCAAGATAGGCGTTGGCGTACTCCGCCCGGGGAATTTTTGACCGTGCTGGGCAAAGGTGGTGGCTGTGCTACATACCAAAAAGAGGAAGTAGAGTAAAGTTTTCATGTTGGGTATTATTTGAGGGCACCAAAATAATGAAAAGAAAGCATGTGTACAACTTTGAGCGCAGCGATAATATAAAGTTAATGAGCGGAGTACTGAGGATTATATAACTTTGTGGGCTATTAATACACAGAACATGTCGAATAAACTAACCGTAGCCAGCCTAACTTGTAATCCATTCCAGGAGAACTGTTACATATTATATACAGCCAACAAAGATTGTATTATCGTTGACCCGGGTTGTTGGTCACGGGAGGAGAAACAGCGCTTGCAAAGTTTTATCAGCCAGCGAAGTTTGAAGCCTGTTCGGTTGATTAATACCCATTGCCATATTGACCATGTGCTAGGCAATAAATTCGTGGCCGATACTTACAACTTGAGTCTAGAAATACACGAGGGTGAAATACCTGTTTTGGACAGTTTGATGCGGGTGGCGCACACCTACGGTATACCCGATGTGGATGAATCGCCAGCCCCCGGAAGTTTTATCCAAGCGGGCGATATAATCACCCTGGGCGATTGTGCATTGAAAGTGCTTTTCACGCCAGGCCATAGTCCGGCTAGCATTTGCCTATACGAGGCGGAAGCTGGTATCCTCATCGCTGGTGATGTACTTTTTCAAGGTAGTATTGGACGCACAGATTTGCCCGGCGGCAATTATGAAACACTAATGCAAAGCATTGAAAAAGAGCTACTTGTACTTCCAGATAACGTACAAGTATACCCCGGGCATGGCAACCCGACCACTATTGGCGCAGAGCGCCGGGGCAATCCGTTCATCAAAGAATGGCTAGCCCAATAGTATGACAATATTCTGACGAAAAAATAGTAGGATTTAACTGGTTTTTTGTTTAATTTTGAAGTGTGAAAAAGATAGCGATGTAACAAGCGCAATTGGCTTCACTCAAGTACTTGACTTTACACAACACACCATTATTTTTACATTAAATCAACTATAAAATGTCAGCTACACAAGTTTATCTAAAAGACTTACACCACGACCATAAAATGTGGTCAAACGAACTCCGTTTCGTGCGAGATGAAATTGGAATTTTTGAAGAACGCCTTGGGGAATTGGTTACACGCAACACCGACAAAGAGATGTTGGCCCAGGTAGAACATTTCCAAAATCA
Organism: uncultured Saprospiraceae bacterium; assembly: GCA_964508975.1. GTDB lineage: Bacteria > Bacteroidota > Bacteroidia > Chitinophagales > Saprospiraceae > CAZDVQ01. The sequence continues at coordinate 8,951 of CAZDVQ010000001.1, forward strand.
GTTTATCCGCCACCGTGAATTGGTGGATACGTTCACGCACGACATTAAAATCAAAGAGGAAGAGTTAGTCCAGTACGTTAAAGACCACCCTGTGGCCATTGACCACGTGAAACTGGATGACCACGTGGAGCTACGCGAGGCGGTTGAAACCTTTGTAAAGCGTTACACCGACTTGAAAGCGGAGTTCCAGCGCTTCTCTAGCAAATGGATGTAAGCATTTGGAAATCTCCAACAAAAGGCCTATTTTGTGCCTTCATCAAAAAACCTTAATTAACTGTAAAATCTATTGAGCCTTATGCGCCAGCCAGTATCTACCATCATGATTACCAATTTATTCACGGTAGCCCCTACGGATAAACTCACTGCTGTCAAAGACATTTTTGACAAGCACATGATTCACCACATCCCTGTGGTGCACTACAAAGAACTTTCAGGTATCGTTAGCTACACAGATTACTTGAAAGTGTTGAAATCAAAATTTGACGAAGGTGGCCAATCTTTGGCCGAAATCCTCGAATCGCACACCGTTGAGGAAATCATGACCACCCGTATCGCTAAACTAGAACCAAGCGACCAAATCGGCGCTGCTGCTGAACTCATGTTGACCAACATGTTCCACGCCGTACCTGTTTGCGAAAACGGCGAGCTGGTTGGCCTTGTAACCACGCACGATGTGATTAAACATGCTTTATCAGAAGCATACCCCGACAAACATACCATCTTCGGTTAATTTTTTTTAAGACCTACACCATGATAATCTCAGATGACATCACCCTATCCGAGATTCAAGAAGCATTCCACGAAAAGTTCCCTTACTTAAAAATTGAATTCTTCAAGACTCCTCACCAACCGGGTGAAGGCTCTCCCGCTTCAGACCTACTTGACCACAACTTGAAAATAGGTGCTGTCCGTACCGTTCACAACAACGGCGAACTTAGCATCAATGGACACCTTAAAGCGAGAAGCCTCGAAGCACACTTCAGCGAAATGTACGGTTTAAACGTACAAGTATTCCGACTCCGGAACAAGGTTTGGATTCAAACCATCAACCTAGATGACCATACGCTAGCCGACTTGAACCGCGACGCTGAAGCTTTTACAAATTCCTTTAAAGAAGAGACCGAATAAAGCTCTTCTGCACATCATAAAGCCCTGCACCTCCACGGTGTGGGGCTTTTTTAGGTGTTAGGGCACAGGTTTTAGTTATTAGGGGATAGTGCTCTGCTCTCCACTCTGCTCTCTGCCTTCTGCTCTCTGAACTCATTAAAACCCTATACAACTGGTCGTATTTATATACTTTTGTATCTTCATCGATATAAATAAAATGGCCATGTCAAAAGATTCACACCTCAGGAGTTTAATTAAAGGTATCAGCTGGCGTATAGTTGGGACGCTCGACACAATAGTCCTTTCCTATATTTTTACCGGGAATATCAAGGTTGCCGCTGCTATTGGCGGTACTGAAGTGCTGACCAAAGTATTGCTGTTTTACTTCCACGAACGTGCCTGGAACATGGTTCCCCCGGGAAGATTAGAGCGAATTTTTTCCAAAAAATCAAATACCCGCCCGAATGACTAATTATGTTGCGTTGATACCTGAGCTGCTCCGCATAGCCCAGGATGCTGGCGAAGCCATCATGCAAGTATACAATGGTGCCGATCAGGGCCTTGAGTTTAAAGCCGACGACTCGCCCCTCACCGAGGCTGATCGCCAGGCCAACACCATTATATGTGCTGGGCTTGAACGCATTAGCCCAGATATCATGATTATCTCCGAGGAAAATAAAATCCTCGATTACGATATTCGCCGACAAGCCAGTACCTGCTGGCTCGTCGATCCGCTTGATGGTACCAAAGAATTTGTGAAACGCAATGGCGACTTTACCGTGAATATTGCCCTCGTTGAGCATGGAAAGCCTATCATGGGCGTAGTTTTCGCCCCTGCCTGGAACGAGCTTTACTATGCCGCTAAAGGCCAAGGCGCTTTCCAGGTTATTGGCGATGAGCATATCCGATTGCAGGCAGCCAGCTACTCAGCCCAGGATAGCGGCCTCACCATCGTTTGCTCGCGCTCGCACCTGAACGAGGCTACCCAAGCCTTTCTCGACACCTACCACGAACCACAACTGGCCAGCCGCGGTAGTGCTTTCAAATTTTTGCTCCTAGCCGCAGGTAAAGCCCATGTTTACCCCCGTTTAGCGCCAACCATGGAATGGGACACGGCCGCAGCACACATCATACTGGAGGAAGCCGGTGGCACAATAATTAACCCAGAAACAGGTAAATCGCTAGAATATAATAAAGAATCTTTGATAAATCCTAATTTTGTGGCCCGGGGCAAGGAGTCCTGATTAATCCAACATGAAAGTAACTGAACATTTTAAGCAAAACGTAGGTAAAACGCTTATCTCGTTTGAAATTTTACCTCCGCTCAAAGGCGGTAGTATCCAAAGTATCTTTGAAATCCTTGACCCGCTCATGGACTTCAAACCTCCTTTCATCGACGTGACCTACCATCGCGAGGAGTTTATTTATGTTCAAAAAACATCTGGCTACTACGAGAAAACGGCCATTCGCAAACGCCCCGGCACCGTGGGTATTTGTGCCGCCATCATGCACCGCTACGGTGTTGATGCCGTGCCGCACCTCATTTGTGGTGGATTCACGAAGGAAGAAACCGAAAATGCCCTCGTCGACCTACATTTTCTAGGTGTCGATAATGTACTCGTACTCAGAGGTGATGCCCGCAAGTTTGAAGAAAAATTCATCCCGCAGGAAGGCGGTCATGCTTATGCTCTCGACCTCGTGAAACAGGTAGATGGCATGAATAAAGGTGTTTACCTCGACGATGAAGCCACGGGTAGCGGTACCGATTTCTGTATCGGCATCGCGGGTTACCCCGAGAAACATTTCGAGGCGCCCAACCTGGCTTCCGACCTCCATTACCTGAAGGAAAAGGTAAAAGCTGGTGCCGATTACATCGTGACACAAATGTTCTTCGACAACGCAAAATTCTTCGAGTTCGTGGATATGTGCCGCAAAGAAGGCATCACCGTGCCCATCGTACCGGGCCTAAAACCCATCACCAAGCAGTACCAACTCAACTCGCTGCCCCGCCACTTCCACATTGACCTGCCACAAGACCTCGTCAATGCCCTGGGTAGCGCCAAAACGGCCGAGGCCCGCCGTCAGGTTGGCATCGAGTGGTGCATCGCGCAGTCGAAGGAGTTGAAAGCATCAGGTGTTGAGTGCTTACATTATTACACCATGGGCGACCTCGACACGATAACCAAAATCGTTTCGGCAGTTTATTAGTTTTTATTTTGGGCGTGCCCCCTCCGCCTTTTAGGCGTATGGAATACGCCCCAAGGCGCTCGGGGTCGCTGTCCTACGGGTGCGCTGGTCGCTTAGTGCGCCTTTGTTTTCTGTTGGGCCGCAGATTTTCTGCCCCTACATGCGGCGCACCGCCGCTGCGCGGCGCCCTCCGGCCAGCTCACGCAGAACTTTGTTCTGTAATTACCAGCCCGCGGGTACATTTTACCGTGAATTATTTTTAATTTTACGCGCCCTAAGCAACAGGCCAGGGCGAAACACGCATAAAACCTACATCTTAATTTTTTAATTTTTGCAAAATGCCATACTTTTTCACTTCTGAATCGGTATCAGAAGGCCATCCCGACAAAGTTTCAGACCAAATATCCGATGCCGTACTTGACGCCTTCTTGGCCGTTGACCCAAACTCGAAAGTTGCTTGTGAAACCCTCGTGACCACTGGCCTTTGTGTCATCGCTGGTGAAATCCGCTCAAAAGGCAGCATCGATGTTCAAGAAGTAGCCCGCCAAGCCATTCGCAAAATCGGTTACACCAAGTCTGAATATAAATTCGACGCCGACTCATGTGGTGTTTTGTCTGCATTACACGAACAATCAGCCGACATCGCCCAAGGCGTTGACGTAAACAAAAAAGAAGAAGAACAAGGTGCTGGCGACCAAGGTATGATGTTCGGTTTCGCGACCAACGAAACTGAAAGCTACATGCCATTGGCACTCGAAATCTCGCACATCATCCTTCGCGAGTTGGCCGATATGCGCCGCGAGATGACCGATATCAAATACCTCCGCCCTGATGCTAAGTCGCAGGTTACCATCGAGTACGATGACAACCACAAACCTATCGCGATCAACGCCATCGTGGTTTCAACCCAACACGACGACTTCGACCAAGATGACGCTATGTTGGCAAAAATCCGTAAAGACATCGTTGAGTTGCTCATCCCACGCGTGAAAGCAAAATTGCGCCCAGATGTTCAAGCCCTATTCAACGATAAAATCATCTACCACATCAACCCAACGGGTAAATTCGTTATCGGTGGCCCACACGGCGACTCTGGTTTGACTGGCCGTAAAATCATCGTTGACACTTACGGTGGTAAAGGTGCACACGGTGGCGGTGCTTTCTCTGGTAAAGACAGCTCTAAAGTTGACCGTTCTGCCGCATACGCTACACGCCACATCGCTAAAAATATCGTGGCTGCTGGCCTTGCTGAGCAATGCTTGGTTCAAGTAGCTTACGCCATTGGTGTTGCTGAACCTGTAGGTTTGTTCGTAGATACCTACGGTACTGCTAAAGTTAGCATGACCGACGGTGAAATCGCCCGTAAAATCCAAGGTTTGTTCGATATGCGCCCAGCGAAAATCGTTGAACGCTTTGGCCTTAAAAACCCAATCTTCTCTGAAACTGCTGCCTATGGTCACATGGGTCGTCAACCAGGAAAGAAAACCGTGGTTATCCAAGGTAAAGAAACCGTTGTTGAAACTTTCACTTGGGAACGCCTCGACATGGTTGACCAAGTGAAGAGTACGTTTGGACTTTAGCTTACGGCTAAAAAAAGCTCTTTTTCGATGATTTTTGCTCCAAAAAATAGTTATATAGAACCACTATGCGCCTATTTTTTAAAGCAATCTCATCGTAAAATAGCTAATTTTTAGCTCGAAACCCAAAGGCCAAACGTACTCTAAAGCAGCATTTGGCTTGTAGTCTAAACCGATACCTCACGAAAAAAGCCACGCTGATTAGCGTGGCTTTTTTTATGCGTTAGCTGCTTGGAGGGCGTGCCCGTTAAGGGCACGGTGCGAAGCACGGAGCGCAGCGAACCCCGGAAAGGAGCGACCCGGCGCAACACGCCGGGGAACGCCCAGAAATTAATCTTGAATGATAATATAATCCGCTGGATGCGCATTGATATAACGCTTCTTCTCATCGGTCAAGGCGTTAAATTGCGCTTGGGTTAGTTGTGTTGCATTGGGGTTCGGGTTGGCCACGTTGGTGGGTAGGGCTGTTGAACCACTTAGGTTAGGCATACCAGCCTGCTGTCTTGCTGCAAAACCCTGAGGGTCAGACAAATACAAAAACTCCTTATAGTCGCTATAACTGCGAGTCACAATTTGACTAGCCCGAGCTTCGTAGTCCATAATATCGCGCTGTACTAAGCTAGGACCGTTAAAAATAATGATGTGCCCGTAGGCTTCGTGGGTCAATTGCTCGGTAAAAGGTAGGCTGTTGAAATAAGCACGAGAAAACACACGCACATTCGGGTGAGCTTGTAGCCATGCCTGTTCAGTTGTTTGAATCTGCTCGGCGCTATGGTATTTCTCCAATACTTGTGCCTGTGCCTGCGAAAGAGCACACACAAACAACATGATAAAAGTTAAACGAAGCATCTGTATTGAATTTAAACGGTAAAATTATGATGTCCAAAAGCTACGTTCCTTTTGCACACCAGTTTTCTCATCATCCATAAACGACTGCCGGTTGGCATATGTTTCAAGTTTGCCTTGTTGCATAAAGCCAAATTGTTGGCCAAGCTGTAGGGCTTCTTTCAAATCGTGGGTTACAAATACAGCGCTGATGTGGTATTGCAGGGCTATATCTTTAAACAAAGCCTGCATTTGCTGCCTGGTATCCACATCTAGATTGCTGAAAGGCTCATCCAACAGCAGCAGTTTAGGCTGTACGATAATAGCCCGGCCAAAAGCCACGCGTTGTTTCTGCCCGCCCGATAATTGATGGGGCATTTTATCGCGGTGTGCGCTCAAATCTAACTGCGCGAGCATCTCATCGCATTTTTGCTGTAGTTCAAACTTGTCGTATGGTTTCAACTTTAAGCCAAAGGCTATATTTTCAAACACGTTCAAGTGCGGAAACAACAAACTTTCTTGGTACATGTACACCACCGCTCGCTGTTGGGGTGCCAATTGCTCAATGGCACGGCCCTCCAGCCAAATTTGGCCATTATCTGCCGCTAAAAGTCCTGCAATAATTTTCAGCAAGGTTGTTTTACCCGAACCCGATTTTCCAAGTATAGCCAAGATTTGGCCCTGTTCAAGTTCAAGTTGAACCTGATCAAGCACTTGCTCTTGCCCAAATGATTTACTAATATGTGTTAAACGTAAAAACACGTATTAATACTGTTCATCCTCGCTCGGGAAACTGCGGCTGCGCACATCGCGGATGTACTCCTCCGTAGCGGTTTGCATTTCGTCAAACAACTCGCGGTAACGGCGTAAAAACCGAGGTTTAAAATCTTTGGTAATACCCAACATATCGTGGGTTACCAGCACTTGGCCATCACAATCGTGGCCAGCACCAATCCCGATAACGGGTATTTCAACACTTTCAGATACCGCCTTAGCTAGGTGTGCCGGTATTTTTTCAAGTACTATGGCAAAGCAACCCATCTCGGCTAAGAATTTGGCATCGTCTTTCAACTTTTCAGCCTCTTCTTCTTCTTTTGCACGAACTGTGTAGGTGCCGTACTTGTAAATTGATTGAGGCATCAAGCCCAGGTGCCCCATCACAGGAATACCTGCCGACAGGATATTTTTGATGGCGTCGCCAATTTCGCGGCCACCTTCTAATTTTACGGCATGCCCGCCCGACTCTTTCATAATCCGGATAGCCGATTCAAGGGCTTTCATCGGGTTACTTTGGTAAGCCCCGAAAGGCATATCCACCACCACGAGTGCCTTTTTTACCGCGCGTACCACCCCTTGGGCATGGTAAATCATTTGATCGAGCGTAATAGGCAAGGTTGTTTCATGGCCCGCCATCACGTTGGAGGCAGAATCGCCCACCAATAATATATCGATACCGGCTGCATCCAAGATGCGGGCCATCGAAAAATCATAGGCGGTCAACATGGCGATACGTTCGCCACGTTGTTTCATTTCGCGTAGGGTATGGGTAGTAATGCGTTTAGCTTCGCTATGTACAGACATGATAGAGTCGTTTTGTGGCGTGAATATCGGAATAATTATTTAGAACTACATTACTCTACAAACTTATACCCAACACTGCGGATAGAATGGAAGTAATGCGGGTTCTTGGGATCTGCTTCAAAGTACTTGCGGAACGACAAGATGAAGTTATCAATCGTCCGTGTAGAAGGGTAAACGTCGTAACCCCAAACAGCCTGTAATATCTGTTGTCGCGAGACTACCTCATTCTTGCGCTCAATGAGGAGCTTGAGCAACATGGCTTCTTTTTTAGTCAGCCTAAAATTACCTTGTACCCCTTGCGCTTCAAAGGTTTTGAAGTTGATGCTATTCACCCCAAACTGGTACTGGTCAAAGGCATCTGCCGTTTCGCGGTTGCTACGTTTAATCAAGTTTTGCACCCGCAAGAGTAATTCCTCTAGGTTAAACGGCTTGGTTAAATAGTCGTCGGCACCCTTTTTTAAGCCTGTAACACGGTCTAAGGTTGAATCTTTGGCCGTCAAGAACATGGCGGGCACGGCGCTGTCTTGTAACCTGATTTGCTCTAATAGCTGGAATCCATCTATTTCGGGCATCATCACGTCAAGTAACAGCAGGTCAAAATGCTGTTCCCTGAAAAACAACAGGGCCTCGCGGCCGTTGCGGGCAGCCACCACCTCGTAGCCTTCTAGCTCCAAGTTCAACTTGAGTACATCGCGGAGGCTATCTTCATCCTCGGCCAGCAGAATGCGTAACATATGGTCAGTTAAGATTTAATCAATGGGAATTTGAGCACAAATTGTGTACCCCTCGGCTGATTATCGAGTATCGATATTTGCCCTTTTTGGCTTTCGGTGAGCATTTTAACGATGTACAAACCGAGGCCTGTACCTTTCGTCTCGCGGGTTTCTTCGTTGCCCACCCGGTAAAACTTATCGAACACCTTGCTTTTTTCTTTATCGCTGATACCGATTCCGGTATCCATCAACTTGAGTATGGCGGAGTTGTTTTTGCAGGACAACTGTATGTCGATACGTTTACTGTCGCCAGCATATTTCACAGCATTCTCGATGAGGTTCTGCACAATCGAGGTCATGGCGCCAGGGTCGGCCAATACCACTACATCCGCTTCTATTTGGGTTTCCATGTGCACTTGCGGATAGCGCACCTTGGCTTTTTCTACGAATTGTTGTAGCCAAAACGAAAAGTCAAGTTCTTCAGATACCAACTTTAGTTCGCCTTCTATGCGGGCAGCCAACAGAAGATTTTCTACCAAAGCGTTTAATCGGTCGGCTTCGAGTACAGCATTTCCGGCCAGCCTGCTAATCTGTTCTTGGTTCAATTGTCGTTTTGAAAAGGTTTCCAAGGCCAATCGCATTGAGGCTATCGGCGATTTTAACTCATGTGTAATCGACAGCAAGAAATTACGCTGTTGCCGGGTTACCTCGGCTTCTTTCTGGAAGTTGCGGTATACCAGCCAGATACCAATGATGAGCACCAGCAGCAGCACGCCACCCTCGCTCATAATCATGGTGCGCTGGCGGTCGTTCTTGCGTTTCAGCTTGAGGTACTCGTCCCATGTTTCAAAGGTTTCGCTACTACCGCCCTTTGCAATGTATTGTTCTTGCAACAAGGTTTTCTCAGCCTTAAAAGCCTCCTTGGTTTTTTGATACAGCAATAACGACCACCAAGTGCCCGCCAGGAGCACATAGGCAATCAATATCCCGAATAGGTGTTTCGCGCTGATGAATTTCATACGCTTACAGTTTTACGGTCTTTAACTTAGCGGCGGCGGCATCGAGCGTGGCTTCGTGCTTGGCAAAACAGAACCGCAAGTAACGCCCATCGGCAGGGGCTTGACTATAAAATGGCGATAGCGGTATGGTGGCCACGCCATATTCGCGGGTGAGCAACTTGGCCAGTTCTAGGTCGGGCAAATCACTTACCACGCTGTAATCGGCTAGTTGAAAAAAAGTGCCCACCGAGGGTAGCAATTTAAACGGTGAACCCGCCATGGCTTGCACAAAATAGTCGCGCTTGGCCTGGTAAAATGTACCCAGTTGTTTCCAAGGTCCAGAGGTTTCGAGGTAATCGGCCAGGGCGTACTGCGAGGCAGTATGTATGCTAAAGTTCACATACTGGTGTACTTTCCTGATTTCGCGCATGATGGGCTCGGCAGCAACCACGTAACCAAGGCGCCAGCCGGTCAAGTGGAATGTTTTGCCAAACGATGCCGCAGCGATACAACGGCCCCAAAGCTCGGGGTAGCGCAGCACACTCTCATGGCGTCGACCATCAAAAACGATGTGCTCATAGACCTCGTCGCTGAGGATGAACAAATCTGGAAAATCCTCTACGATACCACAGATGGCGTTCATGTCCTCGGCATCAAAACAGGTGCCCGTTGGGTTGTGGGGCGTGTTTACAATCAGCAGTTTAGTATTGGGTTTAATGCTAGCACGCAGCTCGTCCCAATCAATTTTAAACAAAGGTCCTTTGGTTTGAATCGCCACGGTTTTGGCTCCGCAGAGCGTAATGGCTGGGCGGTAGCTATCGTAAGCGGGCTCAATGATAATCACTTCCTCGCCGGGGTGAACCAAGGCCGTTATGACCGAGAAAATACCTTCGGTAGCGCCTGCACAAACGGTAATTTCAGTGCCCGGGTGCACATCGGCATCGTAGGCTTCCTGGATGAGGGCGGCGATACGCTCGTTGAGCAAGGGCACGCCTGGCATGGGGGCATATTGGTTAAAGCCATCTTTGATATAACGGCAAACCAGGTCTTTGAGGGCTTCATCGCCGTCAAATTCAGGGAAGCCTTGCGCTAGGTTTATGGCACCGTGTTCACGGGCCAGGGCACTCATCACGGTAAAAATAGTGGTACCGACCTCGGGTAATCTAGATGGTATCATGCGGGTTCATTTAAACTTGTTTGGCGATCAACATGCGGTTTCCCAGTACCTCGATAAAACGCGAGTTGGGGAAAACCACCTGGAAAACATCGTCGAAGTATTGCTGCGTGGCGGCTTTTTCCTCGTCGGAACGAGCTAGGCGATTAAAAATCAGGTAACCGCCGGGGAGGAGGAGTCGTTTACAGTCCTCTAAAAAATAAGGCTGCTCAAAGGCTTCGGGCACCACATCATCTAGGAAAATATCCACGCAGATGAGCCCAAATTCCTCCTCGCACACGTCCACGAAAACTTCAGCGTCGGCGTGAACCAGTTCAATGCTCGACGAGAGGCGTTGCAGGCTGTACTTCTCGGCCAGGCGAATGATTTCTTCGTCAATTTCAACGGCCACGTAGTGGAATTGTTTATCGAAAATCACATCCAGCAGGTATGGGATGCTACCTAGGCCAAGGCCCAGCACCAGCACGTCCTTGTTGGGCAGCTCGTCGAGCGGTATTTCGAGGAAAGCCTCCCTGAAATTCACGTAGAGATCGTCGTAGGAGTACACGGCGTGGCCCGTATCGAGTTGGTAGCGGCCTTTACGCAGGGTAATATTGAGCTCGGGCGTATAATCCGAGCCAGTGGCTTCCACGGGCAACTCCACGAAGTAGCTGAGCAGTCGTTTTAAAAATTGAAATCGCATCGTTGCAAAGGTAGCCCATTTTTTAAAGCAAGCTCATCAAAAAATAGCTCGTTTTTCCCTCGAAACCCAAAATCCAAACATACGCTTAGTAGTTTGAGTTGAAGTACGCCGGTTCAACAAAAACGCTAAGCAATGGACCAGTCATTTCATCCATTGTTCATTTTCTCCTTTATTTATTTTGGGCGTTGCGGCCTACGGCCGCCGCTGTCCTCCGGGGTGCGCGTTGCTTCGTGCTGCGCACCAGCGCCTACGGCGCTGCCCTCCGGCCAGCTAACGCGGGAATTGGTACAGCCTAGCTAAATCAAGCCCATTTTCTTGGCTTCAGTGATGGCGTTTTTAACCAGTTGATATTTTAGTTGTAAGTTTTTAGCTATTTCTTTCAAGCTAATACCTTCTTTGTATTGCTTAATGACTTCAAAGGAGTTGAAAATACCTTTTTCTACGCCTTTTTCTTCTCCAAGTTCGATGCCTTGCTCGATGCCTTGCTCGATGCCTTGCTCCCGGCCTTTTACATAGCCAGCGGCCTCATATTGTTCTTTCAGCGTGTAGGGGGTCTTTTTCATATCAACCTGGTTGATGAGTTCCTTGAAATTTTGTTCAAACTGCGCCTTGTCCACCCGCGAGGTACGGAAAAGATAGCTTAACGATTGCGCGAAGAGCTGCTCGTTTTGCTGGAGCACCTCATGTGCCTGGACCATTTTCCCGAGCATCTGCTCCTCGTAGTCGGACTCGTTTACGGCGCCTAGAGTCAGGATGGCGTAACGTGTGAGCTCCAGCTTGTACCTGGCTAACTTTTTTTGGAGGTCTTTGGACAAGTGCTCAAAGATAAAATCAAAATTAGGTACAAAACGTTCAAGTATGCTATTTTTTAGCCCTAAAATTTCAACTATCGACTTGGGCCGCCAGTTTTTCTTGCCCTGATAAACCAGTATGGGCAGCACGAAGCGCGGTTTTTCGCCGCCCGAGATATCTTTGCGCATGATGGCGCAGATGTATTCCAGCAGTTGCAACGACACGTGGGTATCACCGGCGTACTTGTGCTCGAAAAGGAAGGCCGTGTGGAGTTTTCCGTTTGGACCAGGTACCTGCCAAACCACGTCGCTGAACGTTTTGGCGAGGTCAGGGCCCAGGTAGCTGGCCGTTTCAAGCTCCATTGCATCAAGCTGGTACAAGGCCAGCACCTCGGCAGGCAGCGTGTTTTGCAAGAAATCGAGCACTACCTCCTTCATGCTGAACACCGCCTTGAACATTTCGTCGTGCGGACTTTGTTGATTTGTTGTTTTGTTTTGTACAGACTTCACCTAAGTAATTTTTTAAAATTAAAAAACATCTGGTGAAGTGTGCCGCAAAAATAAGGCAAGTACTTGCAATATAGGTAGTTATACTTTATTCGATTTAGTTATAGTTTATTCCAATTTAGGGCCTGTTTGGGAATATTACCCCGCTGCCGAGCATTGCGCGAGGTATCTGGAGCAGAGTTAAAGACAACAAAAGAAAACCCTACGACGGCATACCGTTTGGACATACACAATACCAAAATAATCAGGGAACGATAGCTGGGCAAAAAACAATTGAAAGCAGTTCATAAACAACAGAAACACGATTAGCAAACCCTCAAAAAAGGTAAATAGCCTCCTAAATTTAGGATTAAAAAAGCTATCTAATCATGTTACTATATTTCCTTTTCAGTATCTTTGCCAACAAGCTAAGCAACTGTTTGAAAGTATTACCGGGTAACGACAATAGACTTAGTTGATTATTTAAACCTGTACAAATAATAAATATTGACGCAATAGAGCAAACGAAGTTGCGCAATATAGTTTGTATTCAAATTTAAACTGAAGATATGAAAAGAATGACCTTAGTATTGATGAGCATGTTATCTATTTGTTTAACACAAGCCCAACAAAAAGCAGTTACAGAAACTGGCGATGAAGTAATTTTATTCGATGACGGGACATGGAAATATCAGAACGAAAAACTAATACAACCCAAGGAGGTCAAAACAAATCCCAAAAAATTTGTAAAAGATGAAAAATCAACTTTTTTACTGAAAAGTAATAATCTTAATGTTGGTTTCTATTTAAACCCACAGAAATGGTCATTTAAAAAAGGTACTTCTAATGAAGATGCTGAGTATGAACTCCAGTTTAAAGGAGAAGATTTGTACGGAATGATTATAACTGAAAAAATAGAAATCCCCCTTGAAACATTGAAGTCGGTTGCGCTCGAAAATGGACAATTAGCAGCTCCTGACATAAAAGTAGTCAAAGAAGAATTTAGAACCGTAAACGGCTTGAAGGTACTTCTGCTCCAGATGAATGGGACGATCCAAGGAATTAAGTTTTCCTATTATGGTTATTACTATTCTAATAGTAAGGGCACAGTCCAATTTATTATTTACACCTCGCAAAATTTATTGGATAGCTATATGCCCGAAATTGAAAAATTATTGAATGGCTTAGTTGAAACAAAGTAAATACAATGGATATGAGCCATGGCTCTTTTCAAGGCTAAACCTAAGGATTATGTTAATCCTGCAAAAAAAATTACCCATCCCCCCACAAAAAAAGGGACGAACCTAAGTTCGTCCCTTTTTATATTTAAGCTATTGACCTTAACCCTTGTAGTCAAAATCTTTGAGTTTGATTTTGCACATTTGGCCGGTTTGCAGGTGGTGCCATACGATACCCTCAATTCCTACGTTTTGGCCAAACTTAGATTGTTGTTTGGGCAGCCAGCGTTTTAAGGCTTCAAAATCGGTGGGTACTTGGTCAAATGTAACGCGGGCTAGCCAGTCGGGCAGGGAGAATATGAACAAGGTATGGCCAATCAATTGGAGTGGATTGCCTTGTATTTTCTCGCCTAGGGCTTCTGCGCTCCATTCGCCATCGGGTACGGTAGAGAAGTCGGTGTTTTTAACGGCGTCAAATATGTAGGCGTCTTCGCTGTCGTTTTCTTTGGCATCTACATACCAAGGATCAACAATACCTTTAGCTTTTTGAAGTTTATCGGGGTTTCGGCGTTTTTCAAGCCGAACCACAATATGATTCCTAACGGTTACCCGCACGTTTGTCCCATCTAATTTTTCCGTGGCAATAGCGTTTGCAAAATCAAAGTTTTTGACCACGAGTTGCTCGTTCACCTTTCTGTTGGTGTCCCAGTTCCTGTCGAAGATAGTCGGAATCTTTTCCATTAGGCTAAATTTTTAGATGCGTTGTGAAGGTAAAATACTTACAATGTTGATCCGCCTGTAAAAGTTCCATGAAAAGGAGCCGCGGGTTAAGCGCAGCGCAACCCGGGGTAATTAACGCAGCGTCCACCCAAGCCCAGGCGCGGCGGTAAGCGTTAAAAATGGGCCTAGACATTGCCCCGCCGCGCAAGGGTTCCATGGTTTTTTGCAAATTTTAATTAAAATTAAGGTTATTTGCGCCTCCCCCGGCGCTGCAGAAATAGTGCCTCACCCCGTCACGAGCTGCCGCTCGTGCCACCCCTCTCCACGGGCACATGCTGCGCATGTTGTGGAGAGGGGCTTTCATGTCTAGCACGGCCCGAAACCCTCTCCGCACGCGAGTTTACGAGCGTTTCCGGGGAGAGGGTCGCTGCGCAGCAGCGGGGTGAGGCACAAATCAGCGTGCCGAGCTTCGCTCGACCGGGTTTCGGTTCGGCTACCGTTCCGTGGCGATTTCTGTACCGTACATGCTCAAACGGCTTGCCGCCACGGGCTTCCTGTTGTCACCCTGAACCCCGGGTTGCGCTTCGCTTACCCGCGGCTACCGATATGGCCTGCCCTTTGGGCAGGGTAGGTGAAAAATGTGCCCTAAATCGTAGCCATGAAAATGGAGCGGTGGGTGCAAGCGGAACGCAATGCCTGTAATTGACCCAAAACAATCATCCATAATCAACAATCCATAATCCATAATCAGAACCAGCAGCTTTGCTGCTGGTTCCCGCGCGAGGTGCCTGTAGGGCGCGGCTGGAAGCCGCGGTGCGAAGCACGGAGCAACGCGAACCCCGGAAGGGACCGACGGCGCAACGCGCCGACGCGCCCAACTAATCCTCCAAGGCTTCGAGCCAGAAGTTGTTGGCACCTTCGCCTAGGGTTATGTCGATGTTGCGCATTTGTACCAGCTCGAGGATAGCCAAGAAAACATGGATGGCATGAAGGCGTGTTTTACAATCATCGAACACGGATTGGAAGGTCATTTTACGGGCCGAAGCGATGCGCTGGATGATATTTTCGCGTTCCTGCTCGATGGTGTAAGGATATTTTACCACGGTGTGCGTAACCTTGGTGTTGCGGTCCTCGAACTCGCGCATCACCTTGTCGAAGGCTTTGAGTAGTTTGAACAAGGTGACCGACTCCATCTCGGCCTCGGCTAGGGCTTGGTTGGCTAGGGATTGGAGTTCTTCGCTGATGTTGCCACGTTTTTCGCGCAGCCAACGGTCGGCCTCCAGGCTACGCATATCGTCGAGGATGGTTTTGTAGCGTTTGTATTCTAGCAGGCGCTCTACCAGTTCTTGGCGCGGGTCAATCTCCTTGCCTTGCTCGTCAAGTTCGCGGCGGGGCAGCAACATTTTGGCTTTGATGCGCATGAGGGTGGCCGCCACGAGGATAAACTCGCTGGCCACGTCGATGTTCAAGGTTTCGAGGTGGCGGATATAAGCCAGAAACTCATCGGTAATCCGAGCGATGGGGATGTTGTAAATATCCAGCTCGTCGCGTTCTATGAAGAAAAGCAGCAGGTCGAAAGGGCCTTCAAACTGTGCAATTTTAATGGTATAGGTATCGAGGTTCATGGGATTCAACGAGATGTTTTTAGATGAATTGTAAGCCCTATAGTATATCAATTGCTTTGCGCCAAGGCAGCAATAAACCATGCTCGAGCATGGCTTCATCTTGACCAGCATAAACCAGGTATTGTTTGTCGGGGCTGCTATTGGCCACGGTTTGCCATCTTTTAAGCCCGGTGGTAAGCCTTGAATTATAGGTTTGGCTCGATTTAATTTCAACGGCCTTTAATTTACCTTCATCTTCGATGATTAAATCAATTTCGTTGTGTTGCTGGTCTTGCCAAAACCAAAATTTAGGTCTTTTCCCTTTGTTCAGGTATTTTTTTTGTAGTTCAACGATAACTGCATTTTCAATAATAGTCCCAAAATTATGGTGCTGTTCAAGCTGGGCTGGAGAATGAATTCCCAGCAGGTTACAAAGCAAACCCGTATCGAAAAAATAAATCTTGTACGATTTTATAATGCGCTTGTTGTAGTTTTCAAAAAACGGCTGGAGTTTAAAAATCAGGTACGATGCTTCTAAAATTGAAAGCCAGTCTTTTATAGTATTGGGCGCAACGCCTGTATCGGCCGCCAGCGTGCTAATATTCAAGGGCTGCCCAACTCG
The DNA here is from genome assembly GCA_964508975.1 of uncultured Saprospiraceae bacterium. Classification (GTDB taxonomy): domain Bacteria; phylum Bacteroidota; class Bacteroidia; order Chitinophagales; family Saprospiraceae; genus CAZDVQ01. The sequence goes on from CAZDVQ010000001.1 coordinate 25,196, forward strand.
CCCTGCACATAGACGCATGAATTTGGCAAAAGTGGACAAGTTGCCCACTTGTTTCAGCATTCTTACATCACGCTCTATGTAGGTCTGGATATAATTATCGAAAAATACCTCGGTGGGCACTTTGTGGCTACCGTAAATGCTGGGGTAGCCTCCCTGCCAGGTAAAGTCTTCAAGGCTTTGCGTCAAGCCTTGTTTAGCTAGCTCGATATCCGATAACGGAAGGAGGCTCAATAAACCAACACGCCCAGCAAGCGATTGGGTTATACTTTCCATCAACAAGAAATTTTGAGAGCCCGACAGGATGAAACGATGCTTGGGGTCAGCATCAACATAACCTTGAAGGTAATTAAAAAGCACCGGGACTCTTTGGGCCTCATCTATTATAGCGCCATTGGGGAATGCATTTAAAAACCGTCGTGGATCTTCCTCTGCCCTTAACCGGGTGTCAGCGTCTTCCAAGTTGGTGTAGGGCAAATCAGGGTACATATGCTTAAGCAGGGTAGTCTTACCACTTTGCCTAGGCCCTCCTAGGTAAACCACCGGGAACCAGTTCCGGTAGTCGTGGAGCGCTGCTGTAATATCTCTATGGATGAGCATTTTTAGTAAATTTAAAATCAGATTGCAAATATACTAAAATTTTTGGTATTTCTTTTTTGGGCGCCACGGCGCGTTGCGCCGGGCACCTGGTGCGAAGTATTACACACAAAAAAAGCCTCTCTGCCGAAGCAGAGAGGCCGGGGTATTCGCATAAATGCAAAGTATTTTCAAGCTGCGATTAACGCATAAACTCGTCGAAAGTAACCGAGAGGTACGCCATGCGGCCAACGAATGGACCACCGGTGTTGGTTTGGTACTCTGGGCCTAACACGTTGGTAGCGCCGATTTTAAAGGTAGTTTTAGCTTTTTTCACGGTGTAGTTCACCTGCAAGTCCAAAGAACCAAATGCTTTTACTGGGCCTGAAGCGAAAGAGTTCTGCCAGTAGAAGGCATCTTGCCAGCGGTAGCTAATCACAAAACCAAAGTTTTTGATCAACTCGTTGCGTTGCTCCAAGCTTACGTTGAAGCGGTGCATTGGAGTGTTGAAGCCAGGCTCAAAACCATTGGCAATAGAAACGGAATCGATGCTAAAGTCAGCAAACGAGTAGTTACCACCCAAGGTGAAACCTTTAGGCAAACGGTAGTTCATACCGATAGAAGCACCCCAAGAAAGGATGTCGGCAGGCTCGTTGGTGTATGCACGCCAAGCAGAGATACCGTTGCCAGTCAAACCAACCAACTCGCCTTTGTGGCGTGTAGGAACTTTATTGAATACGGTTACTTGTGAGATGAAGTCTTTGTATTGGTTGAAGTAACCACTCACGTCAACAAATAATTTACCACCCAAGATGGCTTTATAGCCCAACTCGTAAGATGTTAATTTCTCAGGTTTTACATAGTCCATGTCAAGAGTAACCAAGCGAGAAGAGTCGCCAGTAGCTTGGAAAGCAGCAAAAGATGCAGCAGTCCATGCACCACCGTTGTACAAGCCGTAACGTTCAGCATTTTCTTGTGTACCACCCAACAAGATAGAAGTAGTTGGGAAGTAGATGAACTGTGCTTGTGTGTCGGGGTTACGGAAACCAGTTTGGAACGATGCACGGAAGTTGTGTTCGCGTTTAGCACCCAAAGAGTAAACGGCAGATACACGTGGTGTAATTTGACCGTCGAAGTTTGAGTTTTTGTCGTAACGGAGTGATCCTGTCAATTTCAAACGCTCGTTGAACAAGCGGCGGATAACTTGAACATAAGCACCAAACTCGTTGATTTTGATACGCTCGTTTACACCGTCGCCATCTGGGTCTTCGTTGAATACAGTACCCTCGGTGAACAAGTCGTACTGGCGGAAGTTACCACCTACTTGTACATCGATGATATTTTTAGTCCACTGGCTGAAGTCATAGAACGCTTCGGTATGCCATAAGCGAGAGTTGTCGATGAAGCTTGAACCATTGCGTTGGAAGAAGCTATCGCGCACCATTTCGCGTACACGGTTAAACTCGTCTGAACCAACCGCTGGAATCAAGCCATCGGCTTGGCTACGGGCAAAAGCGTGTGCATTTTGCTTAACAGCCTCTGGTATATTAGCATAAGGAATTACCGCTGGGAAAGTTGATAATTGGTACTGCAACATTGCGGCAGAGTAAGCACCAGCGTAAGTTGGTCCCCAAGCAGAAGCCGTTGGAGCAAAATTTTCGTTCATCAAGGTACCCAAGGCCGTGAAGTTGTATGAGTCACCAGCGTTGGTTTGCGATAGGTATGAGCGGAGGAAGAAGTTAGAGCCTTTAATCTCGGCTTTCGCAAATTGTTGCGAGAAGTTACGCAAGGCATAACGCTCTGAACCTTGGTAAATAGAAGCACCTGAGCCAAAACGGTAAGACAATGAGGCTTCAATTTTGTCGGTCATGCGCCAGTGCAATGCAGCATCAGCTTTGATACTACGAGCATCGTTGTTGTCCCAAAGGTCTTGCTCACGGAAACCAGTACGGTTCATGCCGATAGGTGCATAGTCCGTCAACAACGATTGGATAATACCGTTAACCAATGGCTCTGGCAAACCAGCACCAGCTGCAAACGCAGGCGTAAGCGCCTGAGCGATACCAGCACGGCTGGCTGCAATGTTTACTGGAATGGTAAACTCGTCGCCGTAAGTGTTCATTCCGTCAAATGTTTGATGACCAATACGATCACGTGTACCCGTTAAACGGTCAGTAGTGTAATCGTTGGCCGGCCAATCTTGAGCAGAAAGGATAGAGAAGTTAACTTTGAAAGCCAAACGGTCTTTTGCGAATGATTTCGCATAACGAACCGCTGCATTTTGCATAGGGTTCATTGGGTTAAACTTACGTTCGATAGGCATGCCCATGTCTTCCCATTCTTGATTGTCATCACCCCTAGAGTGTGTAAAACCAATTTTGTATTGGAAGCTCAAGCCTTGGTTGTCGAATGGACTTTTACTGTTCATCAACAAGATACCGTTGAATGCGTTCGGGCCGTAAAGCGCCGATGCTGCACCAGGTACAAGCTCTACGTTGGCAATATCCAACTCGCTGATACCCACGATATTACCGGTAGGGAAGTTCAAAAGTGGGGCGGCGTTATCCATACCGTCCATCCATTGTACAAAACGGGTGTTCGAGATAGAGGCAAAACCACGGGTGTTTACGGTGGTAAAGGTTAAACTACCTTGGTTGGTGTGTACCCCTTTTAGCTTACCAATCTCGTCGTAATAGTCGGCCGTGGCAGACTGACGGATAGAGATGGCATCCATTTTCTCAATGGTCACCGCCGATTCCAGGATTTTTTCTTCTACCCTCGAAGCCGATACTACGATATCGTTACCAATGGTAATGGCTTGAGCCTCCAAGGTAACTTTAACGTCTTGTGTGGCCTTGGTAATTTGAATCTCTTGTGTTTCAAGGCCAACGCCTGAAAAAACAAGGGTAAAAGGAACAGGCTCGCTTGTTTGCAGGGTAAAATTCCCGTCCAAGTCGGTGGTTGTTCCAATTAATTTTCCTTTTACCACAATGGTGGCACCGATGAGTGGTTCGTCAGAGTCGCCGTCTATGACGGTTCCCGTAACAGTTGATTGCGCCGACAGGTATCCGCCAGTACACAACAACAAAACCAGGAGCAAAAATTTGGGGTACATGATGTACTTCATAAGCTACATTTTAGTTTAGTGATATCAATTGAACACTTGATAATCAGCATGGTGTACCAGTAGTTTATGGTACACCACGTTGAAATCGGGTACAAGTTTAAACTTTTTGCATAAAACCAATGCATTTTTTAAAATAAAAATTGGTTTAAGTGTGAAATATAGGATTTTTACCAAGAAGGGCTTGGTAATTTGGGCGTTGCGCCGCTAGCGCGTCGCCGCTGTCCTGCGGGGTTCGCTGTGCTCCGTGCTTCGCACCAGCCGCTGACGCGGCTGCCCTCCGGCCAGCTAACGCTTAAAACGGCGGCAAAGCCACCGTTTTTTGATTACTAATTGTTAATTATTAATGATTTGTATGGCTGTTTTACAATGTGCAGCAGCAGAGCTTGCATCCACTTCTCCTTTGCATGGGTCTGATAAGAACACATTTTTCAAAACGGCTACCCTTGTTGCAGCATGTTTCGTGATTTATTTCATACTTTCACGCTTCAAAATAATAGTTCATGAAAAAATTAGCCCTACACTGGAAAATCCTCCTCGGTATGCTACTCGGCGTACTATTCGGATTAGGCATGTCATACCTTGACGCAGGCCCACAGTTTGTCAAAGATTGGATTAAACCCTTCGGTACCATATTCATCAACTTGCTCAAGTTGGTCGCCGTGCCGCTTATTTTGGCCTCTATTATTAAAGGTATCGCCGACATGAAAGACATCACCAAACTCTCTAAAATTGGTGGCCGTACTTTCGTGTTTTATATTTTCACTACAATTTTTGCTGTAGCCCTTGGCCTTATCATGGTCAATATCTTCCGTCCAGGCGATGCCGTTAAGACAGAAACCCGCGAAAGCTTAATCAGTTCTTACACCGCACAAGCAGGCGATAAAATAGCTGAAGCCGAAGCCCAGAAAGGCGTTGGCCCGCTTCAACCCCTCGTTGATGTATTCCCCGACAACGTGTTCAAAGCGGCCACCGATAACCGCGCCATGCTCCAAGTCATCGCCTTTGCCGTATTGTTTGGCATAGGGCTAATCTTGGTAGCTCCCGACAAGTCCAAACCACTCATGGATTTCTTCGATTCCATGAACGAGGTCATACTCAAGATTATTGATGTCATCATGATGGGCTCTCCCATAGGCGTTTTTGCACTACTCGCGGCCCTTATTGTCGAGGCTCCAAGTGCCGATATATTCGTGGCCCTAGGCTTATACGCTATAACCATACTCGTAGGCCTAGCTATTCTGATTGGCTTGTTCTATCCTACTTTGATTTATATATTCACAAAGCGTACACCTAAGTATTTTTTCAAGGGAATTTCCCCTGCGCAGTTGGTTGCTTTCTCCACCAGTTCTAGCGCTGCAACCCTGCCCGTTACCATGGAAAGGGTAGAAGAACACCTCGGTGTAGAAAAAGAAGTGGCTGGTTTCGTCCTTCCGCTCGGCGCTACCGTAAATATGGATGGTACTGCCTTGTACCAAGCCGTTGCTGCGGTGTTTATTGCCCAGGCCTTTGGCATGGACTTGAGTTTAACTACTCAACTCGGCATTATCGTTACCGCTACCTTGGCCAGTATTGGTTCAGCAGCCGTGCCCAGCGCTGGTATGGTTATGTTGGTTATCGTCCTCGGTCAAGCTGGTATCCCAGAAGCAGGCCTAGCCTTGATTTTCGCCATCGACCGCCCGCTCGACATGTGCCGTACCATTGCCAACGTTACCAGCGATGCCTGCGTTGCCGTTATTGTCGCCAACTCGGTCGGCATGCTCAAAGAGCCTAACCCACACGGCGCTTTTGACGATTACAAACCAGGTGGCGAAGCGTAATTCTTTTTTCCCTGTATATCTAAATCATTATGGTTCGTTTAATTGGCGTTTGCCTGCTTAGCGCTACGCTCCTTTGGGCCTGTAAACCCAAACAAGTCGTCGTCGTAACACCTGTCGATGAAAAACCTGTTTTGAGTGCCTACGTCCCCGACTCGGCTTCGGCCATCATCGAGATTGAAACGTCTAAAGGTACCATGAAAGCCGAGCTATTCTGCAATACGCCGGAACACAAGGAGAATTTCTTGAAACACGCCAACGATCAATACTACGACGAGCAGCTCTTCCACCGGGTCATCAATGGCTTCATGCTGCAAACAGGCGATCCTCAATCACGAGGCGCAGCACCTGGCAAACAACTAGGCACCGGCGGCCCTAATTATACGCTACAAGCTGAATTCCGCAAAGAAAATGCCCACGTTAAAGGCGCGCTCGCCGCTGCCCGCACAGGAGACGGCGTTAATCCCATGAAAGAGTCCTCTGGCTCACAGTTCTATATCGTTCATGGCCGCACCTGCTCTAATGCCCTCCTCGACCAGATGGAACGCACCAAAGGCATCGTTTACACCAAACGCCAACGCGATGAGTATCGTGTAATTGGTGGTGCGCCCCAGCTAGATATGGAGTACACCGTTTTTGGCCGGGTTTACGAAGGCCTGGAAGTCATCGATTCCATTGCTGCCGCCACGACTGACCGCTACGACCGCCCCAAGGAAGATATCTGGATTAAAGTCAGGGTTATCAAAGAATAAAGCACATGCTCAGTTACTGGGAACGAGAATACATGCTCCCCCCTGCCGACATTGTAATTATAGGCTGCGGTATCGTGGGCCTAAGCGCTGCCGTACAGCTTAAACAGCAAAATCCTGCTGCTCGTGTACTTATTGTAGAACGCGGCTTCCTACCTTCAGGGGCCAGTACCAAAAATGCTGGCTTTGCTTGCTACGGCAGCAGTTCTGAACTACTCGACGACCTTGCCGCAGGCCATAGCCCAGATGAAGTATTCGACCTGGTAGAGCTGCGTTTTAAAGGCTTGCAAAGGCTCAGAGCCAAACTTGGCGACGAGGGTATCGGCTATAAACATACCGGCAGCTACGAAATATTTACCACCCCCGAGGAATTCAAAACAAACCTCGATGCCTTGCCAGCGCTGAACCAGCAACTTGCCAGCATCACTGGACTAGCAGAAACCTACAGTACAAATATCCCAAACACGCTGCAGCAGCATTTCCAATCGGCTACAGGCTTGGTATTCAACCAAGGTGAAGGACAAATAGATACTGGTAAAATGGTGTCCTCTTGGCTTAAACTAGCCCAAGAAACCGGCGTCGATATCAAATTTGGTTGCCCCGTGCAGCACCTTGAACAAGATAACTCCAACTGGCGGGTTTACCTCAGCGATGATTTTTACATTGCGGCCCAACAGGTGCTGGTAGCCACCAATGGCTTCGCTAAACAACTCCTTCCCGAGCTAGAAGTACAACCTGCCCGCAACCAGGTGCTCATCACCAAGCCTATCCCTAAGCTACCTTTCGACGCTTGTTTCCACTACCAGCAAGGCTATTATTATTTCAGGAATGTAGGTAATCGCGTATTGTTTGGCGGTGGCCGCAACCTAGATAAAGCAGGGGAAAGTACCAGCGATTTTGGCCATACTGCCTTGATACAAGATACGCTTGTGCAAATGCTACACGAGTTAGTGTTACCCGGTTACCAAGCTGAAGTCGATTACTGGTGGTCGGGCATACTAGGCATTGGAGCGCGCAAAAGGCCCATCATCCAAGCCGTAAAACCTGGTTTATATTGCGCCGTGCGGCTCGGTGGTATGGGTGTGGCCATCGGCACCTTGGTTGGCGAAACCGTTGCTGAAATGATGCAACATCCATAAGCTCATTTAGCCCAAATTCATCGTTCATCGTTCATAATTGATCGTTATTTGGGCGCCCCGGCGCTGCGCGCCGTCGGCGTGCTGCGGGGTTCGCTTTGCTCCGTGCTACGCACCAGCGCCGATGGCGCTGCCCTCCGCATGCCTGGCGCAATACGCAGGATTGACTAGTTCTGGATTACCAACTCTTCCTCATTTTTTTACCAGCCCGTCTGCTGCGCTACACGCGTTACATTCCGCTTGCATCCACCACTCCTTTGCATGGCTACGATTAGGACACATTTTTCCAGCGCTTGCACGAAAGCTTACAAACCGCCCTTAATCTGCCCGCGAGGGCAGACCCTTATCCTAGCCGCGGGTTAAGCGCAGCGCAACCCGGGGAAAGAAACGCGATGGCAACCCAAGCCCAGGCGCGGCGGTAAACGTTAAAAATGGGCCTAGACATTGCCCCGCCGCGCAAGGGTTCCGAGTTTGCAGGCAAAACAGTTACGGCTACCGTTCCGTGGCGATTCCTGTAACGTACATGCTCAAACGGCTTGCCGCCACGGGTTTTCTGTTGTCGCCCTGAACCCCGGGTTGCGCTTCGCTGACCCGGGGCTACCAAAAGGGGCTGCCCGTAGGGCAGCAGCAAAAAAATGTGTCCTAATCGTAGCCATGCAAAGGAGGGGTGGATGCGCTGGTGGCGTTTTACGCCACTTAGCGCAGACGGGGTGGTAAAAATAGAACCAATCAATCCTGCCCGCCGCCTAAAAGGCGGCGTTGCGTTAGCGATGTGGAGCGGTGGCCCGTAGGGCCAGACCCGCAGGGGCCGAGCGACAGCGAGCCGCGCAACGTAGCGGCGGCCCCTAGGCCGCAACGCCATAATAATAACTATGAACAATGAATGATGGACAATGAACTAGGACTGGGCTGCCTGTAATGCTTTTTGGGCTTGTTGCATGTGGCGCTCGTTGTGGAAAATGACAAAACGTAGCGTATCGCCAAGTTTGAAGCGCAGCAAGGGCAAGGTTAGGGGCACACGTACGTTGTTTAGATTTACTTTTTGAGCTTGCTCTAGCAACTGCATATATTGTTTGACCTGCCCGATAAACTCGTCGAGGCTAGCAAGGCTTAGCGTGCTACCGTTCGGATTTTTATCCTTGAAGGTTTTCATTTTATTCAGTTTGGCCTTGGGCAACATGCTATTGGCCGAGTAGTTGCCAAACCAGCCCGGTGTAAACTCGGGCACCGCAGGATGTTGGCTAGCCGCTATTTTTTGGCCTAGGGTAGGGATATAAAAATGCCCGTAGAGGTTTAAATGCTCCAAGCATTCAAGCGCGCTCCACGCTTCGGCATCGCGTTTGGCGTTGAGTTTTGACAAGGGGATGGTTCTAAAGCCCTCGGCGATATCGAGGTGTTTTTGGCAGAGCGACTGCAAGTCGGCGATGAGCTGTTGACTATTCATGATCGGTAATTTTATGCAAAGGTTGCCTTAAAACACCGTTTAAAGATTGATTGAAATCAAGATTTTTTCAACCGCGACAATGTTTCGGGGCTCATGCGCAAATAAGAGGCAATATACTTGTGTGGTACTTCTTGAAAAAGCCTTGGGCTGCGTTTCAATACCCTTTCATAGCGGGTTTGAGGGGAGGCAATCAAGAGGTCTTGTTCGCGCTCAAACTGCTGAACCACAAGCAATTCTAGTATTTGCTGCCAAATTTGACCAGCCTGTGGCTTTTGCGCTATAAACGCCATTAAACTAGCTTTTGAGATACGTTTCAAGCTGCTTTTACGGATGCATTGCAGGTGTAAAACAGAGGCTTGACCCGTCATGAATGAATCGAGGGAGGCCAAGAGGTTATCTTGGTAGCCAAAGCGGATGGTATGCTCTTGGTTTTCGCTGTGCATAAAAACCCTGACACAGCCAGATTCTATATAATACAAGTTGGTATCCACGTGGCCGGTGCCACGGATAAAATCATTGCGGCCCAACACCAGGCTTTCTTCCCAGCATTGGTTTGCATTGAGCTCATCGACCAATTGTTGAATGGGATTTTGCATAAAAGATTCAAAAAACAAGGCCCAACCGAAGCAGTTGAGCCTTGTTGCAAAACGATTATTATAAATTATCGGAGTAGGGTAAAGTCGCCTTTATAACTCAGGATTCGACCGTCTTCGAATAACACCTCAACGTAATACACGTAGGTACCAACGTTCATGGGTTTAGACTTGAAGATACCATCCCAGCCAAGGCTTGGGTCGCTAGGTGCGAAATCTGAGCGGTCAAAGACGATATCGCCCCAGCGGTCGGCAATCAGCAAGCGTTCAACCTGTACAACACCATTGGAACCAAACACCGTGAAATTGTCGTTGAGGCCATCGCCATTTGGTGAAAAAGCCGTTGGTATATACACGTTGCGTGCAGGATCAACCCTAACTAAGGTCGAAGCCGAAGCGGTGCAACCATTGGCATCCGTGACAGAGAGGGTATAAACCGTGTTTTCGGTAGGGTTAGCGATTGGGCTCAAGCAATCATCGCAAGAGAGTGCCGTGCTAGGCGTCCAAACCAGTTGAACATTACCAAAAGCATTGATCACAGTAGCGTTTAGCGGTGCTTCGAGGCCAAGTTCCATGAAGGCGGTATCCGGGTTAATGAAAACCTGTACTTCCAATGGTTCAGTGATGACAACCTGGTCGGTAAACTGACAACCGTGTAAGTCTTCGATAACGATACCATAAGCACCTGGTGTCAAGCCATCGGCTACATTACCAGAACCAAAAACGAGGCCAGCGTCAACCGAATAAATATACGGGGCATGGCCGGTGGTGCTATCAACTAGCATGGTGATGGTGCCATAGTCGCCAAAACAAACCGGGTCTAACCAAGTAACAGTAGCATCCAAAGCCTGTGGTTGCGTTAATGTAACCGAGGCCAGCACTGTACAATTATTTTGATCCGTGGCCGTAACCGTATAAGTGCCAACGCCTAGGTTTAGGTTTAGCGCATCGTTAACGCCATTGGACCAAGCATAAGTATAAGCAGGAGTAGCACCGCTGGCGGTAGCTTCGAGTACGGCATCCGTGTAACCAAAACAAGTAACCGTATCGATAACGCTAATGCTTACGTTGAGGGCCGTTGGCTCAGTAATGGTGAATGGACTTGACACAGCCGAGCAGCCATTTACATCGTTTACGGTAACTTGGTATGCTCCAGGGCTGAGATTTTGGATAGCCGCAGCGGTACCACCGTTGCTCCAGTTGTACACGTAAGGCGCTTGCCCACCTTGTGGATTCGCCGATATAAAGCCATCGGCAGCACCATTACAAGTTACAGGGCTTAAAGCCGATGCGAAAATTTGAATAGGTGCTGGCGAAATGATATTAAAAGGAACAACGAACTGGCAAGCATTCTGGTCGGTAATGGTAACGGTGTAGGCACCCGCTGCAAGGTTAATGACGAAGTTGCCCACATTGCCATCGCTCCAAGCATAAGTATATGGTCCTACACCGCCTGTGACGTTAGTTACCTCTGCGATACCATCGGTTTGACCATAGCAGCTTACGTTGGTAGTGAGTACTATACAATTTAACGCGGCAGGTTGTTGGATAATGGCATTATCGGTAAAAGTACATCCGTTAGCATCTGTAACCAAGGCGATGTAAGAGCCCGCAGCCAAGTTGGTAAACACATTGCTAGATTGGCTAATACCGCCAAGATCATAGCTGTAAGGCGTTGTGCCTCCTGTAGCCAAGATTGTAACCGTACCATTTTGTTGGCCGTTGCAGCTTACGTTGGTAGCGTTCAGCACAGCGTTCAATGCAGTTGGTTCGGTAATGGTAGCACTAGCGGTCCCTGTACAACCGTAAACATCAGTAACGGTAAGTGTATAAGTACCCACAGGCAAGCCAGTAAAGAGTGTTGAGCTTTGGTTGCCCGAGCCAATATTATAGTTATACGGAGCAGTTCCACCGCTAGCAGCAGCATTAATAATACCGGTTGCTGTGCCAAAACAAAGTGCAGGGGTTGGAGTTGCAAACGCACTTACAGGCAATGGTTGCAAGACGGTTATAATTACTGTACTTGTACAGGCATTGCCGTCGGTAACGGTGATGGTGTATGTTCCAGCCGTTAAACTGCTAAAGATGTTCGATGCTTGTGCACCTGTGCCACGGTTATAGCTATATGGTAAAGTGCCGCCAGTAGTATTGACCGTAATAGAACCGTCATTACCACCGAAGCAGTTCACGCTATCTTGGGTGGCAGTGCTATTGAGTTGTGCGGGTTGCAGTACGGCTTGATTTACCGAGAAAGTACAACTATTACCATCCGTAACGGTGATGATGTATGCACCTGCCGCTAAGTTGTTGAATACGTTGGATGCTTGTGCGCCCGAACCGCGGTTGTAGCTATACGGTAAGGTACCACCGGTAGCTGTAACGGTAATAGAGCCATCGGCGCCTCCGAAACATTCAACGCTATCTTGTACTGCGGTAGCCGATAAGGCTGTAGGTTCAAGTACAGTTTCAGTAACGCTGACGGTGCAACCATTGCCATCGGTAACGGTTACAAGGTATATTCCAGCACTAAGGCCGCTCAACACATTTGATGCTTGAGCGCCAGCACCCCGATTATAGCTGTAAGGTAAAGTGCCGCCCGTGGCTGTAACGGTAATAGAGCCATCAGCAGTCCCGAAACATTCAACGCTATCTTGTACTGCCGTGGCGGTAAGTTGTGTTGGCTCGAGTACGGTTTGTGCTAGACTGAAGGTACAGCCGTTACCATCCGTAACGGTTATGGTATAAGTGCCAATAGTTAGGCCCGTGAAAATGTTCGATGCCTGAGCGCCCGAACCACGGTTATAGCTGTATGGCAAAGTACCGCCGGTAGGCGTAACTGTAATAGAGCCATCGGCGCCTCCGAAGCAAGAAACGCTGTCCTGAACAGTTGTGGCCGACAGAATGGCAGGTTCTAGCACCGTTTGTGCAATGCTCAAGGTACAGCCATTGCCATCGGTAACGGTGATGGTGTATGTTCCAGCCGTTAAACCGCTAAAGATGTTTGATACTTGTGCACCTGTGCCACGGTTATAGCTATATGGTAAAGTACCGCCAGTGGTTGTAACGGTAATAGAACCATCGGCGCCTCCGAAACATTCAACGCTATCTTGTACTGCAGTAGCAGATAATGCCGCAGGTTCAAGCACCGTTTGGTTCACCACGAAGGTACAGCCATTACCGTCGGTAACTGTGATGGTATATGCGCCCGCTGCCAGGTTCGTAAATATATTAGAAGCTTGTACGCCCGAACCGCTGTTGTAGCTATACGGTAAAGTACCACCGGTAGCTGTAACGGAAATGGATCCGTCAGAACCTCCAAAACATTCAACGCTATCTTGTACTGCGGTAGCCGATAAGGCTGTAGGTTCAAGTACAGTTTCAGTAACGCTGACGGTGCAACCATTGCCATCGGTAACGGTTACAAGGTATATTCCAGCACTAAGGCCGCTCAACACATTTGATGCTTGAGCGCCAGCACCCCGATTATAGCTGTAAGGTAAAGTGCCGCCCGTGGCTGTAACGGTAATAGAGCCATCAGCAGCACCAAAACATTCAACGCTATCTTGTACTGCCGTGGCGGCGAGTTGTGAAGGCTCAAGTACGGTTTGTGCTAAGCTGAAGGCACAGCCGTTACCATCCGTAACGGTTATGGTATAAGTGCCAATAGTTAGGCCCGTAAAAATGTTCGAGGCCTGCGCGCCCGAACCACGGTTATAGCTATATGGCAAAGTACCGCCGGTAGCCGTAACGGTGATAGAACCATCGGCACCGCCGAAGCACGAAACGCTGTCCTGAACAGTTGTAGCCGATAAAACTGTAGGCTCCAACACATCTTGCACAATGTTGAATGTACATCCATTGCCGTCGGTAACGGTGATGGTGTATGTTCCGGCCGTTAAACCGCTAAAGATGTTTGATACTTGTGCTCCAGTACCACGGTTATAGCTATAAGGTAAAGTGCCGCCAGTGGTTGTAATGGTAATAGAACCATCGGCACCACCAAAACATTCAACGCTGTCTTGTACAGTGGTAGCGGAAAGCTGGGTCGGTTCGAGTACGGTTTGTGTTGTAGAAACAGTACATGCATGCCCGTCGGTAACTGTAATGACATAAACACCGGCAGTCAAATTAGTCAACACATTAGATGCTTGAGCACCTGTACCTACATTGTAAGAATAAGGCAATGAACCTCCTGAAACAGTAACGGTTATCGAACCGTCATTTCCACCAAAACATTCAACGCTATCCTGTACGGATGAGGCCGACCAAGCTGTAGGTTGCAAAACAGTTTGGCCTAAAGACACCGTACAGCCTTCGTCATCGGTTACCGTAATGATATAGTTACCAGCAGTTAAGCCAGCAAAAACATTACTAGCTTGATTTCCAGAACCTATATTGTAGTTATAAGGACTGGTGCCCCCCGAAGGCGTCACTGTAATGGAGCCATCATTTCCGCCAAAACAGTCAACACTATCTTGTACGGCAGAGGCTCCGATTTGCACTGGCTCAAAAATGGATTGGTTGACTGTTGCGGTACAACCGTTGCCATCGGTAATGGTCACGATATAAGCACCCGGAGACAAGCCATTAAACACATTAGAGGCTTGAGCTCCAGCACCACGGTTATAAGAATAAGGGAGCGTCCCTCCTACGGTGACCACCGTTATAATGCCATCATTTCCACCAAAACAGTTTACACTATCTTGTGTTGCTGAAGCGCTAAGCAATGCAGGTTCAAATACGGTTTGAGTTGTACTAAAAGTACATCCATTACCATCTGTTACGGTAATGGTATAGTTCCCTGCAGTTAAAGCCGTAAATAGGCTTGATGCTTGTACGCCTGCTCCACGGTTATAAGTATACGGCAGCGTGCCACCTGAAGCCGTGACCGTAATAGAACCGTCGTTTCCTCCGAAACATTCAACGCTATCCTGTACTGCGGCAAGGGCTAAGACCGTTGGTTGCAAAACAGTTTGGCTCACCACAAAGGTACAAGCATTACCATCGGTTACCGTGATATTATAATTCCCTGCGGTTAAGCCTGTCAATAAGTTTGAGGTTTGAGCACCTGCCCCGAGGTTGTAGCTATATGGTAAAGTGCCACCTGTTGCTGTGATGGTTATCGAGGCATCGCTACCACCGAAGCATTCAACACTATCTTGAACACTAGTTGCAGACAGGGCCGTAGGTTGTAATACAGTTTGCGATACCGTTGCGGTACAACCCACTTGGTCTGTGACTGTTACCGCATATACACCAGCAGTTAAGCCAGCAAAAACATTACTAGCTTGGTTACCAGAACCGATATTGTAAGTGTAAGGACTAGTTCCCGTACTCACTGATACCGTGATCGAGCCATCGTTCCCTCCAAAACACTCAACGCTATCTTGTATTGCAGTAGCCGAAAGTAAGCTCGGCTGTAAAACTGTTTGGGTTACCGTTGCCGTACATCCCTGAACATCTGTTATGGTAACCGTATAGTTGCCTGCAATAAGACCGGTAAAAGTATTTGAAGCCTGAGGACCTGAACCAATATTGTAACTGTAAGGAGCAATACTTCCAGATGCCGTAACGGTAATAGAACCATTGGCTTGTCCAAAACAAGTTACGCTATCTTGCACTGCTGTTGCTGTTAATTGCGAGGGTTGTAGTACATCAATTACAATAGTATCAGCACAAGCATTAAAATCAGTTATGACTAAATTATAGGTACCCGCAGCTAAATTATTCAGGATAGGGGAGGCTTGAGCACCAGCACCCACATTATAAGTATAACCTGGTGTTGCCCCTGATGCAGTAGCCGTGATAGAGCCAGTGCTAGTGCCAAAACAAGTAGCGCTATCTTGAACGGCGCTAGTTATTAAAGCGGTAGGTTCCAATACCGTTGCAGAGATGGTGACACTGCAGCCAAACCCATCGTTGACGGTGACGGTATAAGTTCCAGCTAGCAAGCTATCAAGCCTGTTTGAGCTTTGGAATCCACTACCTACATTATATATATATGGTAAAGTTCCACCACTCGGCGTTACAATAATTGCCCCGTCGTTTACACCAAAACAGTTAGCACTGTCCTGAACTGCTGTGACACCAACCTGTGGCGGGCCGAAAATACTCTGAGCAACCGTGGCAGTACAACCATTAAAATCGGTAACCGTTACCACGTAATTTCCAACCGGTAGATTATCAATAAAGGCTGAGCTTGTAGGGCCAAAACCTGCATTATAGGAATAAGGCGCTGATCCGCCATTTACGGTAATTGAAATAAAGCCATCAGATCCTCCAAAGCATGTGGCGCTGTCTTGTACCGCCGTTGCGGTCATGGCAGGGGGCTGCGCAACTGTTTCGGTTATTACACCAGTACAGCCGTTGCCGTCGGTTACGGTAATGGTATAGTTCCCCGCTGCCAAATTGGTAAAAATATTAGATGCTTGATTTCCTGTGCCCCTGTTGTAAGAAAATGGGAGTGTGCCGCCTATAACATTGACCGTGACTGTCCCAGAGGCCCCTCCATTACATATATTATCAGTGGAGCTAGACGTTAAAGAAAAAACACTTGCAGTGCTCACCGTTGTACTTGCCGAGGCCGTACACCCATTGGAGGTATTCGTAACCAGCAAGGTATATGTACCCACTTGATTAACTGTAGGAGAAAGCGTATTCCCCCCGGAAATTATTCCTGGCCCAGACCAAGTGTATGACAAGTTAGCTCCAGTTGAAGAACCTGTACCACTCAGCAATACCGACGTCGTGTTGCAAGTTAAATTATTGGGTGCGTTTGCTATTGCAAGCGGTGCTCCAACAGCGGTAATTTGGCCTGTTGCCGTGCCAGTACAACCAAGCGCATCTGTAATTGTAACGACGTAGGTCCCTACACCCAAACCAGGAAAAGTATAGTTAAAATTGGGGGTATTTTGCTGGCTTGAACCTATGTTGTAGTTAAATGGACTTAATCCTCCTGTTGTGGCCACGTATAATGACCCCGGGGCGTTACAAGTAGCCGATGTACCAGCGGCAGTTGCTGATATACTGAAAGTATTTACCGTAATGTTGTCAGTTACTGTAACTGTTGCATTATTACAGTTTGTATACGTCGTAGATGCTGTATAGGCGGTAGTTGTGCTTGGACAAACCTGAACGGTATTACCCGTGCCAATTGGCGTGGCTCCCTGGAACCAAGTTGTCACGTAATTAAGCGGACCACTTGGACTAAAACGCCAACCATCGTTCGATGCAGACCATTGTGTAGGAGAGTTACGGCCAGGTACAACATAGGCTTGTGTTGCTGTTGCATCTTGAATACCGTGAATGGCCCTACCGCTATTCCATCCTCCACAAGTAGGTTTATTTTGGATATAGGTCTCAATGATATTTGTCGTTTCGTAAAGCACAATCTGTTGGGTTGCAATCAAATTATTACAATCGTACATGGGTATTTGATACCAAGTCACCGTCAACGAGCGGCAAGGAGCCGTACCCGACAAATTATAATAAATCCGTCCGCCAACGCTTGGGTCAGTGTCATGGAATGGAGCACAAATAGAGTTTCTAGCGTCTTGGTTACCCGGAAAACCTGTATTGATAGGCCATGCATTGTATTGGCTCGCGTAGGTAAGGTCAAAAGAGACACAGCCGTTCGCCCCAATCACACATTGGTTATAAAAATTGCCAAAGTAGCAAAAGGTAAAGGGAAGGGTTATGACCCCTGACCATACATCATCTGTACCTACCAATATCTGTGTACCTGCAGTAAAAGGAAAAGGCGTGTATGGGATTTGTGAGATCGAATACGCCGTAGTTTGAAAACCGCCTACAGGGTTAGCTGTAAGGTTCACGCAACTTCCAGCACAACTTTGCAAATCAGGGCCTACTGAAACCGCAGGGCAAGCATCAAAGGCTGCCAAAGTCGGTATAATATCCACTCCGCCGCCCGGCTGGGTAGTCCTTCTCATGGGTTCAGGGATTGCAACCGATTCAAATTTGGCTCGGCGCTCCTGCAATTCACTGTGTATTTGTTGCTTTTCAGCAGCTTTTTGCTGGATAAGCACATCACCCTGCTGTGCGCTTACATGCAAAACCTGGCTGAAAGCCAACATCAAAAAAGAAAAAATATGTAAAAGTTGTGTTTGGGTAGAGTGTCTATTCATGACCTAATTGTTTATTTGCAGGGCTGAAAATAATATTATTCTATGGTTATTAAAATTATAATAACGAAATTCCCGTGTGTTTGGTGCACTACCTACCGATTATATTTTACAAACTACAAAACGCCAAATTTTATTGGGATATTTTGCGCCAGGTGCCCGGCGGGCCGCACCGCAGGTGCGGGTGCGCAACGCGCACGGAGCGAACAGCGAACCCCAAAGGGGACCGCCGACGCGCAGCGGCGGGGCGCCCAAAAAGATACTACCATCAATACAATGCAAGCAAAAACACCTATATTTGTACAACCTAAAATGAATCCCATGAATAAGTTCTACACCCTACTCTTTACTTTATTTGTTGGGCTTGCCAGCCTAGCCCCCGCTCATGCCCAAGTTGTTGACGCACTTGCCCTGCGCAAAATGGTAGGCCCCGACGGGAAGTTTATTACTGCCCAAAAAGAATCAATTATCGAGCTTCTAGCAACCAATGCCGGTATGCCCGGTGCGTCTGCCGAAGCCGTTATTACGGCTTACGAAAGCGCAAAAAATAGCATCATCACTTCCATGATGAGCCCCGAATTCAAGACTACTGAACCCTTGCCTGATTTCCCCAACGCCGAGGAGTCGATTCGAGGAGAAGTTGCCGAAGAATTCGGCTTCAGCCTTAGCGGCCTGAATGTAAGCAAAGTAGCTGACGGCCTCGCTCAATTCCTGGTTGAACGCACCAAAGCCGAGTTGAACGCCTCCTTCTTTAACCGCCTGAAAACCTTCCTGGATAATCGCCAAGAAGTAAAAATTTTATTCCCAGGCACCCGTGAAGTACTCATGAACGTGGACCGCGATGTGTATCGTTACAGCTTGTTTATCGAGAGTATCCGCCAGGCCGCCGACCATGACTTCCAACTCATTTTACCTAACCTCGCCAGCCTGCTTGACCAGAGCAACAGCAACTACAAACCCGAGGTGGTGGCTATCGGGGCCGCTGGTTTACGCCTTACCCAAAGCCTTATCGACGGCGCGCATCCCTCAACCATCATTCAACAATTGGCCAATGAGCCTTTTGACATTAATGCCCCAAGCTTGGCGCTGCTCTCCAGCTCGTTCAAGGGTGCAAGCCTCATTTCCAACTCGCTTATCGACGGGCAAGGCTGGGTTAAGAAACCCAAAATCAGCGCGCTGGCCGCCGATTCAAGTGCCATGAAGCTCTATATTGGTCTACTCTACCAAAAAAGTGGCGATTTAAGCTTCGGCCCAAACGCCAGCATGCGGAGCCTCTTGACAAAATTTTACCTGGGCCGCAACGCCTGGTCTACCCTGGCCAACTACCTGCTAAACCTTCACGGTAATGCCAACGCATACGAGAATGCCCAGATGCGCATGGCCCAAGCTGGCCCCAAAAGCAGCTACGATCAAGTGTTGATGATTGCCGAAAGCACCCTGCGCTATACCCTCCAAGCCCTGCTGTTTAAAGAACAAGTGCTCGGGCTACCACTAAGCGAGTGGGAACGCAAAACTTTTGACCTCTCCCGCATCGGGTTAAACATGGCCGTCGACCTTCGCTACAACCGCTACAGCTCGGTGATTGTTGGTTTAACCAGCTTTATGAAGGAGTTGTTCGTGGAGGAAGATAACCGTTTTGTTGAGCAATTTTTGCGCTACGGTACCTTCCTGGCGGGCTTGATTGAAGCCCAAAGTGCCGAAGAAGTAAAATACCTCATCGAGTCGGTTGCGCTCCCGGTTGGGGGTGCCGCCATCAAGAAAAACAGCCGATTTAACGTCTCCATCAACAGTTATGTGGGCATCAATTACTCCCGTGAGCAATACAGTAATCCGGCACTAAGTAGCCAAGCGCCAGGCAATGTGCTGGCCATCCATGCGCCAGTAGGTATCGCGGCGTCATGGGGACTGGGCCGCAGCGGCATGTCGGCCTCCTTGTTCATTCCAATCGTCGATATCGGTGCCTTAACGGCCTTCCGTTTTGGCGACGAAACATCCGAGTTGCTGCCTGAAATCAAGCTGGGCAACATCATCGCACCCGGCGCTTACTTGGCTATTGGTATGCCCAAAATCCCTGTTTCCATCGGTTTCGGCGGGCAATTTGGCCCCAATTTGCGCAAAGTCACCGTCGATGGCCTCACCTACAGCCAATCAGGTGCCTACCGCCTCGGCGCATTCCTAAGCGTTGATATTCCTATTTTCAACATCTTCAATGCTACCCGTTAAGCCTTGTTTTGCCTTGAGCTAAACAAATTCAGCTAAATATTTTGGGCGTTGCGGCTGCGCCGCCGCTGCTTTTCAGGGTTCGCTGTTCGCTCCGTGCGCGTTGCGCACCGCCGCCCTTGGCGGCGCCTTCCAAGCAGCTAACGCGAACAGTGTTCTGTTTTACACAAAAAAAGCGGGCTAGCAAATTTGCTAGCCCGCTTTTTTAGCTTATTTCCTGCTATACCAATAAATACCACCAACACCCAGCACCGCAATCAAAGCAAACAGCCAGAGGTTGCTGCGTGGGTAAACGGGGCGCATATCGCCCGAGGCCACAAAAGTCGACCAGAAGAATGGATGCGTAAAACTCTTGTTGCCTTCTAGTATATCCAACTTGGCCAAACGCAGTGCTTCATTTTTAGCCTTGCCTTCGCGTAGATATTTGTAAAAGTTCTCCATGAGCTGTGAGGTAATTTGATCGGGTACTTCCCAAAGGCTCATCAAGGTACTCCGGCAACCCGCATAGGCAAATGCATGCGACAACGAGATAATACCTTGCCCACGTTGTAGCTTACCCATACCGGTATTGCAAGCACTCAGTACGGCTAGTTCGGCATTCAAAGGCAATTGGTAGAGCTCGGCAATGGTGAGCTGCTGATCTTCCAAGCTATCTGGGGTTGGCGTAAAGATGAGTTTCGACATCATCGGGTTGCGGTCTTCCAACACGGCGTGCATGGCCAAGTGGATAATGTTGTACTGGCCTACATTTTCTTTGAAACGATGCTCTGTAGCGGCGGTACCCGTTATCGCGGTTCCATTACACAACTTGGCAATGTTTTGGGCTTCTTCCAAGGCACCCGGCAGCGGCACTAAGCCATAACGGCGTATGGTTGCCACCGCCGACTCGTCGAGCTCAAAATCCTCTGGGATACCTTCTAGCTCATAACTTGGTGCATAAGCTGCCAATTTTTTCCCTGGCTTAATTTTACGCCCGTATTCCTGCTGGTATAAATGTGATAGCGACATGGAGTAGCTAATCGGGAAACGCCTGATTAAATATGCCAAGGATGAAAAATCGTTTGATTTGCCCTTGGTCGTCGAAATCAACAATTCAAACGGGATGTAAGACAATTCTCCATCCGGAATTACATACAGGGCATCATATGTTTTATCGTCGATTACATCAGCCAGCAAGGTATTGTACACGAGGTTCGATAAACGCACAAAGTCGTTAAACACGGTGTTGTTCCCGCGGATATAAGCCTCAAAGTCGGTTAAGTTCGTCCGCAGCTCGGCCAAGGTAGCCTTGAAACCACTAGGCAGTGTTTTACTTTTAAGCTGTACGCCCGCCTTTGTGATGACGAAAACAAACAACTCCCTTTCGCCCAGTACATACTCCAGCGCCAACTCGTTTTTACCGAGTAGCTTTTGCTGCACCATCTTGATATCGATGGTATTATCTGCGTACTTAAAGGCGTAGTAAAGTGGAAAATCGCGTTCAAAAGTTTTCACCAAGGCATTGTATTCTTCGGTGGCAGCAATCAATTCTTCGCGGATAGCCGTTAAATCATTCGTACTGTTGCTAAGTTCTGCCTTGCTGATTTGCTGTTTACAAAACGAAATGATTTGTTTGAGCTTGTGCTCCCGACGGGTCAAATCACTTGGAATACCGGAGTATGTAATAGCTGCCGCTTTATTAATTTGCTCCAACAGCAAACCAGTTTTGGCGTATTCTGCCGTGCGGAATGCCCGCTCGATATAGTCAGCAGCCTTTGAGCCTGGTTTTTCAGCATAGGCTTTCATAATACCTAGATAGGTTTCAATCAAATTGTAGTTACTACCCGCCAAGGTCTCTTTTGAACTTTCCCAGTCGAATTCCACATGGGTAATTTTCAAGGCTTGTAGGGCAAGTTCTTGGGTTTCTTCAGCGGCTTTCAGGTATTTAGCATCCTTGGTTTTGTAATACAATTTCAACAAGCTAGCGGCTTTGGCATCCAGTATTGGTAAGGCTGAACGTTTGTATTTGATATCGTCTAAAGCTGGATTGTTGAAAGCGCTTTTTGAACCCTTGTATTTGGTGCTAATTTGTTCCAAGGCTTGCTGATAAAGGTTTATAGCCTCGGCATCGTTGTTCTGATCGGCTTCAATACGGCCCCACACAAGCAGTATATTTGCAATGTAAGGGTGTTTACCAGCATAAACTGTTTTAGCTTTATCGAGTGCTGCGGTTATATTCTTGCGGGCTTCACCATAATTACGTTTCTTCAAATAGAGTTCGGCTATGTTTTTAAGCACGTTGAACTCATTAAACAAGTCTTGCTTCTTGCGCACATCAACCAAGGCCTCTTGAAAGTAAGCCATCGCGCTGTCGAGCTTGTTGGCATACATGTAGTTTTGACCTAGGTTCATACAAGCGATTGAAAACTGGTTGGCCGCCTCGGGTGCTGCCTTATGCTGATTATAGGCCATTTTAAAATACATCACGGCCTTGTCTTCGTCGCCATTAGCCTGATGGGCTTTACCCAAGAAAATATACGGAATGTCTTTTCCAAAATTGCCATCTAGTTTCGAAGCATATTTATTGCTCAACTCTGCTGCCGTCAAGGCTTTCTCTGGTTGTAAGGTATAACTGTAATTACGCGACAACAAAGACAAAGCCTGGAATATGAAATCTTGGTTTTCTAGGCTTCTCTCCTTTTTTACAAATGGCTCCAATACTTCAATGCATTCAAAGTGGTTACCCATGGTGCTATGATGCAAAGCCAAGTTGTAGGTAAATTGACGCTCGGTAAAATTTTCAGGATCCACGCTCTGGATATACGCGCGGTGTTTTTCGAATAATTCTTTAGCCTTGACAAGATGATCTTCGGCGGCACGATAGCGGCTGTACTGGTAGTCTAGTCCATAACGATATACATGCGAGGAAACCACGTAGTCCCACATACCATTTTTAGTGGCCAGCAAAGCTGTTGAGTCAATGTACTTGCGCACACTGTCTTGGCTCCCATCATAGTGCTCGTCCATTTTCAGGGCGTAGTAGTACATTTTTTCTTCCAGCTGCTCGCGGGTCTGTTTTTTCTGAGCAAAAGATTGGCTGCTCAAAAAGAGTGCAAGGATAAGGAGGCAAATGTTGCGTTTCATGGTATGATTCATTGTACAAGGCTAAAATAAATCCCAGCTGTATAATACACAAGCTGGTACTTTTCATTTGGGCAAAAAAAAACGGGGTATGCTTTTGCACACCCCGTTTAATGACGCATAGGGCTATTTCGTTACCCCATAAACCTGGTTAATATCGTAAGAAACCTTTTGACCGTCGGCATAAACTAAGCTCAGGCGCACTAAACCAGTGTATTCTGGATTAGAGAATGTACCCAAAGCGAAGTAAGCCAAACCTTTTTTAGCATCGTAGGCTTTGTTGCCGTTTACGTCAGATGAAGCCAACAGTTCTCCACTTGGAATAGCCGTCAAGGTATAAGTAATTTTCGACATCTCTGATTCTGCTACTTTGGCAGAAGCAAACGTAGTTGTAAACTCCGACGCTTTGAAATACTCCACCTGTGTCGTGTCGCGCTGAGAAGTGTCAGATGTAATGCCACAGCCAATGCGAGGTGGTGGACATTTGCGGCCAGTAGCAGCCTGTACAGCCTCTGAATATGAAGCAGCACACTTGCAAAGGTCTTCTACAGGAATACCCCATTCAGCGGCCAATTCTTCCATGCCGGCACACTCGCCTTTGCTAGATGCTGTCATGAACAAATAATCTTGCAACACCAAGTCATCGTTGATGTCGCTCAGTTTAATTTCATACTTGGTTGGTGTGGGCTCTTCAACGCCAACGCCTGGCGCTTTTGATAAAAAGCTGGTCAAGGCGTAACCGCCGCCGCCGCCTAAAATTAAGCCGAGTAAAAATACAACGAACTTGTTTGAACCTGGTTGACTCATGGTAAATGTGGGTTTTAATTGTTTGAAAGTCTCTTAATGAAGTTAACTGCGCAAATATTACCTTAATTTCTCACAAATTTAGTGTTTAAATCAAAAAAGTGTTTTTACCTTTGCGCATGGAAAATGTAAAATTTAATCCCGACAATCGCTTCCTCAGCGAAGGCATCACGTTCGACGACGTATTACTCGTTCCTGCCTATTCAGAGGTTTTACCGTATCAGGTGGATATTTCTACACAATTCTCGCGTAATATACGCCTGAATGTGCCTATTGTTTCTGCTGCTATGGACACCGTAACCGACTCCCGCTTGGCCATTGCCATCGCCCGTCAAGGCGGTATCGGGGTTATCCATAAAAACATGACCATCGAGCAACAAGCCGAGGAAGTCCGCCGCGTAAAACGCTCGGAAAGCGGGATGATTATCGACCCCGTCACCCTCGGACCAAACGCCGTTATCGGCGATGCGCTCAAACTCATGCGCCAGTACCACATCGGTGGTATTCCCATCGTCGACGATCAGCACCGCCTCATCGGTATCCTCACCAACCGCGACTTGCGCTTCGAGGAAAACCCGCAACGCCTCGTGTCTGAACTCATGACCACCACTAACCTCGTTACGGCGCCAGCGGGTACCGACCTCGACATGGCCCGTCAAATCCTCCAACAACATAAAATCGAGAAACTCCCCGTAGTGGATGCCGACAAAAAACTGGTTGGCCTCATCACTTACAAGGATCTCATGCGGGTTCAAGATTACCCCAATGCTTGTAAAGATAAATACGGACGCCTCGTGGTGGCCGCCGGTGTTGGCGTTACCCGCGATATGCTCGAGCGCGTGGCCGCCCTCGTGGCCGTTGGCGTCGATGCTATCTGTGTCGATACCGCGCACGGGCATTCTAAAGGTGTCCTCGATGCAGTGCGACTCGTTAAGTCTACCTACCCTGATATCGATGTAGTCGGCGGCAATGTCGCTACTGGCGAAGGCGCTAAAGCCCTCGCCGACGCCGGTGCCGATGCCGTTAAAGTGGGTGTAGGCCCAGGCTCTATCTGTACTACACGTGTGGTTGCTGGGGTAGGTATGCCGCAGCTTTCGGCCATTTACAACGCTGCCAAAGCGCTGGAAGGCACGGGCGTCCCGGTTATCGGCGATGGCGGTATTCGCTTTTCCGGCGATGTAGTCAAGGCCCTCGCTGCGGGTGCTAGCACCATCATGGCGGGCTCCTTGTTTGCCGGCGTGGAGGAATCGCCAGGCGAGACTATCATTCTCCAAGGTCGTAAATTCAAAGTTTACCGCGGCATGGGCTCCCTAGGCGCTATGCAGCAAGGCTCTAAAGACCGCTATTTCCAAGATGTAGAGGACGATATCAAAAAACTAGTACCCGAGGGTATCGAAGGCCGTGTACCTTATAAAGGCTCCCTGGCCGAGGTCATGGTTCAATACGTCGGCGGTCTCCGCGCTGGTATGGGCTATTGCGGCTCCGCTACCGTAGATGAACTCCGCGATGCTCAATTTGTACGCATCACCAGCGCTGGTTTCCGCGAGAGCCACCCGCACGACATCACCATTACCAAGGAGGCGCCTAACTACTCTAACGGCTAGTTTTCAATAGCTCGTAGTCGTAGCTTTTAGCCGATTATTCGTTATTTCCTTGGTCATTTATTGTTTTTGGGCGCTGCGGCCGCAGTTGGCGGGGCTTATGATATACGCCCCACCCGTTGCGGCCGCCGTTACGCTACGGCGCTCGCTGTCGCTCGGCCCGCGTTGCGGTCTGGCCTCCTGTTCAGTCGGCCACGCCTCCGCATCACTAGCGCGATGACGGTCGTGGCAGCTATTTTATGGCCCCTCAAATTTGGGGTATCTACGCCTCATGCCTTAAACAAACCTGCCTTGGATCACCTCGTTTTATTCATCCTTCTAGCCTTGCTGGCCGAGATACTCGGCACTGTTGGCGGTTTTGGGTCTTCCCTGTTTTTTGTACCCATCGCGAGTTATTTCCTCGATTTTCATTCGGTACTGGGCGTTACAGCCCTCTTTCATGTATCCAGCAATATTTCAAAAATTGCCCTTTTCAGACAAGGCATCGATAAAAAAATGGTGCTGTACCTAGGCATTCCTGCCGTGATTTTCGTGGTGTTGGGCGCCTATTGCAGTCAATTCGTGAACACCAAGTACCTAGAGTTGGCTTTGTCCATTTTCCTCATTGGCTTAAGTGTCAGCTTCCTTTTGATGCCCAAACTTGAAGTTCAAGCCACCCTGCCAAATGCCGTTGGCGGAGGCGTATTGTCTGGTTTTATCGCTGGATTATTAGGTACCGGCGGGGCTATCCGGGGTATAGTACTGGCCGCTTTCAACATGAAAATGGAGGTTTTCATCGCCACTTCTGCCCTCATCGACCTCGGTATTGATGCCAGCAGGAGCATCGTTTACAGCGTTCAGGGCTTTGTGCATTACGATGATTTATACCTAATCCCAATCTTACTGGTGGTTAGTATACTAGGCACGCTTATCGGCAAGTTCATCCTGAGCAAAATATCGGAAGAGCAGTTTAAGAAAATAGTCTTGGTGCTCATTCTAATCACAGGCCTGCTTAGCTTGGTTCGGGTTATTTGGCGGTGATAAATTAACTATACGTACCTTCGTATAGCAATACACCTTCACACCATGCCTCCCATCCCCTACTTCCAAACCAAGTTGCTCCAGTGGTTCGAGGTAAACGGCCGCGATTTTCCTTGGCGCGACCCTTCCACCTCCAACTACGAGCGTATCATCAGCGAGGTGCTGCTACAACGCACCCGCGCCGATATGGTGTCGAGGTACTATTTCACTTTTTTCGCCGCGTTCCCCGATTGGCCTAGCCTCTGCATGGCTACCATCCCCCAGCTCGAAGCTATACTACAGCCATTGGGTTTATATAAACAACGGGCCCGCCGCTTGCGCCGCATCGCCGACGATTATCAACGCCGACAAGGCAAACTACCCCGCACCAGCAACGAAGTACAAGAGTCAGATATGGCCGCTCTGTACATTGCCAACGCATACGAGCTCTTCGTGCTCAAAAAACACGCACCTTTACTCGATGTGAACATGGCCCGGCTACTCCGGCGTTTCTTCGGCTTACCTGGCGACAAAGACCTGCGCATGGATCCATTGCTCATGGCCCTCGCTTGGAAAATTGTAGATAAACGACAAGCCATACAGCTCAACTGGGCTATACTCGATTTTGCTGCATTGATTTGTCAAGCCCGTAAACCGAAATGTGAACACTGTCCGCTCAAACGCAAATGCGTCTGGTGGATAAGTCCAAACATACGCTTAGAACCCGTCAAACCCAAATAGGTTTGCGGTCGCTGGCTTAGGGGGGCTGCTAAAATTAGTGTGCTTGTTGTTGCTTTGAAACCTGCACCTGCGCTTTTATCCGTTGCGCTAAGTGTTCAGGAGCTGATTTGCGTTCTATTTTGTCGCGAATCATGTTGCGTATCATACGCTCTTTATATTCAAGGGCCTGTTCTTCAGGCA
The DNA here is from genome assembly GCA_964508975.1 of uncultured Saprospiraceae bacterium. Taxonomy (GTDB): domain Bacteria; phylum Bacteroidota; class Bacteroidia; order Chitinophagales; family Saprospiraceae; genus CAZDVQ01. The sequence continues at coordinate 52,438 of CAZDVQ010000001.1, forward strand.
AAGATTCAATGTGGGCTTCAAATGTCGCGGCTTCTTGCGCGTTGAGCTTTCCATCTAGGTACAAGTTTAACTTATGGTTCAAGCCGTCTTGTATCAGCGGTAGTCCTATCATAATCCTAATGGTTTACGTTTTTGATCGCTTATCTTTAAAACCCATTGACTGGGCATACTCTTTCAACTCGTCTTTCAGCATGTTGCGGGCGCGATTAATACGCGAGCGCACCGTACCGATGGGGATATCTAGCACGTTGGCGATATCCTCGTATGAAAATTCCTCGATGTCGCAAAGCATAATGACCTCCCTATAGCTCGGGCTAAGTTTGCTGAGCGCGAGACTAACCTCGTCGCCCATCATATCCCGTAGTAATTCTTCTCGGAGGTCAACATAAGCACCGCCCACATGACCGTCTTGGTATGTGGAAGCGTCCTCGTAATCAACCGTTTGTGGTTGGCGAACTTTATCGCGGTACTTGTTTATAAAGATGTTTCTCAAGATAGTAAACAGCCAAGCGCGGGCATTAGTTCCCTGACGGTAGCTATCAATTGATTTACATGCACGCAGGAAGGTATCTTGTACCAAATCCTCTGAATCTGTCTCGTTGTACGATAGGTGGTAGGCAAAGTTGTACAGGGCGTCCATGTGCGGCATGAACTCCTGCTCGAATATCCGGTATTGCTCCGGCGTTAGCGATATGTGTTTCTGGTCTTCCACGGTGTGTTGGCCTTGCAAGTTGCGTGCCTATTTATGTTTAATCAATTTTTTTAATTTTTTTGGGGGGCGCCTCGCCGGGCTTTGCCCGTCGCCGCTATGTTACGCGGCTCGCTAATCGCTCGGCCCTTCGCCGCCCTTATTACAGTAGAGGTTTTCAAAAACGGCTCTACACTTGGGCGGCTCGGTCTGCCGCTACGCGGCACCGCTCCACAGCGCTGGCGCTTAACGACCCAGCTTGAACTTGTCCAAGTATTGCTGGAACAACACTTTTTGCTTGTCGCTTAGGTTTTGTTCCTTACCTTTCAAGTATGCTTTACCCACGATGCTGGTGCGTACGTCTAAGGCATCACCGGCGCTGAGGATAAGGGTAGCGTCTTTTCCAGCTTCTAGCGAGCCAGTGGTTTTATCAATACCCAAGATACGAGCGGCATTCAAGGTAATGGCAGCCACCGCTTTCTCCGGGTCGAGGCCGAAAGCTACGGCTTGACCTGCTTGGAACATTAGGTTGCGCTGTTGCCAGCTACCGTCCATGCTCAAGCAAAACAGCACGCCTTTCTCCGCGAGGATACTGGCCGACTTGTAAGGTTGGTCGTAGTCTTCATCGTCTTTTGATGGAAGACTTTGTACTTGTTGCAGGATAACCGGCACTTGGCGCAAGGCCAAAAATTCGGCTACACGCCAGGCATCTCGGCCACCCACGATCACGATGTCGAGTTTTTCAGCCTCGCCGAAGCTTACCGCTTCGAGGATAGACTGCATGTCGTCAACATGGATAAAAACCTTTTGCTCACGGTTTAAAACTGGGCGCATGGCTTCGAAGGCCAAGTTTTTAGGGCTTGTTTTTTCTTGTTGGCTATAAGCCCTGGCGGCTTGAAAATACTGACGAATGGCATCAACGCCCTCGTTGTATTTATCGCTTTTCTTGGTGTCGCCGGGTTCTGCCCACCAGCCAGAGTACTGGAAGCGGCGTGGCCAGCTGAGGTGAATACCCGTTTCCATGCGGTAAACGGCTTCTTCCCAGTTTTGCGGCTCGCTACCAAGACCTACCACCGCTGATTTACCCATGATGACACCACCTGTTGGGGCAATTTGGGCCATGAGTACGCCATTGGAGCGCAAAGTAGGAATAATATCGCTATCGGTGTTGTATGCGATAGCCGCGCGGATGTGCGGGTTGTAGGTACCCACCTCGTTAAAGTCGAGGGTGGCACGAACGGCTTCAACCTCCACGAGGCCAAGTTGTGTATTGGTTGCGATAAAGCCTGGGTAAGCGTGTTGGCCAAGCGCGTTGACTAATTCGGCAAATTTTGCGGGATTCACCCTAGGGTCGGTCATCGGGGCAACAAACTCGATTTTGCCTTCAGCATTGATAGCGATGGCGGCATTAGCGATGCTGGTCCCATTACCAATATGTGCCGTAACGTTGGTAATCAAAATACCACTGGGCTTGCTGTTTTGTGCCAGCAAATCGGTGCCCGTGGCCAAGAGGCACAAGATGGCAAATGATACTGCGTGAGCTGCCCGGCGGGCCACGGCGAAGCCGTGGGTGCGCGAAGCGCACCGAGCGAATAGCGAGCCCAGAGGGGAGCGACCCGAGCGGTTACGGGGCTGTACCGTGGTACGGCCAAGGAACGCGAGGGACACGCCCAAATTATTGTTCAAAAAACCGGCCTTGCTTTGCATAATATTCTAGGGTTCGTCAACTAATAGCCCGCGAATATAATGCAAATAGTAGAACCTAGGTAAACCCTGCAAATAATTGGCTAGATGAGCTCGATGTAATGCTTGACCTCGACCTCTGTCTCGCCCGATATTTCGAAGATGAGCTCGAACGAGAGTTTGTCGCCGGGCTTTACCCTTTCCAGCAGTTCTATCATGTCTTCGGTAATCATATTTTTCTTGCTGCTCCTGAGTACCTTGGGTGTTGTGGCCCTGCTGGATAAATAATACATACGTACTTTGAGCATCACACGGCTAGAGCCACAGTTGCAGGTTTCGCCACGTTTTTTCTTGGCCAGCTTATTAATATTAGCAGCTGTAGTAAAAGCCGATTTGTACGATTGGCAAAAAATAGACTCGAAGCGCTCGAATTCAATGTTTACCGGGCTGTCATCGGGCGTGAACGCGATGGGTACACGCACGAGCGTGCGCACGGGTTTGCCTGCGATTTTCCCCGGGGTCCAACCTTTGGTAAATTTAACGATGCGGAAAATTTCCTCGTCGATTTCCCGGTCGAAACTTTTCAACAACTTGATTTCGCTAACGCTGCCATCTACCTCAACGATAAAATTGAGTTCGGATGAGCCACGTGCGCGGAGCAACACGATTGGGGTCATGTTATCCTCGATGGTTTGAAGCAGAAATTCTTCGCTGCAAGCAGCACGGGTTGCGGCGGTAGATTGGTCAACTTCGCAAAAAGTAAAATATGGTCGTTCGTCAACCAGGCCATGAACATCGCCAGGAGGTTGAGCTAGGAGCAGTGTTGACATACTCCATAATAGGCTTGTAAAGAGAGCGTGAAATCGCATAATTTTGTATTGTGTAAATATAAGACGTGCGAAAAGCCAAATCCGTTCCAAAAATATACAAAATTAATAGTTCAGAACTCTTTTATATCTTTGCGACTCCATTCATGTGCAAAAATCAACGGTTTTGAAACGAGGATATATTATTTTAGCAATCATACTATTGGTACTTTTCTTAGACCAAGCGGTGAAGTTCTGGGTTAAGATGAGCATGTGCCACAACGAGATGTTCCCTTTTTTGGGGATGGACTGGCTTAAAATCCATTTCATCGAGAACGAAGGTATGGCTTTTGGTTTAACCTTTGGCGGCTCGTACGGCAAGTTAGCTTTGAGTTTATTCCGGATTATCGCCGTGGGTTTTATTGGCTATTCGCTGTTCAAAATGGTGAATACCAAGGTTGCTTTTGGCTTTAGCATCAGTATTGCGTTGATATTTACCGGTGCGCTGGGCAATATCTTGGACAGTATGTTCTATGGCTTGATGTTTTCGAAGAGTGGTTTCTGTTACCATTCAGAATGTCACGGCTGTGAAGCGATGTTTTTACCGCCGGATGGTGGCTACGCTGGATTTTTGCACGGCAGCGTGGTAGATATGCTGCATGTGGATATCATATTGCATTATCCTAACTGGTTCCCATATCACCCGGGGGAGGCATTTAGCTTGTTCCCGCCGATATTCAACCTGGCCGACGCGGCCATATCGATTGGTGTTGTCTTGATTGCTATTTTCCACCGCCGCTTTTTCGACTCTCTGAAAGAAGCCGAGGCTGTTGAAAAGCAGAAGCCCGCAGAAACACCAGAAGCAGGCGCATAGCAAGCGCAAATAAATTAGAATCGCTTATAAATACATTTGTCCTTTGTTTAATAAATTAGTCCTAAAACAAGACTTTTCTTAAACAAAAAAACAGGGGTGCTGTTAGGCTTTTTTTTCAACTAAGAAGTTCAACGCCACCCATGTCCAAAAAAATAATTGTAATCGGAGCTGGATTCGCAGGCTTATCCGCAGCGGCAAACCTTGCCCAAAAAGGCTATGATGTAACTATACTAGAGAAAAATAGCAGCGCTGGTGGTCGTGGCCGTAAGTTCCATGTAGATGGATTCATGTTCGATATGGGTCCAAGTTGGTACTGGATGCCCGATGTGTTTGAAAAATATTTTGCCCGCTTCGGCAAAAAAGTATCTGATTATTACGATTTAAAAAGGCTCGACCCAGGCTACCGCATTGTATTTGGCCCTAACGACGAGCTAGATATTCCGGCAAATCTCGACGAACTATATCAACTGTTCGAAAAATTAGAGCCCGGCAGCAGCCCCAACTTGAAAAAATTCTTGACCGAGGCGGAGTACAAATACCGCGTGGGCATGGATGAATTTGTGCATAAACCTGGTCGTTCAATTTTAGAATTTGCCGAATGGCGCGTGGTACGCTCGGTGTTCCGCTTACAAATGCTTACCTCTATGGCTAAGCATGTGGAATCGCTGTTCAAGCACCAAAAACTACGCGAGTTGCTTAAGTTCCCAGTGTTGTTCTTGGGTGCTACACCTGAGGAAACCCCCGCCATGTATAGCTTGATGAACCATGCCGACCTGGTGCTAGGCACCTGGTACCCCATGGGTGGCATGCATAAAATTATAGAAGCCATGGTTGCCGTGGCCGAGGAACAAGGGGTGAAAATATTGTGCGACCATGCCGTGACGCATATTGAAACCCATCATGGAAAGGCTACTAAAGTACACACAGTTAACGGTGTGTTTGAAGCCGATGCCGTGGTGGCCGGTGCCGATTATCACCACGTAGACCAACAGCTACTCGACGAGCCCGTGCGCAACTATACGCCCAAGTACTGGGACCAACGCGTGATGGCGCCATCTTCACTCCTGTTTTATCTTGGAATAAACAAACGCTTAAGCGGCCTACGCCACCATAACTTGTTCTTCGACGAGGATTTCAAAGTACACGCCAAGGATATTTACACCGAGCCCAAATGGCCCGAAAAACCCTTGTTCTACGCTTGTGTGCCTTCCATTACCGACGATACCGTGGCACCTGCCGGGCACGAGAACCTATTCCTGCTCATACCGCTTGCTCCAGGCCTAGAAGACAACGAGACCACCCGCGAACATTACTACAACCTGGTGATGGAACGCCTCGAAAAACATATCGGCCAATCGGTACGTGATGCCGTGGTGTACAAACGCAGCTATGCCCACAGCGATTTCGTGTCAGATTACAACGCGTTCAAAGGCAATGCCTACGGCTTGGCCAATACCTTGGGCCAAACGGCTAACCTCAAGCCCGCCATGAAAAGCAAAAAAATATCTAATCTATATTTTACTGGACAACTCACGGTTCCCGGCCCGGGCGTGCCCCCTTCCTTGATATCAGGTCAGGTGGTTGCCGAAGAGTTGTACAAAGAATTAAAACCTTAAATATCGTATCCTCATGAATCAAATCAAGTTGTACAGCGACACCTGCATGGAGTGCAGCCGTTTAATTACCAACCGTTACAGCACATCTTTTTCTTTGGGTATCAAGGTTTTTGCCAAGCGTTTCAGAGCACCTATTTACGCCATTTACGGCTTTGTGCGCTTTGCCGACGAGATTGTTGATACCTTTCACGACAAAGATAAAGCTACCCTACTCAAACGGTTTAGGGAAGATACTTACCGCGCTATCGAGGAGCAAATATCCATGAACCCGGTGTTGCACGCCTTTCAAGAAGTGGTGAACAAGTACCATATCGAACACGAACTCATCGATGCTTTCCTAGATAGCATGGAGATGGATTTGTTCTTCGACAGGTACGAAGACAGCCTGTACAAAAAGTACATCTACGGCTCGGCAGAGGTGGTGGGCCTCATGTGCCTTCGGGTATTCTGCCACGATAAGCCAGGCCAGTACGAGGAACTTAAGGACTCGGCCTGCGCCCTGGGCTCTGCTTTCCAGAAAATCAATTTCCTACGCGACATGAAAAGCGATTTCGATGAACGCGGCAGGGTTTATTTTCCCGAGGTAGATTTCCGCGACTTCAACGATGATATCAAGCAACAAATCGAGCTGGATATCAAAAAAGATTTTGACCACGCCTACCAAGGCATCATCCGCTTGCCTCAGGGCTCTCGGTTCGGGGTGTACCTGGCGTACAAATACTACCTTAACTTATTCTACAAAATACAAGTAGCACCAGCACAACGTGTTGTGAATGAACGTATTCGGGTTAACGATCGCCGTAAAATGTACATCTTGTTCAAATCAGCGCTTCGGGCTAGCTTCAATTTTTTATAAGGGGCCGGTAGTTTTACGTTAGCCGCTGAAGTTTAGGCGGCCATCCACTAAGTCCCTTGTGCTGTTGTTTTATTTTGGGCGTGCCCCTCGCATACGCTCGGGTCGCTGCATTACGGGGTTCGCTCTGCTCCGTGCTACGCACCGCGGCTACGCCGCGCCCTCCATGCAGCTCACGCAGAAAGGCTGTCAATTGTACTGTGACCATTCTGAAAATCAGCGTATTATACCCGAAAGAAGAGAACTTCCCGAAAGGAAAAAGCCATCCCTTGAGGTCAAGGTGATGGCTTTTATTTTTAGAGTTGGGTATGACTTAACCAATTACAAACAAGAGATACAGCGCTGGTTAGACTAGAAATACCCCTCAAATTTTTATTTATATCCCCCTGTTTACTTATCTTTGCAAAGAGGCCGGAACCAAATCCTTATCATTCGGATTAAGTTTATGAAACAGTAACAGAGCAGGCTAAAAATATGATCATGGAAAATACCTTGTCGAGAATAACCATAAACCCTAATGTATGCAAAGGTAAACCTTGCATTAGGGACATGCGCTTTACCGTGGTTCAGCTCCTTGAATTGCTGGCCAGCGGTATGACATTTGATGAGATTTTGGAGGATTATCCTTATTTACAAAAAGAGGACATAGAAGCATGTTTATTGTTTGCTTCTAGAATGGCGGATACCAAAGATATCATTGCATTATCTGCTTAATAATGATAAAGTTCTTTGTCGATACCCAATTACCTCCACTTTTGGCAAAATTTCTTGCTGAAAAGGATTTCGACGCTATTCATACAACCGATTTTCCTGAAGGGCACTTGTTGCAAGATACCGAAATCGTGAAAATTGCGATTTCAGAGCAGCGAATCATAATCACAAAGGATAGTGATTTTTTAGACAACTATCTATTAAAAGGAGCTCCCCCAAAAATATTATTACTTAAACTTGGTAATTTATCCAACCGAGAATTGTTGGAAGTCATTGACTTATATTTACAACAACTTATCAATCAATTTGAGTCTCAATCAGAGCTAATCATGCTCAGTAAAACTCAATTGATAACTTATAACCAAGATTAACGCCTGGCCTAACCTTTAAATTAAAGGACGAAGGCCTGCTCTAGGTGATGCATTGGAAATAATACCTATGCGTCCTCGCCTGAAGCCATTTTGTTGGCATTTTCGGCAATTTGAAGCTGATCGATAAATTCTTGGATATCCCCGTCCATAATAGCGGGCAGGTTATGCGAGGTCAAGTTGATACGGTGATCCGTTACACGGTTTTGCGGGTAGTTGTAGGTCCGGATTTTAGCCGAACGGTCGCCCGTTGATACCAAAGTTTTACGGCGGGCAGCCATAGCGCCTTCAAATTCAGCGCGTTTCATCTCGTACAACTCGGCAAAAAGGCGTTTCTCCGCAATCTCGCGGTTTTTGATTTGCGAGCGGGCTTCTTGGCTTTCTGCCACCAAACCCGATGGTAAGTGCGTGATACGAACCGCCGATTCTGTCCGGTTTACGTGCTGACCACCCGCACCCGAGGCACGGAACACGTCGATTTTCAAATCCACGCGGTTAATCTGTACGTCTTCCATTTCCAAAACGGGTAGTACCACCACCGTGGCCGCCGAGGTATGGATACGGCCTTGCGACTCGGTTTTAGGTACACGTTGTACGCGATGCACGCCCGATTCAAACTTTAGGATACCGTAAACATCATCGCCTGTTACGTTCAAAACGATTTTACTGTAACCACCGGCCTCGCTTTCGTTGGCAAATTCCAATTCTGACTGCCAGCCTTTGGTAGAAATATAACGCTCGTACATGCGGAATAAATCGCCTGCAAAAATAGCAGCTTCATCACCGCCGGTACCCGAACGAATCTCCAAGATGGCATCGCGCTCGTCCTCTGGGTCTTTAGGAATAAGCATCACGCGGATTTCCTCTTCCAGGATTTCGAGGGCAGGTTGTGCTTCTTCCAGCTCCATCTTGGCCATCTCGATGAGCTCGCGGTCATTTTCCTTTTGGATAATTTCCTTGCTATCGGCAATGGTGCTCAATAATTTTTTATATTGGACAAAAGCTACCACCACATTTTCTAGGTCGCGGTATTCTTTGCTAATTTTTTTGAAGCGCGACATATCGCTGGTCACCCCAGGATCAGAAAGTTGCTCCTCGAGGTACTGGTAACGGTGACGTATGGCTTCTAGTTTATCTAACATGGTCGTATTTTTCTATTACAGCCTGCAAAGTTCTAAAAAGTTTGGTAATAAGTAAGCTATAGCTGGTTTAAAACTGGCTATCATCCACTTTTTCCAGCCATTCTGATACAAATTGGGCTACATCGGCCAGCAAATCAGGCTCAAATGGCGAGCGCAAATTAGCTAGTTTAACCAGGGGTAAAAACGACATAGAGCCACCGGCTTCGCAAAGCTGTAAGTACTCGGCCCAAGCCGCTTGATGATTTTGCTGCGATTTTTTCCAAAACTGCAAGGCACAACTCTGGGCCAGCACATAGTCGATATAATAAAACGGTACCTTGAAAATATGCGATTGCTTGTACCAGAAAATACCTTGCTGCAACAGCTCTGAGTCTGAAAAATCCCAATCTGGCAAATAGGTTGCTTGGATGCGCTTCCACACCTCGTTGCGTTGGGCAGGGCTCAAATCAGGTTGGGCGTACATTTCGTGCTGGAACTCGTCCACGGCACAACCATAAGGCATAAACAACAAGGCTTCCGATAAGTGATTGTAGCGGTACTTATCGGCATCCTGTTGGAAGAACAACTCCATCCAAGGGAAAGTGATAAACTCCATGCTCATCGAGTGGATTTCACAGGCCTCATAGGTAGGGAATGTGTACTCGGGTATCCATTTATATTTACCGGCAAATACTTGGAATGCGTGCCCTGCTTCGTGCGTCAACACATCGATATCATCGCTGGTACCGTTGAAGTTTGAAAAGATGAAAGGCGCTTCAAACTGACCCATAAACGTGCAGTAACCGCCTGGGGCTTTATTGGGTTTGCTGAGCAAATCCATCAAACCCTCAGAGGTCATGCGTTTGAAAAAAGCGTCTGTTTCTGGCGAGAGCTCGCGATACATTTGAGCGGCTTGCTCGATAATCCATTCGGGAGAACCTGCTGGCTCAGCATTGCCCGAGTTAAATTTGAAGCCCAGGTCGTAATGTTTGAGCTGGCTCAAACCCAAGCGTTTGGCTTGTTTTGCGCGAATTTTGGAGCATAGCGGCACAATATATTGCTTCACCCCTTCGCGGAATACCTTCACTTGGGCAGCGGAATAATCCGTGCGGTTCATGCGGTCGTAGCCCAATTGGATAAAATTCTCGTAACCCAGCTTGTGTGCTATCTGGGTCCGGGTTTGCACCAACTTATCGTAAATATCGGCGATGGTCTCGGCATGTTGGCCAAAGAAATCCCATTTCACAGCCGATGCCCTGCGGCGCAAATCACGGTCGGGACTCACCTCCAACGGCGTAATAGACGACAGGTTGTAGGTTTGGCCATCAATGTCAAGTTTCGCCTGCGCCAAGAGCTTCACATATTCGCTTTTCAATCGGTTTTCCTCGCGCATGAGCTCCAGGATACTATCGTTAAAGGTCTTTAGCTGCAAGGTAGCCAAGTTGAACAAGTGCGCCCCGAATTTAGCCTCAAGGGCTTGGCGGTACGGCGTGCGGCAAAGGGCTTGATAAAACTGATTTTCAAGTACTTCCACATCGGGGCCAACCTCGTCGAAAAAGGTATTTTCGGCCTCGTAGGTGGCATCGCTGGTATCAACGGTATGGCGGATGCGGGCCACGGTGCGGTTGCTATCGTAATCGCTGCGCAGGGTATTAATTTCTACAAAAAGCGCTGCTTGGGCCTCGGGGCTATCTGCTTGGTCAAAAGCCTGCAAAAGTTGAGTATAAGCTTGACTAAAAGCTTTAATATCGGGCCGCTGGTAGGGGTATTGGTTAAAAGTCATGTGTATTTACTGGATTGAAAGCACAAAGGTAAGCGTATGTTTTGAATTTGGGCGTTGCGCCGCGTGCGCGTCGCCGCTGTCCTTCGGGGTTCGCGGTGCTCCGTGCTTCGCACCAGCCGCTACGCGGCTGCCCTCCGGCCAGCTAACGCACAATGCCATTAAGCGTTAATTTTTCTCGAATTTATAACCACCCCGTCTGCGCTACAAGGTGTAAAACACCCTGTGCGCATCCACCCCTCCTTGAAAAGGAGGGGAACTTGGCTTGTTCTTTTAAATATCTGTAAATCAAATATTTATAGCAAGGCATGAGCTCCCCTCCTTTTCAAGGAGGGGTGGATGCAAGCGGAACGCAAAGCGTGTAGCGCAGCAGACGGGGTGGTTACTTTGGCCGAAAAATGCTGAAAAACAAACAAAATAATTAACGCTTAATGGCATTGAGCTAACGCAGGAAACTGCGGCTGTGCCGCTGTTCTCGCGCCAGGCATGCGAAGGGCAGCGCCGTAGGCGCTGGTGCGAAGCACGGAGCGCCAGCGAACCCCGTAGCACGCCGACGGCGAAGCCGGGGCGCCCAAAAAAGAACTATGAACGATGAGGTATGAACGATGAACATTTTTCAGTAGCACCAAAAAACGTTTTTTTTTGTTGTAGCCCATGCCATTCCACAACTTTTATCTACTTTTAAGCACTTTTACAAAAAAGCAACTGAGTGCTTACTAAATTAAAACATCCATGAAAAAAATCTTACTGTGTTTGATTGGCCTAGCCTACCTTAATCTAGGGTTTGCCCAAACCTTTAACCCTGAGTTCCTCGACGGCAGGGTTATGTTTATGCTCAAAGGCCAACCGATGCCTAACCTGCATCAAGCCACACAAAGCAATGTCAACGACTTTAGCCTGGTGGTTAACCTCAACGATTACCCCATGCTGAAAGCTACCCTGGAACAATACCAGGTAACCTTGCTGGAACGCCCTAGTTATTTCACAGGTAAAAAGGAACTGGCCAACATGTTCCGGGTTACATTTGCCGATTACACCCGCATCGACGAGCTGGTAGAGGCCCTCGAGAAACTAAATTTCGTGACTTTTGCCTGCAAAGAACCGATTTACCAAACGACTTTCATCCCCAACGATACGAACCACAGCGGTTCCGACAAATGGTATCACACGCTGGTTGGCTCTGAAAACGCTTGGAACATCAGCCTAGGCCGTAACGCCGTGAAAATTGCCATCATCGACAACGCGGTTTTTGCCAACCACCTCGACCTCACCGCATTTAAGCAATTCGACGTGGCCGATAACGATAACGATGCCACACCACCGCAAGATTACAACACAGACCAAGGCTGGTCGCACGGTACACACTGTGCTGGCTTGGCCACGGCCGATATCAACAACAACCGCGGTATCGCCTCTTTAGGTGGTAATGCCGAGTTGATTGGCGTAAAATGTACACCCAACAGCGCTACTAGTTCAAACGGTATCTGGTACTCGTATGCTGGAATACAGTGGGCTTGCCAAAACGGTGCACACGTGGTGAGCATGTCGTTTGGTGGCCCGACCAATACCCCTGCCATCCAGACCTTGATCAACGCATACCCTAACGTGGTATTCTTGGCTGCTGCTGGTAACGACGGCAATTCTACGGTACAATACCCTGCTGGCTACAACAATGTGATTGGTGTAGGCTCGGTGAACAGCAACGATGCTCGCTCAAGTTTCTCTAATTTTAACGGTACTACCACTTTTGTGGATATTGCCGCACCCGGCGGTTATTCGAACGGTGGTTTGTTGAGCACTGTTTACAGCACCTCTGGCAACAGTTATGCCCGCATGGGTGGTACCTCTATGGCTACGCCATTTGCCGCAGGTTTGGCTGGTTTAATATTGAGTGTAAACCCCAACATGACACCAGCGCAGGTATTAAACTGCCTCGTGAGCACCGGTGTGAACATCAACCAGAATATTGGCCCTAGGATTAACGCCTTGGCTGCCGTGCAATGTGCCCAACAAGGCACAACCGCAGGTGCGCCTATTGCTAACTTCTTCGGTTTGCCTACCAACATTGTGGAAGGTGATGCCGTAAGCTTTTACGACAACTCGGCCAACGGTGGCAACGCCATCACCACTTGGCAATGGTCGTTCCCTGGCGGAACACCAGCTACTTTCAGCGGCCAAGTGCCACCAGCCATTACTTACGCCGCAGCGGGTACCTACAACGTATCGCTTACCGTAACCAACAGCCAAACCAACGCCACCTCAACCCGCACGGGCTATATCAATGTTGGTATCGCGCCTTATGGCGAATGGTTGGTGCAAAACTCAGGCTTTGCCACCGCCGCCCGCGGTATCAACTACATCTCGATTGTTGACCCCAACGTGGTTTGGGCTACGGCTTACGATGGTTCGGCAGCAGGTGCTAACGTGCAGCAATTTACCAAAACCACCAACGGCGGTACTACTTGGACCGCTGGTAACATCAATGTGGGCAACTCGGCACTGGGCATCTCTATGATTCATGCCTTGGATGCCAACACAGCTTGGTTGGCCGCCTACCCAACGGCTGCTGGCCAAACGGGTGGTATTTGGAAAACTACCAACGGCGGTACTACTTGGGCACGCCAAAATACAGCTAGCTTCAACAATGCAGCTTCGTTTACCAACGTGGTTTATTTCTGGGATGCCAATGAAGGTGTTTGCCAAGGCGACCCTATCAATGGTGATTTTGAAATTTACCGCACCACTAACGGTGGTACCACTTGGACCTTAGTACCTGGTGCTAATATACCTAACCCTTTGAATTCCAATGAATTTGGCTATGTTCGTCAAATTGAAGTAGTAGGCGATACCGTGTGGTTTACCACCAGTGTAGGTCGTATTTACCGTTCGGCTAACAGAGGCCAAAACTGGTCGGTATTTACCTCGCCAGTAGTTGACTTTGGCGGAGCTATTACCAATACATCTACCGCTAACTTATCGTTTGGCACAGGCAACAACGGTTTGATTATAAACAACACAGGCCAAGTTTACCGTACAACCAACGGTGGTGCCAACTGGACACAAGTAACCACAACGGGATCTGTATTTACCAACGGCCTGGCCTATGTGCCCGGTACTAGCATCGTGTTCAGCACGGGTGCAGCTACAGGCGCTTCGGGTTCATCGTACAGCGAGGACGGCGGAACTACCTGGAACTTGATTGATACCGAGCAACACTTGTATGTTGATTTCATTAACCCATCAGTAGGGTTCTCGGGTTGGTTTAATACCAGCGCTACCCAAAACGGCATGTGGAAATGGAACGACCTTTCATCGCCGTTGAGCCCAAGTTTCAATGCTAACTTGCGCAATATTTGTGCAGGCAGCAGCGTGAACTACACCGATTTATCGAGCGGTGGTGCCATCAATTCATGGCAGTGGAGTTTCCCTGGCGGTACACCAAGCACCTCTTCAGCACAAAACCCAACGGTTACGTATGCCAGCGCAGGTGTTTTCCCGGTTTCGTTGACGGTAAGCGACGGTAACTCGCAAAGTTCATACACTGATTCTACCTACATCACTGCTTCGGTTTTGGCCCCAACACCATCGGTTATTACGGGCAATGCAAGTGTTTGTCCGTTTAGCACCGAGACTTACAGCGTGGTGAACAATCCCGACGTATCGTACACTTGGAACTTCCCAAGCACTTGGAACGCCACCAGCAACTCGACCAATACTATCAACGTTGACTTTGACAACACGCCTGGCACCTTGAGTGTAACGGCCGACAACGTTTGCGGTAGCAGCACACCAAGAAACTTGAACATAACGGTAAGTCCTGCTCCAACAGCCGGGTTTAGCTACGTGGACAACTTCGGTGTGGTTAGTTTTACGAACACATCGACCAACGGCACGACGTATAGCTGGGACTTTGGTGATACAAACACATCTACCAGCCAAAACCCAAGCAATACCTACACGGCCAACGGTAATTACACCGTGACGCTAATCGTTACAAATACCTGCGGTGATGCTGATACCAGCACGCAAGTGATCAACGTGTTCATCTCTGGAACCGAGGATATCTTGGATGCCTACTCGAACGTGCGTTTGTTCCCGAACCCAACGGCCAGCAGCCTTACCATCGATGGTTTGCCTGCACAGATAGTTGACACGGAAAACCTTCGCGTAGTTGATATGCTGGGTCGCACGGTGATGAGCCAAGCCATTACGCAGAGTACCGTAACTTTAAATACCGAGGCACTTAGCGCAGGTGTTTACATGGTTATATTACAAGACAAAGCCTTCAAGTTTGTGAAAAAATAAGTGCGAAGGCTGCATAAAAAAGAGGGCTGGCGTTTGCTAGTCCTCTTTTTTGTTTTGGGGGACGGCGACGCGCTGTGGGTTCACACTAGGTAGATGCACCCTTAGTACAAGTGCTTTTTCAATATTTACATCGGTCGGTGCAGAAATTTATAGACCTTTTGAATTTTTGTGTGGGAACATGAAGTTCTAAAGGCTCTCCTATGCTCAAAAAAAATGAGTCATCCCTAAAAAAATAAGAAATGACTCATGTTGTTGAATCAGAATGTACTGTTTAGTTCTTAGTCCAAGAAGCTGAAATTGTGTCTGAAGTAGAATCAGAGTAAGCCACCGTGTAGGTTACTGTGATGGTAGAGCCATCAGCAGAGATAGAACCTGAACCAGCGTAAACTCGACCAGCTGCATCAGTATCAGCGATCGTGAAATTAGTTGAGCCGCTAAGGTTGAGGTCGATAACGCTATCGCCAAAACCTGACATTCCAGCAACTACAACACGGTCAGCAGCACCAGCAGAAATAGTTGGTACATAGGTGAAAATTCCGAGTGGAGTGCCTGCTGTAGATGCTGTAGTGTTATCAGAAGCTGACCAGCCTGTAGCGCTAACGAATTTGCTAGACCAGGTAGTTTCGCAGCTTGCACCTTCGTAGCCGAGGTTACAAACGCATTCGCCTGTTTCCGAGTCACAATTACCGTTGAGGCCGCAGTTTACGTCTTTACACTTGTCTTTGCACGATGTGAGGGTCATTGCACAAATAGCAGCAAGACCGAATAAGGAAAGAAACATTTTTCTCATGGCGAAATAGTTTGAAGTTGGGTAGATTAAAGAAAGTTTGGACAACTAGTGTGAAGATATGAATTAAATCTGTGGTATTTGCAAAGGCGCCCCTATTAATGGTGATTTTGTGCTTTGCCAAAGACCCTGCGTTTTATACAAGATAAAGCCTTCAAGTTTGTGAAAAAATAAGTGCGAAGGCTGCATAAAAAAGAGGGCTGGCATTTGCTAGTCCTCTTTTTTTGTTTTTGGGGGCGGCCCGCCCGCGTTGCGGTCGGCGCTACGCTACGCAGCTCGCTAATCGCTCGGCCCTTCGCCGCCATTATTACGGGGGACGTATCAAAAAAAGGCTCTACAATGGGCGGCTCGGTCTGGCGCGTTGCGCCACTGCTTCGCATCGCTGCCGCGGGGGCTATTCCTTACCCAACAATTTACCCGATATGCGTAGGAGCTCCACCTCGATGTTGCGGAGGTTGAACAAGGCTGATAAGCGGGCTTGTTCAGCACTGATATAAGCTACTTGTACGGCACGGTAATCGAAAATATTGATCAGGCCGCCTTTGTAGCGTTCTTCTGAAATGCGTAAATTTTCAATGGCGTTGGCCGAGCGCTCGATGGTGAGCGACAATACTTGTTGCTGATTGAGGTAGTTGGCGTAAGCGTTATCGAGCTGTACGTTAAGCTGCTGGGTTAGGTCTTGCTTTTGCAAGGACACAATGTCTTCCTGTATTTTGGCATTGGCCATGCCCCTGCGCACCACACCACCGTTATAAATGGGATAGGTAAAATTAAAATTGATGTAAGCGTTAAAAGTATTACCGGTACCAAATCCCAACTTCTCGCCGGTTGAAGGCACCACGAAATCGCTGTACAGTAAACTTGGGCCTTCATTTAAACCCGTGCTCATGTTCAAGGTAGGGTAGCGATTGCTAGCTTGGAACTGACTTTCAATTTGGGCTATTTTACCAGCGTTATCTAATTGTAGCAAACTTTGGTTTTGGTTGATCATCTGGTCGCGGAGCGTTTCGAGTGCCTCTACCATTTTGGGCTCATCGAGTTTGGTGCTGAGCTGCAAATCGGCAAGATCCGTGTACGATTGACTCATGCTGAGCATGAGGTTGCGTTTAGCATTTTCCAGCGCATTGAGCTGGATGAGGTAGTTGGTAGAATCGTTGAGGTAAGCTTGCTCGGCTTGGAGGAGGTCGAAAGTTAAACCAGTACCCAGTTCACGACGGGTTTTCTGGTAATTGAACTTATCGCGCGACAAGGCCATAACCTCGGCTAAAACCGCAACTTGCTCCTGTTGGATGAGGGTGTTGTAATATGCCAACATGATAGCCCTAACGGTATTTTCCATGGTTAGGCTAAAATTGGTATTGGCTTGGTTCTGGAGCATTTCAAGCCTAGCCTTACTGATGCGTACTTTGTAACCGTTGAATAAGGTCCAAGTGGCATCGAGGTTGGCTACTACACCACCGTTAACCGACGGTGCGTTGAGCGCAAATGGGTTCGGGCTAATAGAATTATTGTACGCGTTGGCCGAGTTGAGGTTGAAACTCACGCGGGGATACATGCCGCTGGCCTCGTTGGTATTGTTGTTTTTGGCAATATCGGATTGAAGCCCGGCAATGTCCAGTTGATAACTATTGGATAAGCCTTGGGCGATGGCTTCGTCGAGCGACAATGTGTTGCTTTGGGCAAATGAAGCCGTGTGCAACAGCACTAAGGCAAGGGCAAAAATAATGTGGCGTCGCATGGGAGCAATGATAAGAGTTTACAAGGTCGCAAAGGTCAGAAAAAAGCCTGAACCAAGGTAGTCAATAACGCAATTGCCCCCTTGCTGGTTCAAAACAGGGGAATTATTAAACAGCCTGGGTGACCTGCTTCAACCATTTCGGACATCTGCTGTTTGGTAGGAAAACGCAACAACATGGAAAGCTTATTACAGAAACAAGTGCTAGTAGCTGGTGCCACGGGCGGTATCGGTGCTGAAACCGCTAAATTATTAAAATCGAGCAGTGCCAAGGTTTACCTTGCAGCCAGGGATGAAGCCAAACTGCATGCTTTAGCCGACAGCCTAGATATACCCCACGAGCAATGTTTTGTATTGGACGTGACCCAAGCCTCGTCGGTGCAAGCAATGGCCGATGCTTTATTGGCCCAGGCTGGCAAGTTAGATATATTGATTAACGCCACGGGCATAGGCATTATCAAGCCTTTGGAGCAATTGAGCGACGAAGATTTTGCACAATCTATAGACGTAAACCTGAAAGGTGCCTTTTATTTGATGCGGGCCTTTATACCTAGCATGAAAGTTGCTGGTAAAGGATTGATTATCAACATGCCTGGAGTATTGGGTAAAACACCAATGGCCGGTGCCGCGGCTTACTCGGCAGCTAAATACGGTTTAAATGGTATGGTAAAATCAATCCGCGAGGAGTTGAAACGCACCAATATCCGCATGACTAACGTTTACATGGGAGGTGTTGATACTCCGTTTTGGGATAATATCGATTTGAAAGTGCGCCGCGATGCTTTTATCCAAGCCAAGGAAGCCGCCAAGTCGATATGGTTCTTGTGCCAGCAACCTGATTCTGGCGTGGTATCTGAAATGGTGATTCAGCCATTTAACCATCAAGCAATCTAGCATGGCCTCGGCACTGCAAGAAACCGCGTGAGGGATGGTAGCGGGCGCCGAAGGCGCTCCCGTCAGGGACAAGCAACGCGCAGCCGCGCACAGCCCGACGGCCGTAGGCCGGCACGCCCAAAAACGACAAAAAGATGAAATGAATCATGAATAAATGACCGATTACGAATATTACCTTTGCTCCTCTAAACAACTTGCCATGAAAAACATAGTCCTTATTTTACTTAGCCTGTGTAGCTTGAGCTTGTATGGACAAAAGGAAAAAAAAGTTTCGGACCCCAAGATGGATGAAATGCTCAAAGGCTTGCTGAGTTTTAGCGTGCCGCTGATTACGGTTGAAGAACTGAAAAAACTGGGTACCGGCAAGGTGCTGCTGCTGGATGCCCGCGAAAAAGTGGAGTATGACCTGAGCCACTTGCCCGGTGCTATACATATTGGATATAACAACTTTAATATGATGCAGCTGGCCAGCGTACCGAAAAATACCAAAATAGTGGTGTACTGCTCGGTAGGTTACCGTAGCGAAAAAATTGGCGAACAGCTTGAAGCTCAAGGCTTTACCGATGTAAAAAACCTGTACGGCAGTATTTTCGAGTGGGTAAACCAAGGCAATAAAGTGTTTGACGCAGCGGGGAAAGAAACCACGAAGGTGCATACATACAGTGAAAAATGGGGGAAGTGGCTGAGGCGAGGGAGTGCGGTTTATTAGCTCGAGAACTCGTCTATTAGACTTTGTTCATATTGATTGAAAAACGCTATAGCCTCCTCTTTGAACGTGAAGTCCTCATGTTGTAGCAACATGAGATTCAGTGCTGTTGATGCAATTTTTTCGTAGTGTTGATAGTCTAGTAAATAGCGACTCATAAACAAACTGTAAGCGCTGAACCTATCATTAGCTTCCGCTTTTTCTCCAATATCATCAGATGCGAGAAAAATCAATGCGTGACGGGGCTGTAATTGATAAAAAGCCTCTAAGCAATTTTTTAGTATAGCCAATACGTGACCAGGCTTTAAGTTTAGCCTAAGTTTATAACGGCTCTCATCATTACCTTTTCCTGACTGAAAAAACGAAATCAAACAAATATTGGGCTCGTAAATTTCTAGATCAATTATTGTTTTTTCCTTTTTGGAAAACGGTGCAATGTAGCGATACCGAACAATTTTGACGAACTTATCATTGGCTTGAGGATAAATATTCATCAAGAAGATTAAACCCTCCTTAGCCATTGCCTACGAATGCTAAACTTGAAATATGACCAAGTGCGTACTTTTCTTGGGCTCTAGGTATCTGAGCATTAATCAATTTATACTTTATAGCAATTGCGCTGCCGAGTGTAATTTTATGCCCAGACGGACGAGTATCAAGTTTAATAGATTGAGCCAAGTAAAGATTAAGTTCAGGGATGACGATGTCCAATAACTGGGAAGCACTTAGGTGCCCGTAAGCGTTCCAAATATCGTTAAGATGTAAGTCTGCAATGCTATCTAGTTGTACTAGTTTCGCTCTGAACGCAGGTATAGCATCACCTATTTTTACGTACTTGAAATTATCCCAAACGTTGGGGACTACAGGACCATATATCCAAGTCTCTATTTGATCAGCGAACAAGGGCTTACGATGCTTGGCAAAAAACCAGACATTGGTATAATACAACAAAATTTGTAGCTTGACGGGCGTTACACCTTTCTGTATAAAGAAAGCAGACACGTCAATGGCAGTATGTTTAACGTCTTGCATAGCAAAAGCCTAGATTTATATAATTTTGTCAATTACAAAGGTACAATATAATGTTTACAAAGTTCGAGTTAATAAGGTTCCAAATTTCTGTAAATGTTTGTAGTGTAAAATTCCGTACTTTTGCGCTGGCAATTAGTCCTGCCGTTTTTTTTAGCTATGAAAAACCAAAGCACCATGTCAGCATTTGACTTTTTTATGGAGGGTCTTAAAGACATCCGCACCGTGGGTACCATTTCCCGCTCTTCGAAGTTCGTGAGCAAAAAGATGATCAGCTTCGTCGATTTTAAAACAGCCAAGTGCATCGTTGAACTAGGTGCTGGCGACGGCCCAATCACTAAATATATTCTACAAGCCATGGGCCCCGACACCAAGTTGTTGGCCTTTGAAATAAACTCTAAACTTTGCGAAATCATGCGCCAACGCTTTGCGGGCGACAAACGCCTGGTGGTGATTGAAGATAGCGCAGAAAATATCGACAAACATATTGCAGCCTTGGGTTTTGATGCTGCCGACTACGTGATTTCTGCCCTTCCTTTCGTGGCCTTGCCCGAGGAATTAGGCGATAGCATCTTGGCCGAATCGCGCGATGCGCTTCGTCCAGGCGGTCGTTTTATCCAGTTGAACTATAGCCTAATCCCCCGTAAACGCTACGAAAAAGTGTTTGGCAACAGCGATATCGCCTTTGTGCCGATCAATATCCCACCAGCGTGGGTAACCGTTTGCGAGAAGAAATAAGCCCAACCTAAAACCCTTAACCGATACATTTTTCATAGCATGAAAAGCACCCCGCTGAGCGCGAAGCACCGAGAACTTGGTGCCAAAATGGCCGAATTTGCCGGCTACGATATGCCTATTTCATACAGTGGCATCAAGGAAGAACACTTCGCCGTGCGTGAAGCACTGGGCGTTTTCGACGTGTCGCACATGGGCGAGTTTATCGTTCGTGGCCGCCAAGCCCTTGATTTAATCCAATCCGTTACCTCTAACGATGTATCGAAATTGGCCATCGGCCAAGCCCAGTACTCTTGCTTGCCTAACGCCGACGGCGGTATTGTAGACGACTTGCTCGTGTACCGCTTGCCCGAAGATACCTGCGCCGAGGGCGAACAAGCCTTCATGTTGGTGGTTAACGCCTCGAACATCGAGAAAGACTGGAACTGGATCAGCAGCCACAATACTTTTGATACCCGTTTAATCAACATATCTGACGAGACCGCACTCTTGGCTGTTCAAGGCCCCTTGGCCACCAAGGCCCTACAAAGCTTGACCAGTGTTGACCTATCGGCCATCGAGTACTACCACTTCGCGAAGGGTAGCATCGCGGGTTTCGACAACGTGATTATCTCTGCCACGGGCTATACCGGCTCGGGCGGTTTTGAGTTATATATCGCCAACGAGCACGCCTTGGCCCTTTGGGAAGCCGTGTTCCAAGCTGGCGAAGCCTACGGCGTGAAGCCTTGTGGCCTCGGTTGCCGCGATACACTGCGCCTCGAAATGGGTTTCTGCCTCTACGGCAACGATATCGACGATACCACCTCGCCGCTTGAAGCTGGCCTCGGCTGGATTACCAAGCTCAACAAAGGTGCATTTACCAATAGCGAGTACTTTAAAGCGCAAAAAGCACAAGGCTTGGACCGCAAGCTGGTCGGTTTCATGATGGATGGCCGCAGGGTTCCCCGCCATGACTTCCCGATTACCGACCTCGAAGGCCGCGTGATTGGTAAAGTGACCTCTGGCACGCAATCGCCATCCTTGGATAAAGCCATCGGCATGGGTTATGTAGAAACCGCATTTGCAGCCTTGGGCAGCAAAATCGCCATCGACATTCGGGGTAACCTGGAGTTTGCCGAGGTGGTTAAACTACCGTTTTACCAAGCCCCCAACGCCTAAAACATGTTCCGGCACGAGAGCCAAATCAGGGTGCGCTACGGCGAGACCGACCAGATGGGCTACCTCTATTATGGTCATTACGCCATGTATTTCGAGGCGGCCCGCGGCGAGGCCATCCGCAGCCTGGGCATCACCTACAAAGAGCAAGAAGAAGTGGTAGGTGTCATGATGCCCATCATGAGCCTGAACTGCCGCTACGTGCGCCCGCTGCGCTACGACGAGCTTTGCACCGTGCGCTGCGAGGTGCGCGAGCTACCCACCGATTTTATGCGTTTCCACCACGAGATTATCACGGAATCAGGTAAATTAGCCTGCGGGGCCGACGTGAAAATTGCCTTCGTGAACAAACACACGGGCAAACGCTGCCAAGCACCTGATTACCTGCTGGATAAAGTAAAGCCTTTTTTTGAGTGATTTTTTGGGGCGGCCCGCCCGCGTTGCGGTCGGCGCTACGCTACGCAGCTCGCTGTTCGCTCGGCCCTTCGCCGCCCTTATCACGGGAGACGTTTCCAGAAAAGTCTCTACAATGGGCGGCTCGGTCTGGCGCTACGCGCCACTGCTCCGCATCGCTGCCGCATGAACCCAGCCCATATTGCAATAAAATAGCCTGTGCTCCTTTTTTATACCGAACATATAAACAACAACGTTGCCCAGCTGAGCGCTGAGGAAGCCGCACATGCCATCAAGTCCTTGCGCTTAAAACCCGGTGGACAGTTATACTTGGCCGATGGAAAGGGGAACCTATATAACGGTACTCTACTAGCCAGCAGCCGACAAGGTGCTACCGCCAGCGTTGTACAAATAGCCGAGGGTTATGGCGTACAAAAATGCCCGACGCACATTGCCATTGCGCCCACCAAAAACCCCGACCGTATAGAATGGTTTGTGGAAAAAGCGGTTGAAATTGGTATCACCGAGATTTCGCTGCTGGAATGTGAACACTCCGAGCGGACCCGTATAAAACTTGAACGGCTGGAGCGTATCGCGCAATCGGCCATGAAGCAATCTTTGAAGGCTATCATGCCCATCATCAACGAGGTGCAAGACTTTGGGGTGTTTTTACAGCAGCAGCATGGCGCATACCAACAACATTTTATAGCCCACTGCGTGCCCGATGATAAACAGCAGCTACCGCAAGCTTTATCGCCAGGACAGAGTATGTTGCTGCTGATTGGCCCCGAAGGTGATTTCTCGGACAAAGAAATAAGCCAGAGCATAGCACAGGGCTTTAAACCAGTGTCGTTAGGCGATGCACGCCTACGCACCGAGACCGCCGCGCTGTATGGCGTGGTGGTGCATAATGCCTTGTGCTAGTGCTTCACATCAAAATGATGGTACAATCTGGTGCTTTCATGCGCTGGTGCAGCACTTACTTTCGTTGCCCTGACTTCCAGGTGCCAGGGCTGGTTTTCCAGCCCTTGGCCACTGTTGGTTAAATCTTCCACTTGGTCAAAGCCAAACACCTGCAGAATATCGCGCAGCAACTCGTAGTAAAAGCCAAACTTATGTATGTCGTGCTCGTCTTGTTGCCAGCCAAACAAGCTACCAAAACCCCAGTAACGGGCGTTTTGGCCTGAGGTTTTATCAAAAAACGATGCGTGGCTACCCGATAAAACCTGTTCTAAGTGCCAAAGTAGGTTTGGACAAATGATATAAACCGTGCCACCGGGTTTTAAAGCCCGGTTCCACTCTTGCAGCACTTTCAAAAACTCCTTGTAACTAAAATGCTCTACCACGTGCCGCGAGTAAATCTCGTCTACGGTACCATTTTCAAAGGGTAAATTATCGGCTGTGCAAACATAATCAACGCCGGGCAAGTCGCGTACATCACAGGTTTTATAGCCTGGCCGAGGCTTTTTGCCACAACCTATTTCAATCTTAAGCCTAATGCAATATTTTTATCAAAGTTACACGATTTACATCCACTGGCTCAACCAGGCTAAATTTTATGTAGTTAAATTTGATATTATTTTTAATCAAATGATTAAATTATTTGATTAGTTCAAAACTTCTCATACCTTTGCATCGTTATATCGTCAAAAACATACGATGCCCGCCAAAAAACACATAGAAACTACCGATACCAGCACCGAGGAGCGCATCAAGGCTGCCGCACGTAAAGTCTTTCACCAGAAAGGTTTTGCAGCAACCCGTACCCGCGACATCGCCGAGGAGGCTGGCATCAACCTTGCGTTGCTCAACTACTACTTCCGCAGCAAGCAAAAATTGTTCGACCTCGTGATGGTCGAGACCCTTCAAGGTTTCTTCGCCTCGGTTGCCGAGAGCCTCAACGATACATCGCTCAGCTTCGAGCAAAAAATCGAGACCTTCGTGGAGCGTTACCTCAGCCTACTCATCGAGCAGCCGCAAATACCGCTCTTCGTACTCGGCGAGGCCCGCCACGAGCCCGATGCCTTCATCGAGAAGGTAGGTTTCAAGGAAAAACTCCTAGGCTCTAGCTTCATCGAGGAATTCCAGCAGAAAATGTTCCGTGGCGAAATCGCCATGATGCACCCGCTACAATTCCTAGTCAACATCATGGCGCTCGTGGTGTTCCCCTTCGTGGCCAGCCCTTTCCTCAAAAGTGTCGGAAAGTTCAACGACGAGGAGTTCAACTTCCTCATGGAACAACGCAAAGCCCTCATCCCAAAATGGATCAAAGCCATGCTCAGCGTGGCATAAAGCTTTTTAATGGTTAATTGTAAATGGTTAATTATTAATGGGTTATAACCTGCATGATTAGATTTTCTGTTCCCTGCCCAAAGGGTAGGTCATATCGGTAACCGCGGGTAAGCGAAGCGCAACCCGGGGTTCAATGCGACAACAGAAAACCCGTGGCGGCAAGCCGTTTGAGCATGTGCAATAAAGGAATCGCCACGGAACGGTAGCCGGACAGTAACCCGGTCGAGCGGAGCTCGGCCCAACCCCCGCTACCAGCGGACGCGAGCGTCTGTGCAGTGGAGGAGGTCGGCGCACAGCGCCGGGGGGAGGCGCAAAAAGCATTCCTTGCCCTTGTTGGCTCACCCCCCAACACCACACGGTGTTTTTTTTTGAACCTCGTATTAATCAAATGACTAAATCAAAATGATAAAACGTATGACTACATACAAATTAACCTTACAGCAGCTCCTGCTATGGGTATTTGTGGCAGGCTTGGGCATCGGACCTGCCAAAGGGCAAACGCCAAGCAGTTTAAACCTCGACACCTGCTTTCAACTGGCCAAACAAAACTATCCGCTGGTGAAACAGTACAGGTTATTGGAGCAAAACCAACAACTTTCATTGCAAAACACCCAACGCGCTTACTGGCCGCAAGTTCAAGTTGCCGGTCAAGCCACCTACCAATCAGAGGTAACAGAGCTGCCCATCACCCTACCAGCGGGCATAACGGTACCCAGCCTCAACAAAGACCAATACCGCGTGTATGCCGAGGTCAACCAATCGCTGACGGATTTTTACCAAATCAAACAGCAACAACAACTCATCGCCGCCCAAACCGATCTCGAAGCGCAAAAAATAGACGTTGAGCTGTACAAGCTCCGCGACCGGGTAACACAACTTTTTTTTGGCATCCTACTCATAGACGCTCAACTGCAACAAAGCAATCTTTTAGAACAAGACATTAAAACCGGGCTACAAAAAGCCAATGTGGCCATCAACAATGGCGTGGCCCTCAAAAGTAGCGCCTACATCCTCGAAGCCGAGCTCATTAAACTCTCGCAACGCCAGTCAGAACTGGAAGCCAACCGCAAGGGCCTAAGCGATATGTTGACCTTGTTTACCGGGCTGAACATCGATGAAAACACCCGCTTTGAACAACCCCTCAACGAAACGGTATCCACCAGCATCAAAAGGCCTGAACTTAAAGTGTTCGATTATCAACAAAATACCTTCAGCATCCAGCAAAAATTGGTGGATGCCCGTAAAATCCCCCGAGTGGGCGTATTCCTGCAAGGTGGTCTCGGCAGGCCGGGGCTCAACATGCTGAACAACGAGTTCAGCCCTTATTACATTGGCGGACTGCGTTTCAGTTGGAACGTTTCAAGCTTTTACACGGCCAAAAACGATAAAGCCATGCTCGACCTAAACAGTCAAGCCGTTGGTATTCAGCGCGAGGCTTTCTTGTTCAACATCGCCGTGCAGCAAAGCCAGCAAAACGCCGAGGTAGCCAAGTACCAAACCTTGATGCAACAAGATGCCGAGCTGATTGAGCTGCGTCAACGCATCAAGGACATCTCGAAAACACAACTCGAAAACGGTGTCATCAACGCAAACGATTACCTCATCCAGGTGAACGCCGAAGACCAAGCCCGACAAAACTTGGCCTTGCACCGCATCCAGTGGTACTTGGCTAATTATTATACCCGGGTGATTACGGGGTTCTGAGTTGATAGTTGGTAGTTTTTAGCACTTGTCAACATATTTAATTACTTGAAAATCAATATCCTATCAACTACCAACCATCAACTACCAACGAGTCATCGGCCTAGCGATGTGGAGCGGTGGTGCGAAGCACCAGCCCGAAGGGCCGAGCGAACAGCGAGCCGCGCAACGTAGCGCCGCCACGCAGTGGCGGAGGCCCCAAAAAAATCTATAAACCATCAACTACCAACTATCAACTCCTAAAAATATGAAACACTTCAGTTTTGCACTTCTCGTACTAACGCTGGCTTTCGGCATGAGTTCATGCCAGGAAAAAGGCAAAAATTTTGACGCATCCGGCAGTTTTGAAGCCGATGAAACCATCATCTCGTCGGAGGCCAACGGCGTGCTACAACGCCTCGACATCAGCGAGGGCCAAAGCCTGAAAGCGGGCCAACAAGTAGGCCACGTGGATAGTACCCAGCTTTGGCTCAAGAAAAAACAATTGCTGACCCAAATTAAAGCTAGCGGTAGTCGCCTGCCCAACATCGGGGCGCAAACAGGCTTTTACAACGAGCAACTGGCGGTGTATCAAACCCGTTTGGCCACCTTGCAGCGCGAACGTACCCGCGTGGAAAACCTGCTGAAAGGCGATGCAGCCACCAGTAAACAACTGGATGATATTGACGCACAAATTGCCGAGGTGAACAAACAAATGGCCGTGGTGAAACAACAGCAATCGGCCCAAGTGTCGGCACTCCAAACCCAAACCGATGCCATTAAGAACGACCCCATGCCACTGTGGGTGCAAATTGAACAACTGGACGACCAGCTGCGCCGCTGCAACATCGTGAACCCCGTGGATGGCACCGTGCTGCTGAAATACGCCGAGGCCTACGAGATGACCGCCGCCGGCAAACCGCTGTATAAACTGGCTGACCTGAGCAACATGTACTTGCGGGCCTATATCACGGGCGACCAACTGCCGCAAATAAAGCTAAACCAACAGGTAAAAGTGCTGACCGACGATGGTAAAGGCGGTTTTAAGGAAACCACGGGCATCATCGTGTGGATTAACGACAAGGCCGAATTTACCCCGAAAACGATTCAGACCAAATCAGAACGAGCCAACCTGGTGTATGCCATCAAGGTGCGCGTGAAAAACGACGGAAGCTACAAAATTGGCATGTACGGCGAAGTTAAATTCCAGTAATATGGTAGCGGTATCATTACAAGCCCTGAGCAAACACTACGAAAAAGGCCAGGTGCAGGCCGTCAAGTCGGTGTCGTTCGAGGTACAACAAGGCGAGCTGTTTGGGCTGATTGGCCCCGACGGTGCGGGCAAAACCAGCATATTCAGGATGTTGACCACCTTGCTATTGCCCGATGGCGGCAAAGCTACCCTGCAAGGCTACGACGTAGCCACGAACATGCGCGCCATACGCAAGATTGTAGGCTACATGCCCGGCAAATTCTCGCTGTACCAAGACCTGAGCGTGGCCGAGAACCTCGACTTTTTCGCCACCTTGTTCAATACCACCGTGGCCGAGAACTATGGCCTCATCAAGGATATTTACGTGCAGCTAGAACCGTTTAAAGACCGCCGTGCGGGTAAACTCTCGGGCGGGATGAAACAAAAGCTAGCCCTTTGTTGCGCTTTGATCCACCGTCCGCAGGTATTGTTGCTCGACGAGCCTACCACCGGCGTGGATGCCGTGTCGCGCAAGGAATTCTGGGAAATGCTAGGTCGGTTGAAGCAAGAGGGCATCACGATACTCGTATCGACACCCTACATGGATGAAGCCACGCTGTGCGACCGGATTGCCTTGATGCAGGAGGGCAGCATCATGTCGGTCAACACTCCAGAAGGCATTATCGAGCAATTTGCTGAGACCCTCTACGCCGTGAAGGCCGCAAACATGGGCAAGCTCATCAATGCACTGCGCCATGATGCCCGGGTAAAAACCTGTAACGCCTTTGGCGAGTACCACCACATCACCTTCAGGGAAGATACGCCACACCAGGGGGCCGAGCTCCTGGCCCATCTACAGGAGCAAGGACATGAACACTTGAGTTTGAGCCCTATCAAGCCCAGCATTGAAGATTGCTTTATAAAACTGATGCAAAAATGACCCAGAAAATAGTGATCAAGACCGATAAACTTACGAAACGCTTTGGCGATTTCGTGGCCACCAACGAGATTAGCTTCGAAGTGTACAAAGGTGAGATATTTGGTTTCCTCGGGGCCAACGGTGCGGGCAAAACCACGGCCATGCGCATGCTGTGCGGGCTTTCGACCCCCAGCTCGGGCCAGGCCAACATTGCAGGCTTCGACGTGTATAGCCAAACCGAGGATATCAAGCGCAACATTGGCTACATGAGCCAAAAATTCTCGTTGTACGAAGACCTAACCGTGATGGAGAACATCCGTTTTTTCGGCGGGATTTACGGTTTGAGCAATAAGCAAATCAAGGCTAAAGCCGCCGAGCTGGTTAAAACCTTGGGCATGGAACAGGAAGTGAATAAACTGGTAGGCTCCTTACCGTTGGGCTGGAAACAAAAGCTAGCCTTCTCGGTGGCCATTTTCCACGAGCCCAGCATCGTGTTCCTCGACGAGCCCACGGGCGGGGTTGACCCCGTGACCCGCCGCCAGTTTTGGGACTTGATTTACGCCGCTGCCGACCGGGGCATCACGGTGTTTGTGACCACACACTACATGGACGAGGCCGAGTACTGCAACCGCATCTCGATGATGGTCGACGGGGTGATTAAAGCCTTAGACAGCCCAGCCAATTTAAAACTACAGTTTGGCGCCGAGTCGATGGATGAGGTATTCTTTGAACTTGCCCGCGGGGCCAAACGCAAAGCCGATTAACCATGAAACAATTTATAGCTTTTATCCGCAAGGAATTTTACCACGTGTTCCGCGACCCCAAGACCCTGCTGCTCCTGTTCGGGATGCCCATCGTGCAAATCCTGCTCTTCGGTTTTGCCCTTACCAACGAGATCAAGAATGCCGACATCGTGGTGTGCGACTATGCCCACGACGAGGCCAGCAGACAAATAACCGATAAACTGGAAGCCAGTACCAACTTCGATATCCAGCACAGCAATATCAACGCCGCCCAGATTGAACAGGAGTTCAAAAAGGGCAAAATCAAGCTGGCCGTGGTTATACCCGCTAATTTCGAGCAGGATTTACAACACCTCAAAACAGCGCAAATCCAAATTATCGCCGATGCTTCTGATCCAAACACCGCGACCACGCTGACCAGCTATGTGAACAACATCATTAACGACTACCAGCAGCAGCAAGCCACGCCAGGGCTCTTGCCCATCCGCTTGAAAGTGGAGACTAGGATGATTTACAATCCTGAGCTGAAAGGCACCACCAACTTTGTGCCCGGTGTAATGGCGTTGGTGTTGTTACTCATCACGGTGCTGATGACTTCGGTGTCTATCGTGCGCGAAAAAGAGCTGGGCACTATGGAGGTACTACTTGTTTCGCCCTTCAACCCCTTGTTGGTCATCATTTCCAAGGCGGTGCCTTACCTAGCGCTGTCATTAGTCAACCTCGTGGTTATCCTATTGCTGAGCGTTTATGTGCTCGACATGCCCATACAGGGCAGTATAGCCTTGATATTTGCCGAGAGTATGCTGTTCATCCTCACGTCTTTATCGCTGGGCTTGTTTATTTCCAACATCACCAGCTCACAGCAAACGGCCATGCTCATCGCCTTGATGGGCATGATGTTGCCCACGGTCATCCTCACGGGCTTCATGTTCCCGATTGAGAACATGCCCTTGCCCTTGCAGGTCATATCAAACGTGTTGCCTTCCAAGTGGTACTACATCATTATCAAATCGTTGATGGTTAAAGGCTTAGGCTTGGCCGATATTTGGAAAGAAACCCTTATCCTGGGGGGTATGACTGTATTTTTCATCCTCTTGAGCCTCAAGAACTTTAAAACCCGATTGGCATGAGAACATTAATATTCCTGTTGCAAAAAGAATTCAAGCAGATATTCCGCAACCCATCCATCCTCAAGCTCATCATTTTCATGCCCATGATGCAGCTCATCATGATGCCCTTGGCTGCCGACTTCGAGGTGAAGAACATCAACATTGCCATCGTGGATAACGACCATTCGAGCTATACCCGCCAGCTGGTGAGCAACATCGGGGCCTCGGGTTATTTCAAGCTGGTGGACTACTCGGGCAGCTACGACCAAGCCTACAAACTGCTGGAACAAGACCGTGCCGACCTCATCCTAGAAATTCCACGCGACTTTGAGCGCAAGCTCCTACGCGATGGCGAGGCTGGTTTGTTCATGGCCGTTAATGCCATCAACGGCGTGAAAGCGGGGGTAGGAGCTACCTATTTGGCCCGCATCATTGGCCATTTCAACGAAGATATATTGCTCAACTGGATTGGCCCGAGCCGCCAGCCCATGGCCCCGCTCATCACGGTGCAAAACATCAACTGGTTTAACCCCATGCTCAACTACCGTTACTACATGGTACCAGGCATTTTGGTGATGTTGGTAACCATGATTGGCGCTTACATGTGTGCCTTGAACATCGTGAAAGAGAAAGAAGTGGGCACTATCGAGCAAGTAAACGTAACGCCTATCAAGAAGCACCACTTTATTTTAGGCAAGCTGATACCGTTTTGGTTAATCGGCGTGTTTGTATTCAGCTTGGGTTTATTTGGGATTGCCCGAATGGTGTACGGCATCGTGCCGCAGGGCAGTTTAGTGGTTATATACAGCTTTTTGGCTTTATACCTGATAGCGGTGCTGGGAGTGGGCTTGTTGATATCCACCTATTCGCAAACGCAACAGCAGGCCATGTCGCTAGCTTTTTTTGTCATGATGTTGTTCATTTTGCTGGGCGGTTTGTTTACCACTATCGACAGTATGCCTAATTGGGCGCAATGGATTGCTAGTTTCAATCCGGTGAGTTATTTTATCGATGCTATGCGCATGATTGTGCTCAAAGGCAGCGGGTTTGTAGAGTTGAAAAAGCACTTTTTGGTCATGTTTGGATTCGCATTATTTTTCAACACCTGGGCGATTTTGAATTACAAGAAAACGAGTTAAAATTAACGATGAACTATGAATGATGAACTATGAATATAAACACCTAATATTCAATTCATTGTTCATCGTTCATTGTTCATCGTTCATTGTTCATTGTTCATCGTTCATGTTGGCTATTATCAGCACATTAGCACATCAAAAAATTAGCACATTAATTTGGGCGCCCCGGCTTCGCCGTCGCTACGTTGCGCGGCTCGCTGTTCGCTCGGCCCTTGTTAGCCGCCCAGGTTGGGCGGCTCTACTGCGGTCTGGCCCTGCGGGCCACCGCTTCACATCGCTGGCGCAGGACTAATACCTAAAACCTATCCCCTAATACCTAATACCTATCCCCTAATACCTAAAAAAAGCCGCCCCTTTTTCAAGGAGCGACTTCAGTTTCTAGGGTTACTATAGAAGGTTTAAGCAAAGGGCTTAGACCTTCTATGTTGCCGGGCGATTACTCGCCGAACAATACGTAGTTAACGCCGATTTGGAAACCACCAAGCAAGTGGTTAGCAGAGCTTTCGCGACCACCTGGCTTTTTGCTTTCTTCTTCAATGTCACCTAAAGAGTAAGCGGCAGTGAACAAGAAATTAAGGTTGAGGTTATTGGTCAAGTTAGCTTGCAAGCCAAGGCCAATTTGTGGTTGGATATCAAAACCTTTGTAAGCATCAGTAAGGTCGTCGTCGTTACCAATTACAAAAGCATTAGGAGCGCGGAAAGCCAAAGTAGCCAAGTCCACAGCACCTTGAATCGTGTTGGCTTCTGGGAAACCTTCAGATTTGGCAGAAGTCAAAAATCCGAGGTTAACACCAGCCGTGAACAAGAAAGAAGTGCTTGCACTTGGGTCAGAGTTGAATTTAAGCATCAGCGGAACTTTCATGTAGTTCATTTTGATACTTGGTTCATAACCAGCGCCTACATCTGATTTATAGTTCATACCTTGAGAAGAAAGGAAGGTAAAACCTGAACGGATACCGATATTATCGGTGAAGTTGAAGCCAACATTAAGTCCAGATGCAACACCGAAAGTTGGGCGGAAGTCAATTTCTGAACCAGCATCAAAATCTTCTTGGTTCATAATCCAAGTATTCTGTGGCTGAACGAAAACACCTACTTCGAGGCCTTTTTGGGCGTTCACTGCGAACAATGAAGCTACCATTGCGAAAGAAAGCATAAACTTCTTCATAGAGTCAAATGGTTTAATTTGTCATGTAATAGGCACAAAAGTAAACAAGCTAATCGAAATGCCACGTTCCCTGCCATGTTTTTTCTGCTTTGTTTTTTTCCATGATGTTGAGGAAATCATCTCTGGAGATACCTTTTGCCCCCATGCTGATGAGGTGATCGGTGGGCATTTGGCAGTCGATAAGCCAAAACCCCTTTGACGCTAGTAGTTGGGCCAAGGTGATGAGGCAGGCTTTGGAGGCATTCGGCACGAGGGAGAACATGGACTCTCCGAAGAAGCATTTGCCGATAGAAACACCGTACAGTCCACCAACGAGTTGACCATTTTGCCAAGCCTCGACAGAGTGGGCCATGCCCATGAGGTGTAGCTCGGTGTACGACTTGATGAACTGTTTGGTAATCCAAGTACCGCCGCCATCTTTGCGGGGTGTTTTTTGGCAATGCACCATTACCTGGTTAAAGTGCTGGTCGATTTTTAGCTCGAAAGTATTGCGGCGAAGTACTTGCCGCATGGTTTTAGACACGTAAATTTCGTGTGGTTCGATGATATAGCGGGGGTCGGGGCACCACCAAACGGGAATATCCTCGGGGTTAAACCAGGGGAAAATACCGTTTTCGTAGGCGTTGAGGAGCCGGTTTATAGACAAATCACCGCCTACGGCCAGCACGCCTTCTTCGTCTGCATTCCGTGGGTTGGGGAAGTGGGGCATCAGGCCCAGCATATAAACAGGCA
The DNA here is from genome assembly GCA_964508975.1 of uncultured Saprospiraceae bacterium. Lineage (GTDB taxonomy): Bacteria > Bacteroidota > Bacteroidia > Chitinophagales > Saprospiraceae > CAZDVQ01. The sequence goes on from CAZDVQ010000001.1 coordinate 85,651, forward strand.
TGTAGGTTTTATTCTTCGATAACTGCAGATAAGCCACAATCGCAAAGAGCGTCTTTTTTAGGCTTGAGTTCTTTAAACGAGCCTTGTTTCACGATGGCCTTGCCTTTAAAGTGAATGAGGTAGCTCAATTGTTCGGCTTGTTCAACGGTATGGTTGAGCACTTTGACAAAACAATTGATGACCCATTCAAAAGAGTTTACATCATCGTTGTATACGATGAGGCGTGCACCCTCGTCGATGTCGGCATCTTGTAGATCGACAAGCTCTTCGGTGATAACTTCTTCGGGTTCAAAAAAACTGTAGTTCATAACTCCGTTAGCACTTGGTGATACTGATATAACGTGAACAAAGAGATACGCTTAGTGTTCAGGCAGGCCGCTCGGGATGAAGCCCATGCGCCAGGCATATGGAGCGCGCCGACCGGAGGGAGGCGGTGCCGTAGGCACCGAGCGAACAGCGAGCGCGGAATACGCCGACGGCGCGAAGCGCCGGGGCGCCCAAAAAGGCCTAAATAAAGGATGAAATGACAATAGACTGGACGAGCGTAAACGACTTGAATGACAAGTAGCAAAAAGCCTAAAATCCTTTCTATAGCGTTGCAAAGGTATGTAAAAAGTTTGTTTTCAAGTAGGGACCGCACACATACCTATACTGCCTAAGATTAATAAAGGCTTAAAATGATATGAACTAATCAACAAAAAAGCGGATATTTGCATTTTAAATGACATTCATTCTTTTACTTAAACAGCACATTTATGACTTTTAAAAGTTACAAAACGCTTTTGAGTGTTTGGTGTTTATTCCTTTTGCTTGGAATAGGGACATTGAGCGCTCAAACCGTTGCGGGCGGCTTTGCCTTCTCGCAACAAAGTGGCACGTACACGGAAATCACAGGTGGTACCGTACTGGGCACCGGCGAGATTGACGATACGAACTACGCTAACCAAGCCATTGGTTTTACCTTCAACTACAACGGTGTAGCTTACACCGCATTTAGTGTAAACGCCAACGGTTTCATTGCTTTGGGTACAACGATTGCAAACTCGTACACGAGTTTATCGTCGGGTACAACGAACAACGTAATCGCCGCATTGAACTATGACCTTGAAGGTTTGACGGCCAATGGCGAGCTTCGTTATGAAGTTTTGGGTACTGCCCCTAACCGCCAATTAGTTATCCAGTATAAAAACTGGGCATCTTACCCCTCGCCAACCAACATTAATGAAAACTTGAACTTCCAGATTATTTTGGAAGAGACAAGCAACGTAATTCGTGTTGTGTATGGTACCATGACCAAAAACAATACAAGCCGCTTGCCACAAGTTGGTTTGCGCGGTGGTGCAAACACGGACTTCAACAACCGTTCAACTACTACGAACTGGGCTGCTACTACAGCAGGTGCCGTAAACACTGCTACATGTACATTTACCGACCTTATTTTACCAGCTAGTGGTTTGACCTTTGTTTGGACACCTATCCAAATTACAACTGCTAACGTAACCTTGACCCCTGCAGGCGCTTCATGTGCTGCTACAGCACGTACCGTTACGGTTGACGTAACGTCTGTTCCTGATGCTACTTCAGTTGTATTGAACCACAGTATCAATGGTGTGGCTCAAGCTGGTATTCCAATGAGCTTAACTGCCGGTACTGCTGGTAGCGGTACTTGGACAGCTACAATCCCTGCCGCAACTGGCGCAGGTGTATTGACTGTAGATTACAACTTCAGTGTAACCGATGGCCTAGGCCAAACAGGTGGCCCTTATGCTGGTGGTTCTTACATTGAGAATTACCTTGGCGTAACTGCTGGTGCTGACCAAATTTTGGGTGTAGGTTTAACGACTACCTTGAATGCATCGGCCAATGATCCATCATTGTTCCCTGTAGTGTTCTCTGAAATCACACACTTTGAAACAGGAACTGGTGCAACGTCGCCATACCCTGCCTTTGTACCTACCGCTACTGTTGACTGGGATGGTCTTGAAATTTCAAACATCCACGCTACAAACCCAGTGAATATTGGTGGTTTGATTATCAATATCTGGACCTCTGCAACAGCACAGACGAACTATACCATTCCTGCTAATACCATTATTCCTCCGGGTGGTGTTGCGGTATTTGGATACAACAATACAGCTAGTGATCCGGCTAACCGTTACTTCAGCATGGGCGGCATAACTGCAGCTCCAGGTTCTGCCAGCAACTATGGTTATATCCTTAAAACGCCTACAGGTGCCGTACTTGACGCCGTTGCTACGGGTACTTTTGCATTCCCAGCAGCTTCAGGTGTTACCGCTGCTCAATGGTCAGGTACCATTCCATCAGCTTCTGGCCGTGCCGGTATTGTACGTGTAGGCCCAACGGATACGAACGTTGCCGCTAACTGGGCAATTTCAAACACCGTTGCTGCTGGTGGCCCAATCCAAACTATTGGATCGGCTAACCCACAGATTACGCTAATCACTACTAACCCAGGTGCATTTAACTGGATGCCAGGTATGTTGACTGGTCAAACGATTACTGTAGGACCATTCACACCAGGTACTTATACCTACACCGTTACGTATAGCGATGGTACTTGTACGCAATCTGATGCCGTTACTATCCTCGTACCTAACTGTCCAGCACCAACTGCATTTGCTGTTTCAGGTGTAATTGACACTGCTGCTACCTTTAACTGGATTTCTGGTGGTGGTGCTGTTGACTCGACCATCATCGAGTACGGCCCGGTTGGTTTTGCACAAGGTTCAGGTACACGAGTTGTGGTAACTGGCAACCCTGCTACGCTAACTTCTTTCTTGCCTAATACAACATACCAAGCGTATGTATTCGAAAGCTGTGATCCAGTTTCTGGCAACAGCTTCTATAGCGCACCGGTTACTTTTACAACACTTTGTAGCCCGAACCCTTACCCAGGTAACACAACGGCTGCGCCTTTGGTTGTAGGGTCATTCCCATACAGCTACACCGTTAACGCTAACGAGTGGGCTTGTTACACCAACAACAACACTAACCGTGCTTCACAAGACGTGTTCTTCCGTTTCACGGTTGACTCATGTGCTACACAGGCTACGGTTTCGTTGTGTAACTCAAGCGTAGCTTGGGATACATACTTGACTATCTTGGCTGCTGATGGTACAACTACCGTCGTTACTGCCGACGACGTATGTGGCGCTCACGCAAGTGCAACCTTTAACGTTCAGCCAGGCGCTACTTACTACGCCATGGTTGAGCCATATGCTACAACTGGTGTACCTACCAACCCATTTACGGTTGACATTAGCCAAACCTTGGGTGTTCCTAATCCAGCCTTTACTTTGGCTACAGTACAGCCTACTTGTGCTACTGCTACCAATGGTTCAGTTAGCGTAAACTTGACCAACATCAATAAAGCACCTATTGGTTACACTTGGAGCACGGGTGCTACTACTGCCTCTATCTCTGGTTTAGGTGTAGGCATGTACTACGTAACCGTAACCAATGGTTGTGGTGGTTCAAAAGTTGACTCTGTTCAATTGAACTCAAGCTTTGCAGTTGCTTTGACATCACAAACTAACGTTTCTTGTGCTGGTGGCAACAACGGTGCAGTTAATATCACGGTTACTGGCGGCGTTGCTCCTTATGCTTTTGCTTGGAGTAACGGTGCTACTACCGAAGACCTTGCTGGTTTAGTAGCTGGTGCTTACACTGGTACCGTAACGGATGCTGCCCTTTGCCAGCTTTCCGCTACAGCTACCATTACACAGCCAGCCCCTATTACTATCGCTATCAACGATATCGACAACGTATCTTGTAACGGTGGTGCTAACGGTGCTATCGACTTGACCGTAAACGGTGGTGTAAACTTACCTCCAGTACCTGGCCAGTTGACTACTTTGTTCGCACAGAACAACGGTTGTGGTGCAGGTAACATGTTCGACCTTACCTTGAACTCAGACCTTGAGATTACTGGCTTTGATTTAAGCATGGGTACCGTAACTGGTACCGTGACTGTTTTCTACAAAACCGGTTCTTACATTGGTTCTGAAACCACCCCAGGTGCTTGGACACAAATCTACACAGGTACACTTACAGGTGCTGGTATTAACCTTCCAACGCCACTCAGCCTTGCTAGCCCATTGGCATTGACCGCTGGTAACTACGCTTTCTATATTCAAGCTGACCTTGACTATACCAACATCGCGGCGGGTACTACTTACTCCAATACTGCTATGACATTGACGGTAGGTGCAGGTTTCTGTACGGCTTTCACTAGTCCTATTGCTGGTCGTGCATGGAACGGTAACGTTAAATACCAAACTCCAGGTGCTGGCTTCTCTTACCTTTGGAGCAACGGTGCTACTACCGAAGATGCTGCTGGTTTAGCTGCTGGTACTTACACCATGACCGTTACCGACGGTAATGGCTGTGTTTACTACACACCTTCTATCCCTGTAACTCAACCTGCTGCTTTGGCATTGGGTGCTGCTTCAACAACTAACGTATCATGTGCCGGTGGCAACAACGGTGCACAGAACATCACTGTAACCGGTGGTACATTGCCTTACACTTACGCTTGGTCAAACGGTGCTACTACCCGTAACCTTACTGGCTTGACTGCTGGTACTTACAACGGTATTGCTACTGATGCCAACGGTTGTACTATCGCTTATGGTCCTTACACCGTAACTGCTCCTGCTCCACTTGCAGTTGCAGTTGATGCCGCTACTGGTGCTACTTGTAACGGTGGCACTGACGCTAGCTTGACCATTACCGTTTCTGGCGGTACAGCTCCATACTCGTTCAACTGGTCAAACGGTGCTACTACTGAAGACCTTGCTGCTGTTGCAGCTGGTGCTTACACTGGTACAATTACCGATACCCGCGGTTGTGTATTGGTAGCAGGTCCTGTTACCTTAACTCAACCAACAGCTATTGCTGCTACTGTTGATGCCACTGCTAATGTACTTTGTGCTGGTGGTACTGACGGTTTAATCAGCATTTCTGTTGCTGGTGGTACTGCGCCTTATACCTATACTTGGTCTAACGGTTCAACCGACGAAGACCTTACTGGCTTGGGTGCTGGTGCTTACACAGGCACTATCACCGACGCTGCTGGCTGTACTTTGGTTGCTGGTCCAGTTACCATTACGGAGCCTGCTGCTTTGGCTGTTGCGGGTGCTACAGTTACCAACGTTAGCTGTTTCGGTGGTGCCAATGGTGCTATTGATGCAACTATCTCTGGCGGTACTACCCCTTACTCGTTCAGCTGGTCTAATGGTTCAACCGATGAAGACCTTACAGGTTTGAGCGCTGGCCAATACACTGGTACCGTTACCGATGCCAATGGCTGTACCTTGGTAGCTGGTCCAGTTGATATCACTGAACCTGCCGATGCAGTTGCTGTAATGGTTGATACCATTGTTCAAATTGCTGGCTGTGCTGGTGATTCAACTGGCGAAATCTCTATCACCGTTTCTGGTGGTACTGCGCCTTATACCTTCAACTGGTCTAATGGCTCAACTGACGAGGACTTGATGATGCTTGCCGCTGGTGATTACACTGGTACTATTACCGACGCTAACGGTTGTGTATTAGTGGCTGGCCCTGTTACCATCACTGAGCCTACCGCTGTTGCTGTAACCGCTGCCGTAGTTACCGATGTAGCTTGCTTCGGCGATGCTTCTGGTGGTATTGATATCACGGTTGATGGTGGCACTGCTCCTTATGCGTTCAACTGGTCAAACGGTTCGACTACTGAAGACTTGAACGCCGTTATCGCTGGTGACTACACTGGTTCTATCACTGACTCAAACGGCTGTCTACTTGTAGCTGGCCCTGTTACAGTTGCTCAACCTGCTGCTGCATTGGCTATCGGCGGTGTTACACTTACCCCTATCAGCTGTAATGGCGCTAACGATGGTGGTGTTGATGTAGTTATCGTTGGTGGTACAACACCTTACACTTACTTGTGGTCTAACGGTTCAACCGATGCTTCAATCTCTGGCTTAGGTGCTGGTATCTACTCTGGTACTGTAACTGATGCCAATGGTTGTACTTTGGTTGGTGGCCCAGCCCCAATTGCTCAACCTGATGCATTGACTGCTACCGCTACTGCTACTCAACCAAGTGCTGCTGGCGTAAACGACGGTGCAATTACAACTACCGTAACCGGTGGTACCGCTCCATTCTCGTACAGCTGGAGCAACGGTGCAACTACTGCTGGCTTGACTGGCCTTGGTGCTGGTGCTTACGGTGTTGCCATCGTTGATGCTAACGGTTGTTTGACAACGGCTGCTGCCAACATCCTCGACTTGACTTCAATCGTTGATGCTGAAGGCGTAAATGTTTTCGAAATCTTCCCGAACCCTGCCAACGAGGTGGTTAATATCCGTATGGAATTGGCCGAGGCACAAGATGTAAATCTTGAGCTGTACTCAGTTGACGGCAAATTGGTTGATGCTCAAGCATTTGGCCGTACACTTACCATGAACTATCGCTTGGATGTTAGCCGCTTGGCTAACGGTGTTTACATGGCTAAAGTCCTTGTAGGTACTCAAGTAATCGTTCAACGCGTAGTTGTAACCAAATAATCGCCCCGGGTTTTAACCCGCTTTGATTATACCCAAAAGGTGGTACCGATTCAGCTCGGTGCCACCTTTTTTTATGTTGTTTTTTGGGCGTTGCGTCGCTACGCGCCGCCGCTGTCCGCCGGGGTTCGCTGTCGCTCCGTGCTGCGCACCGCCCGCGTTGCGGGCGCCCTCTGGCCAGCTAACGCAGACGGCTGCGTTGCAGCCGTTGCAAAATGAATTTAAACTTGCGACTGTTCTGCCCCCCTGTCACTGCGCGCTGCTGATGTCATCCCCCCTCGCATGCGAGCTACGATTAAGACACATCTTTTACTAGAGGTTCTTCAAAAGAATTTTTACCAAACTGGTGTGTAAAAAAGGATTGGCCTTGACGGACGAGCCGCCCGGAAAATCAGACCATAAAACCGTATAAAAGCCCAAACTGTTTGAGCGTTAGCAGGCCAGCACGGGTCGTGTCAGCCTGTAAAAGTATCAAAAAGTTCGAGGAAAGGCACTCGCGAGTTTTTGGGATTTAGGTTTTATGGCCTGGTTTTCAGGCTCGGGCGTCACAGCCTTGATTTTTTGGTTTCCCTCAGCAAGTTTGCTTCGGTTCTCTCGTTGCCGAGCGATTTCGTATCGCTCGACTTGCGCCTCTGGCGCAACCACTCGTTCATGTATCAAGACAAAAGAACGAAGAAAAAATTCCACTAGTTTACGTACTTGAACGACTTAACGCAGGGCTACAGTTCCGTGGCGATTCCTGTACTGTACATGCTCAAACGGCTTGCCGCCACGGGTTTTCTGTTGTCGCGCTGAACCCCGGGTTGGGCTGCGCTTACCCGGGGCTATTAACATTAGACCCCTCTGGGGTCAGGCAGTGCTGTGCAAAAAATGTATCCTGATCATAGCTCGCATGCGATTGTGGAATGTCATCAGAAGTGCGCAGTGACAAGGGGGCAGACGGGCGAAAGGCCAGCAAATTTTAAAAATATAAACACCTGATTATCAATATATAATAATTTTTTAAAAAATAATGTTTGAAAAACATTTGCAAATATGAAACAATATGTTTTATATTTGTCTTGTCATTAAAACATTAAGTGTCATGAATGGAATTGTAAAAAAAGGAAATGCAAACCCACAGCGCAATTCACGCATGGTTTCGCAACGTATGGTTACTGATTTTAACCACAAAATACGCCTACTAGCTAAACAGCCTTGGGCAAGAATTTTAGGTCTAGTACTCGTGTGCTACCTCTTGTTCAAACAGAATTTTAGTTTTCAACTATCTATTGGCCAAGCACCAACGCAAGCCATAGAGCCTATGGCTGAACCTGTTCAAGACCTAGTAGTGCCACAGTACTCTGCCATGATGGCTAGCCCCAGCGCTGAGCCTCAAAAGCCCGCTGAGCCTCAAGCCGTCAGTACCCCAAGCCCGGTACAGCAAGACATACCCAAGCCTAGCGCTTTGAAAGATGTGGCCAACGTGGCTACACCAGGCGGTGCCGGCTTGACTAAAGCCCAACGGGAATTAGCCGAAAGCATATCAAACCTTACTTTTATACTCAACCCTGGCTACGCTCAACGCAAAAATGTAGACCCTAAGGTAGTCGAGCACAAAATGCAAAAATGCCGGGCCTATGCCGCTAAATACCTCAAGGTAGCACAAGCCCAAGCTCGGCAACACAACATCCCTGTATCCATAACCCTGGCCCAGGGTTTACTTGAAAGCAACGCTGGCGAAAGCCTCTTGGCGCAACGAGCCCGGAACCACTTCGGGATTAAGTGCTTTTCCAAAAGTTGTAAAAAAGGGCACTGCATGAATGCTACAGACGACTCGCACAAGGACTTCTTCCGGATGTTCTCCTCCGCTGATTTAAGTTTCGAGGCCCGCAGCCAATTCTTGCTCAAAGACCGTTACAAACACCTTACTAAACTCAAACGCAGCAACTATAAGGCATGGGCACATGGCCTGAAAAAAGCAGGCTATGCCACCGACCCTAACTACGCCGAAAAGTTAATCAAGATTATTGAGGTACTTAACTTACAGTACTTTGATAAGTAAAGTGTTTGGGCAAACGTAATTAAGTCATATCTTTGTTGCCCTAATTCTACATGATTATGCAAGATGTTTTTGGCCAAGCCCAAGCTTACCTCGATGAAATCAACCAAGCAGCCCCTTCGGATAGCGCAGCCCTCGAAGCGTTTAGAATTCGTTTCCTAGGCTCAAAGAATATCCTTAAAGACTTGTTTGGTAAAATCAAGGAAATTGAACCAGCCCGTAAAGGGGAGTTTGGCCAGGTGGTTAATGCAGTTAAACAAGCTGCAGAGGCTAAATTTGCTATGCTTCAAGCCCAGTTTGAGCAACAAGCTGAAAGTTCAGCCTCAACCAAGTACGACTTGTTTGCCCCTGCCGAGCCTATGCCTATTGGTGCGAGGCACCCAGTGGCCATCGTTATCGATGAAATTGTACAAATATTCTCTCGCCTCGGCTTTTCCGTTGCCGATGACCGCGAGATTGAAGACGATTGGCACAACTTTACGGCCCTGAATACACCCGAGGACCACCCCGCTCGCGATATGCAGGACACATACTACCTGCTCAACTCTCCCAACCTCCTCCGCACGCAAACGTCTTCGGTTCAAATCCGCGTGATGGAGAACCAAAAACCACCCATCAGGGCGATTTTTCCAGGGAGGGTTTACCGCAACGAAACGATTTCGGCTCGGTCGCACTGCCAGTTCCACCAGGTAGAGGGCTTGTATATCGACAAGAAGGTAAGCTTTGCAGACCTTAAGCAAACCATCTACTTCTTTGCCAACGAGATGTTTGGCCAAGGTACTAAAATCAGGATGCGCCCTTCATTTTTCCCATTTACGGAGCCTAGCGCCGAGGTTGATGTATCTTGCTTCATCTGTAACGCAAAGGGTTGTAATGTCTGCAAACATACTGGCTGGGTAGAAATCTTGGGCTGTGGCATGGTAGACCCAGAGGTGCTTAAAAACTGCGGTATTGACCCCGAAGTATACAGTGGCTTTGCCTTCGGCATGGGCGTTGAGCGCCAAGCGATGCTGAAATATCGTATCAACGATATCCGATTGCTGTTTGAAAACAATGCTAAGTTCTTGAAGCAATTTAGTGGCGCCATGTAGCCTTTGGTGTCAATATGCATTGTAAATCAGTACTTCAATGCCGCGTTTTAATTTTAAATCTTTGAGGGAACCCTAACCTTTTTCCAAAAAAAACGTAATTTAGAGTCGGGGTAGATGTAAGACAACACATTCTAGACTAAACACGTTTTTTTGCAGCATTTACGTGCGTATTTATCAGGGAACAAAGTCCCCAATATGTGCCTGTATTCTGCTGGTCAATTTAGCGGTATACTTTACTAGCTTTTGTAATAGTACAGTCGTACCGCAAAGTGAAAAATAGTATGAAAATACTTAGCAGTTTGGTGTTGCTTCTACCGGGGGTTTTATTAGCGCAAGTTAATAAGAACCGTTCGGCTGCAGCAACATCTCCGCCCGACTCTACCAGGACGGTTGCCTTTGAAACATTCTATGCACCGGGGATACCCCAGTGTAAGGGCACCTATATGGTATCTTGTGGCACCCCACCGCAAGAAAAAGTGGTCAACTCAGATACCAACAGGGTGGTGCTACAAGGAACCTTCTATGAATTTTTCCCCGATGGCACTATCAAGAAAAAAGTGGAGTACCTCGCTGGCAAAAAACATGGTCTCCTCGAGATGTTTTACGAGGATGGTTCCAAATTAAAGACCATAGGTTTTAAACATAATCTCCAAGATGGCGAGTATAAAGAATGGCACCGCAACGGAACCCTAAAGTATCATGCCGTATACGAAAGTGGCTTACAGAATGGCCTTGAAATCATGTGGCATGATAACGGCCAACTAAAAAGTAAAATACGCTATATACTAGGCCGTAAAAATGGGGATGCATTGTTTTATTACCCCACCGGCCAACTCGAAATGAAAGCCCAGTACATTGAAGATGTTGCGTTTGGTACACATACCTTATATTACCCCAATAACCAGAAAAAAGCAGTCTACACCTTCATCGACGATATTGCCTTACTTGAATTTTATTGGACTGAAAAAGGCGATATACTCATCAACAATGGAACGGGTGTACTAAAAGGTGTTGACCCCAATAAGAAACAGTACTTTGAAGAGACCTATGTGAACGGCCAAAAAACGGGTACTGCAAAATATTACTACGAGAATGGCACATTGAAGCAAAAAGGAGATTTTTTAGAGAATTATGAACACGGCGAATGGCTATTCTACAATGAACATGGAGAACTTACATCACGCGCTAAATTTGATCGCGGCGTAAGAACAAGCCAGATTAAAACTAAATGCAAAGTTGACTAAGCCCTTGTTTTAGTGTTGAATAATCCTTTTTAGGAACGTACCTTTGTGCTGAAAAACAGCAACATGCCTTACTTCCCTACTAGTGCAGCGTACGATCCGTATTTCCAACAGTACATCAACTTGTCGCCAAGTAACGAGCTTATAGAAGCGCTAAAACTTTCCGGTGAATACTGCAAGTCGGTGTTTTTATTATGCGACGACCACGAGTCGAACCGCCGCTACCTAGCAGGTAAATGGACCATCAAACAGGTACTCCAACATGTGCTAGATGCCGAGCAAATTTTGGCTTACAGGGCCTTGCGCATCGGGCGTGGTGATACAACAGAACTATCGGGTTTTGATCAGGATTTACTCATGCAAGACATTGCGGTCGATCGGCTCCATTACAAAGAATTGATTGAACGCTTTGTAGCGATGAGGGCCTCGAACATTTCTTTATTCTCGACGTTTACGGAACAGCAACTTGCCATTGTTGGTAAAGCCGATGGCAAACCCATTTCAGCGGGGGCCCTTGGATTTATCATCGCCGGGCATGGTGTGCATCATGCCAATGTGATTAAACAGCGGTACTTTAAAATATTTTAGGCAAGCCCACGCGTGAGGTGGCCGGAAGGCCGCACCGTAGGTGCGGGTGCGTAGCACCGAGCGATTAGCGAGCCTGTAGGACACCGACCCCGGCCCTCGCCGGGGGCACGCCCAAAACAACAACATAAATTATACGAACCCAATGGACAACGGAAAACTCAAAATTTGGATGGAGCTAACTTGGTGGCTTATCACAGCGGTCATGATAATGGTTGTGTTGGTTTATTTCAACCCGCTATTTGTCAAAAAAGATTTCTTGGTGAGTAATGTCATCTTCATTGTTGTGGCATTGACCCTGAGCCGCTATATTTTCCAGATGAAGCATACCTTCCTGGCCGATAAAATTTACATCAAAATACTGTTGATATTTCTCTGTATTCCCTTGGTTTTCAATGTAATTGAACGCATTCAAGGCTTTCAATCATTTGTCGATTTGAAAGGTTTGGGCGGCTTTAACGAATATATGGTACCCGGGCTTGGCTGGGAATTGCAAAGCCAGATCATCGAGATTTTTAGGCTCGAGTACATGTTTTTTGGGGCATGGGCCATGGTAGCCGGGCTTTTATTCCCGATTAGGCTCATCATCTCTATCTGGCGTAACTACAATAAGGCAGGAGCTTAGCGCTCTTCTACAACACCGTCGCCTTTAGCATTGCGATCCACGTCGTCAGCATGTTGCTGTTGTAGTGGATTGGCGTACATGTCGCGGTAATTTTCGCGATGTTTCACCACATCGAGCGCTGTAAAAATAGCCTGAATCATAGAATCAGGGTTGGCTACGTTGGTACCCGCGATGTCGTGCGCCGTTCCGTGATCGGGCGAGGTGCGTACAAACGGCAAGCCTGCCGTGTAGTTAACGCCAGCATTAAACCCGATGGCCTTGAATGGCGCTAAACCTTGGTCGTGGTACATGGCCAAAACCGCGTCGTAATTGCTGTAATTACCAGAGCCGAAGAAACCATCGGCAGGGAAAGGGCCAAAAGCCATAATGCCCGACTTGCGCACCTGCAAAATAGCGGGTTGGATATGTTGTTGCTCTTCCTGGCCAATTGCGCCATTATCGCCAGCGTGCGGGTTTAAGCCCAACACAGCAATTTTGGGGCGGTCAATGCCAAAATCTTCTTTCAGTGTTTTAGATAGAATTTGGATTTTTTTGACAATCAGCTCTTTGTTGATTTTTTTGGCCACATCGGCAATAGGCACATGGCCAGTGACCATGCCCACCCGTAGGAAATCGTTGATGAGAATCATGACAGATTCCTTGCTGCCTGACTTCTCGGTCAAGAACTCCGTATGGCCAGGGTAGGCAAATCCACCCAGTTGCATGGCTTTTTTGTGTATTGGTGCCGTTACGAGGGCGGCAATCTTTTTGCTCAGCACGTCAGCGGTGGCGGTTTCGAGGGCCGCGATGGCAAAGTTACCGCTGGCCTCGGTCACTTGACCGATTTGAATATCTATATCACCTTCAAGGCAATTAATCAGGTTGATCACCCCGGCTTGGGCGTTATCAGGGCTGCTGATTACCTTGAAATTGAGTTGGTCGAGCCCCAGTAAATTGCGGTGAAACTCAAGTACTTGTTCACTACCGTAGATAATAGGCGTGAATAATTTGAGCAAACGTTCATCTTGAAGCGCCTTGAGGGTTACTTCAGGTCCGATACCGTTGATATCGCCGAGGCTAATTCCAATTTTAAGTTTCATGTATTTTAAAGTATATGCGGCTGCAAAAGTAGTTTTTTGTGCTTAGAACCAGACTAGTAATTGCACAAGAAATCAAAGATAAGGCGAACGCCCACACCAGTACCACCTTTGGGTTTGTAGTGATCGGCAGCATGGTTAAAGGCTGCTGGCGCAATATCAAAGTGTAACCAAGGGTAATCGATGTATCGTTCTAGGAACTTTCCGGCGGTGATAGCACCGGCGTACGGTCCACCGATGTTTTTCATATCGGCGATGTCAGACTTGATCAAGTCGCCGTATTCATCCCAGAGTGGGAATTCAATCACGCGTTCGTGTACTTTAAACCCGCTGTTGCGCACTTTAGTTTTCACGGGTTCATCGGCGGTACCCATGAGTACGGTAGCTTGTGGACCAACGGCAGCGGCAGCAGCACCCGTCAAGGTAGCGAAATCCATTACTAACTCGGGTTCGTATTGTTTGGCAAAGTGCAGCGCATCAGCTAGAATCATGCGGCCTTCGGCGTCGGCGTTTAGCATTTCAACGGTAGCACCGCTGTACATTTTAATCACGTCGCCAGGTACGTAAGCACGGTTGCCCGGGCGGTTATCGGTAGCAGGAACAAGGCCGATGACATGCACATCGAGTTTAGCTTTGGCCACGGCAAACATAACGCCTGCCACGGTGGCGGCACCGCCCATGTCGCACTTCATGTAATCCATCGAGTTGGGCGTTGGCTTTAGGCTAAGACCGCCGGTATCGTATACCACGCCTTTACCCACGAGCACTACAGGCTTGCTGTTTTTAGCATGAGCTGGCTTGTATTCCAAGATGCTGAAAGTTGGTGGGTCGAAGCTGCCTTGGTTAACCGAAAGGAGGCCGCCCATGCCTAGCGACTGGATTTTAGCCATATCGTAAACCGTAACTTCAAACCCGGCTTCTTGACCCATGCGTTTAAACTCCTCGCCAAACTGAACGGCGCTGAGGTATGATAGCGGCTCGTTCACCAAGTCGCGCGTTTGATATGTAGCTTCAACTACTATTTTAAGGCGTTCAACGGCTTGGGCATCAAGGCTGGTATCGCTGAGGTAAATATCTTGCAGGCGATGCTGTAAAGTATCTCTTTTGCTCGAGTATTTCAAAAACTGGTAATTCACCAAGGCAAGGCCCTCGGCGTATGCAAGGGTTAGCTCGGGTTTTAATCCAGATTGAATTTCGACCGATACGATTTTGCCGTCTTTGATTTCATCATGGCGGGCGGCTGCTGCACGGCGGGCAAGCTCCAACATTTTGGCTTCATCGGCTTCAGTTTTCAACAACTCTACGAAAACCACTTGCTGCTTACTGTACAGCTGCACGAAACTAGCGTCGCGGGCTACTTTTTGTTGCACAAAGGCCAAGTCTTCAGGGCTAAGATGCGCGCTGAGCCAGTCGGTAGCATCGGCAAAGGCTAGGTAAATTATTGATTCTGGAGCGATGCTCGGTTGTTGGTTTAAAATACGAACCATGAAAAATCTGGATATAGAATGATTAATGAGTTGCAAAGGTACTAATTTCAAAGGAACTAGCTATAACGATATTTTGAGTGTTACAAACGTATGGATATTTTGTCGGAGTATAGTATGGTTGCTGATTATCAGCAGTTTAAGTGCTGTTTTGAGGTAATAAAATTGACGTTACCCCCGCGCAAGGGATTGAAGGGGCACGAGCGCTAGCGAGTGGTGCCGCAGGCACTGAAACCCCGCAAAGCCCGGTGCCGCGCAGCGGCATGCGCCCAAAAAATAGCTCGTTTTTCCCTCGAAACCCAAAATCCAAACATACTCTAAAAAACAAGTGCTGCCGCAAGCTGTAAACCTTCTTCCCGCCGTGCTGTTACTGCCTTATAAAATCCAAACCCATGCCTTTGTACCAACTCAAAACCGAGCAATTTATACCCGCTAGCATGCAGGAAGTGTGGGATTTCATGTCCTCGCCGCGCAACCTGGCCAAAATTACGCCGCCCTACATGGGCTTCAAAATCACCAACGAGCCGATTCCCGACCGTATGTACCCCGGCATGATGATTAGCTATAAGGTTTCGCCGCTGCTGGGCATCAAAATGAACTGGGTCACCGAAATCACACACGTGGATCACCTGCGTTACTTCGTCGATGAGCAACGCGCTGGCCCATACAGCATCTGGCATCACGAGCACTTCATCGAGGAAGTGCCCGGCGGCGTTATCATGCGCGACATCGTGAGCTATCAACCACCCCTCGGGCCACTGGGCGCCATCGCCAACAGCCTGTTTATCAAGGCTCAACTGAAGACAATCTTTGATTTTAGATACAAGGCCGTCGAGGCGATGTTCCCGCCCAAGTAAATGAATATTTTCAAACCTTCCAAAATCCAGAACTGGAAAGTCAATTGGCTGCGTACCCTTGCTCAAACCGCCGTGTTTTGGTTTGTATTCCTGGTGGCGCTACCATTTGCCATACATCAGCTGGAGCAGCAGTACCTGCCCTCCACCCTCGCGCCCATGCCTGTGCTTGGCGGCGTGCTACTGCTGATATGGAGCGGGCTTGGGTTATGGAGCGGTTATGCCATGAGCCGAATTGGACAAGGGACACCCCTGCCGCTCGAGTGTGCCAATAAACTGGTGGTAGTTGGCCCTTACCGCTTTGTCCGAAACCCCATGGCGCTTGCTGGTATTGGCCAGGGTGTGGCCGTTGGTTTTATCATAGGCTCCTTGTCCGTGGTGCTATATGCCCTGTGTGGCGCTTTTTTGTGGCATTACCTGGTTCGGCCCAGCGAGGAACGCGATCTCACCCAACGCTTCGGCGATGCCTATGTACAGTATAAACAAGCGGTAAAATGTTGGTGGATTAAGTTCTAGTGTTGCGTTATTAAGGTAAAATCCAGCGCCTGAATTCCACAAAAATCACGAACTTGCGCCCACAAAGCGCACACTTATGAACCGTCCCGATTTTAAACAAATTCCATACGCCCCTATTCAGGCCTCCAACCCTGCGGAGGTACAGGAATTCGCAACCCCTGAAGGCATCAACGTTAAGTCGGCATACAGCCTGGCCGATGTACAAGATATAGCACACCTCCAGTATCTAGCCGGGGTACCACCCTTTTTGCGTGGCCCCTATGGCTCGATGTACACCGTTAGGCCCTGGACCATCCGCCAGTACGCAGGTTTCTCCACAGCCGAGGATAGCAACGCGTTTTACCGACGCAACCTCGCCGCTGGGCAAAAAGGTTTATCCGTGGCATTTGACTTGGCCACGCACCGCGGCTACGACTCCGATCACGAACGCGTGGTAGGCGATGTAGGCAAAGCAGGTGTGGCCATCGACTCGATCGAGGATATGAAAATCCTCTTCGACCAGATTCCGCTCGACGAGATGTCGGTTTCCATGACCATGAACGGTGCGGTTATTCCCGTCATGGCTTTTTATATCGCTGCCGCCAAGGAGCAAGGCGTATCGCCCGATAAACTCAGCGGTACAATCCAGAATGATATCCTCAAGGAGTTCATGGTGCGCAACACCTACATTTATCCTCCGGCACCTTCTATGCGCATCATCGCCGATATCTTCGAGTATACCTCGAAGCATATGCCCAAGTTTAACTCTATCTCTATCAGTGGCTACCACATGCACGAGGCTGGCGCTCCCGCCGACCTAGAGCTGGCCTACACCCTGGCCGATGGTTTGGAGTACATCCGCACTGGTCGTGCCGCTGGCCTGGATATCGACGATTTTGCCCCACGGCTTTCGTTTTTCTGGGGCATCGGCATGAATTTTTTCATGGAGATTGCCAAAATGCGCGCCGCCAGGCTCATCTGGGCCAAACTGGTGAAACAGTTTAACCCCAAGGACGAGAAGTCGATGGCGCTGCGGACCCACTGCCAAACCTCGGGTTACAGTTTGACCGAGCAAGATCCTTTCAACAACATCGCCCGTACGGCTATTGAGGCGGCTGCCGCGGTGTTTGGCGGCACACAGTCCTTACATACCAACTCGCTCGACGAGGCGATTGCACTACCTACCGATTTCTCGGCCCGCATTGCCCGCGAAACCCAGATTTACCTCCAGAAAAGCACCAATATCACCAAGGCCATCGACCCTTGGGCGGGTTCAAAACACGTGGAGTACCTCACGCACCAGCTCTTGCACAAGGCTTGGGCGCATATCCAGGAGGTTGAAGCCCTAGGCGGCATGGCCAAGGCCATCGAAACTGGCCTACCCAAAATGCGTATCGAGGAAGCGGCGGCCCGCAAGCAAGCCCGCATCGACAGTGGCCGCGAGTACATCGTGGGCCTCAATATTTTCCGCCCAGACGACGAGCAGGATATTGACATTCTGGAGGTGGACAACACGGCCGTGCGCCTCTCGCAAATCGAGCGCCTTAACCGCATCAAGGCCAGCCGCGACCAACAAGCCGTGCAAAACATCTTGGCCCGCATCACCGAGAGCGCCAAAACAGGCCAGGGCAACCTCCTTGAGCTGGCCGTAGAGGCAGCTTTACTCCGCGCTACACTCGGCGAGATTTCATTCGCCATGGAGCAGGTGTACGGCAGGTACCAAGCCACACAACGTTCTATATCAGGCGTTTATTCTAGTGAGTCTATGCACAATCCAGCATTCCAAGAGGCCCGTGCGCTGGCCGATACATTTGCGCAGCAAGAGGGCCGCAGGCCGCGTATCCTCGTGGCCAAGTTGGGTCAAGATGGTCACGACCGTGGGGCCAAGGTTATCGCCACCAGTTTTGCCGACCTCGGTTTCGACGTCGATATGGGGCCTTTGTTCCAAACCCCGCAAGAGGCGGCCAAGCAAGCAGCCGAGAACGATGTGCATATCCTCGGGGTATCCTCTTTGGCGGGCGGGCACAAAACCTTGGTACCGCAGGTTATCGAGGCGCTGGCGGCTATTGGTCGGCCCGATATTCTCGTGGTGGCCGGCGGTGTCATCCCTGCGCAAGACTACGATTACCTGTTCGATGCCGGCGTGGCAGCGGTATTCGGCCCGGGCACGGTGATATCGCAAGCGGCCAGTAGCATCTTGAAAATCTTACTCGACGAGGCCTAGGCTTGTTTATAGCTTTTCCATCAGCACCTCAGCACATTAATGCATTAGCACATTAATTTGGGCGTGCCCCTCGCCCTTGAAGCCGCCCAAATCGGGCGGCCTAGCAGGCTTGGGTCGCTACGCTGCGGGGCTCGCTGTTCGCTCGGCCCTGCGCCCTTCGGGCTTGGTCTGGCGCGTTGCGCCACCCCTCCGCATCGCTCACGCACAATGCCATTAAGTGTTAATTATTTTGTTTGTTTTTCAGCATTTTTCGGCCAAAGTAACCACCCCGTCTGCTGCGCTACACGCTTTGCGTTCCGCTTGCATCCACCCCTCCTTGAAAAGGAGGGGAGCTCATGCCTTGCTATAAATATTTGATTTACAGATATTTAAAAGAACAAGCCAAGTTCCCCTCCTTTTCAAGGAGGGGTGGATGCGCACAGGGTGTTTTACACCTTGTAGCGCAGACGGGGTGGTTATAAATTCGAGAAAAATTAACGCTTAATGGCATTGCGCTCACGCAAGGGGTGGGGTTAATTTTAAAAACCGATGGCCATTTCAGCGCCATTCCTTATCTTTGCACACAAATTTAATCCAATGCAGAACATTCGCAAATACGCTGGTCCACTTATTATTTTGGTATTGTTGGCCATGGTTTTGTCCTATTTGGCCCCATATCTATTCAAAGGTAAGCCTGCACCGCAACCACCACAGTCGGATACACTCCAACAAGTAGATGTGAAGGTCCCTGACTTTAACCCTGCGAATGCTTTTGCTTACATCGAGAAACAAGTAAGCTTTGGCCCAAGGAAACCCAATACCCCTGCCCACGATGCCTGTGGTGCTTGGCTAGTTGATACCTTGAAAGGTTTAGGTGCCACCGTGATTGAGCAAAATACTCAAATCAAAGCGTACACCGGCGAGCTGTTGAACGTGAAAAACATCATCGCGCAGTATAACCCCGAGGCTACAAACCGTTTCATGCTCTGCGCGCACTGGGATACCCGCCACGTTGCCGACGAGGAAACTGACCCCGCAAAGCAGAAACAACCCGTTATAGGTGCCGACGATGGCGGTAGCGGTGTTGGCGTATTGCTAGAAATAGCCCGACTACTACAAGCCAACCCAATCATGGCCAATGTAGGTGTTGACCTCATCCTTTTTGACGCAGAAGATTACGGCGAGCAAAGCTCCGTGGTGTCGTACAACCAGCGCAACGATACCTGGTGCCTAGGTTCGCAGTACTGGGCACGCAACCCACACGTGCCGGGCTATAAAGCCCGCTGGGGTATTTTGCTCGACATGGTAGGTGCCAAGGATGCTCGTTTTCCGAAAGAAGAGTTTTCGCGCAACCACAACGAATACCTCGTGGAGCGCGTTTGGCAAGAAGCCTCTATCCTTGGGTTTAGCGGTTATTTCCAAAATGTGAACGTTAACCCTATCATCGACGATCACGTGTACGTAAACCTGCTGAACGGAACCAAAACCATCGACATCATCAACTTGCCTGGCGGACAAAGAACATTTGGCCCGCACTGGCACACCTTGAACGACAACATGTCGATCATCAGCAAAAATACCCTCGAAGCGGTTGGGCAAACTGTCATCAGCGTGCTGTACAAAGAGGCGGCGCTATTGCAGTAAGGCACTGCCGTCGCGCCAGGCATGCGTAGGGCAGCGCCGTAGGCGCTGGTGCGCAGCACGGAGCGATTAGCGAACCCCGGAGCACGCCGACGGCGCGCAGCGCCGGGGCGCCCCAAAAACACATCAACTAGGAACCTAGAAGCATGAATTGGGCTACCGCGGCACAATTTAGGCGGGTAAAGCAGCGGGATTTCATAAAAATATACCAACTTTGCAGCCCGGTATCATGAAATACTGGGCCATACACCCATCATTAAAGCCTGCAATATGAAGCAAATCCACGCAGCCATCACCGCCGTAAACGGCTGGGTTCCAGAACATAAGCTCACCAATGCCGACCTTGAAAAGATGGTCGAGACCAACGACGAATGGATTTTATCGCGTACTGGTATCAGTGAGCGCCGCATTATGAAAGAGCCTGGAACTGGTTCGTCCGACATTGCGGTTCCTGCCGTGTTGGGCTTGCTTGAAAAACGTGGTATCGGCGCTGACGAGCTAGATATGATTATTGTTTGCACGGCTACGCCCGATATGCCTGTTCCGGCTACGGCTAATATTTTGGCCCATAAAATTGGGGCTAAAAATGCGTTTCACTTTGATTTGAACGCGGCTTGTTCAGGATTTATCTACGGTTTAACCGTAGGTGCCAAGTTTGTAGAATCAGGTTCGCACAAAAAAGTTTTGGTGGTTGGCGTCGACAAAATGTCGTCGATCATTGATTATACCGACCGCCGCACCTGTATCATCTTTGGCGACGGTTGTGGCGCAGTATTGCTAGAGCCCAACACTGAAGGCCTTGGCTTTATCGATGCCGAGCACAAAAGCGACGGTGTTGGCTGCGAATACCTAAATGTAAAAGCAGGTGGTTCAGTATCCCCGGCTAGCCATTTGACCGTAGACAACAAAGAGCACTTCGTGTTTCAGGAAGGTCAGGTAGTGTTTAAATGGGCCGTTAAAGGCATGGTTGATACCCTTAAAACGGTGATGCAGCGCAATAATTTGAGTGTTGAGCAGGTTGACTGGGTAATCCCGCATCAAGCCAACAGGCGTATTATTGACTCGGTAGCCTCTATGGGTGATTTCCCATCGGAAAAAGTGATTGTGAACATCCAGAAATACGGCAATACGACCAACGGTACCATCCCGCTGTGTTTGTGGGAGTGGGAAGATAAGTTCAAAAAAGGCGACACCATCCTGCTGACTGCTTTTGGTGGTGGGTTTACCTGGGGAAGTGTGATGTTGCGTTGGGCTTATTAAGCCAAGTGCTGAGGTAAAATTGTTTTTGAAGGGCTTATATTTGGCCTCCAAGCAATTTTGCGTTACCTTTACCCGAGAATTGAAGGCATAAACATTTCATTGTATCATAAATTTTTTATCAAAACCCTTTTATGGCAACGACGTCAGACATTAAGAATGGCATGTGTATAGAACATAGCAACGATATTTTCGTTGTGAAAGAATTCCAGCACGTAAAACCTGGAAAAGGCAATGCTTTCGTGCGTACCAAGTTGAAGAGTATCACCAACGGTAAGGTGCTTGACCATACTTTCCCTGCTGGCCACAAGGTTGACGAGGTAAAGATTGAGCGCCGCCAGTTTTCATACCTGTACAGCGATGGCGACCAGCTTAACTTCATGAACATTGAAGACTACGAGCAAATTACCTTGCCTGAGCACATGTTGGATGCCCCACAGTTTTTGAAAGAGGGTACTTTGGTGTACGTGATTTTCCACAGCGCCACCGAGCGCCCGCTTGCAGCTGAAATGCCACAACAGTTGTTGTTGGAAGTAACCTATGTAGAGCCCGGTGTAAAAGGCGATACCGCCACCAACACCTTGACCCCTGCAACGGTTGAAACCGGCGCAACAGTTCGCGTACCACTTTTCATCAAGGAAGGTGATATTATCAAGATTGACACCACAACAGGAGAATACCTAGAACGCCAAAAAAAATAACCTATGGACATGGATTTCAAATCCCTGAAAGAACTGGTGAAGCTCATCAGTGAAACTGAAATCAGCGAGTTCAAACTCGAGAATGATGACATTCGCTTGGTGATTCGTTCCAAGGCTTATGCCGAGGCGATGAACCAGCCTGAAACCGTTTATCAGCAAGCTGCCCCGCAGATGATGTCGTACTCGGCTCCTGCACCAGTTGCAGCACCGGTTGCAGCAGCACCAGTTGCTCCTGCCGCCCCGGCCGCACCAGTAGCACCAGCCGCACCAGCAGCGGAAAACGCCAATTACATCACCATCAAATCGCCTATGGTTGGAACGTTCTACCGTTCACCATCGCCAGGTAAAGATGCTTACGTACAAGTAGGCGACATGGTAACTGTAGGCCAACCGGTTTGTATCATCGAAGCGATGAAACTGTTCAACGAAGTTGAATCAGAAGTTTCAGGCCGCGTGGTAAAAGTATTGGCCGACGATGCTAGCCCGGTAGAGTACGATCAGCCATTGTTGCTTATCGACCCACAAGGTTAATCAACGCTGGAGCCCTAACCTTAAAAAAAGAACGCCCATGTTCAAGAAAATACTCATTGCCAACCGTGGTGAGATAGCCCTCCGCGTGATTAGAACCTGCCGCGAGATGGGTATCAAAACCGTTGCCGTTTATTCAACGGCCGACCGCGACAGTTTGCACGTGCGTTTTGCCGATGAGGCTGTATGTATTGGTCCGCCCGCAAGCTCCGAGTCGTACCTCAACATCCCGCGCATCATGGCCGCCGTTGAAATTACCAACGCCGATGCCGTACACCCAGGATACGGTTTCTTGGCCGAAAACGCAGGCTTTGCCGAGATTGTTACCCAGTACGGCGTTAAATTTATCGGGCCAACCCCCGATATGATCCGCAAGATGGGCGACAAAATCACCGCCAAGGAAACCATGATCAAAGCAGGTGTACCTGTTGTTCCGGGTTCTGACGGTTTGCTGAAAGACCTCAAAAGCGGCCTTAAAATAGCCAAGGATATCGGCTACCCCGTTATCCTGAAAGCTACCGCCGGTGGTGGTGGCCGTGGCATGCGTATCGTTTGGAAAGACGAAGAGTTTGAAAACGCTTGGAATGCCGCGAAGACAGAAGCCAAAGCCGCTTTTGCCAACGATGGTATCTACGTGGAGAAATTCGTGGAAGAACCTCGCCATATTGAGTTCCAGATTGCTGGCGACCAGTACGGTAAGGTGTGCCACCTTTCTGAGCGCGATTGTTCTATCCAACGCCGCCACCAGAAACTGGTTGAAGAGTCTCCGTCTCCATTCCTCGATGACGATTTGCGTCAGCGTATGGGCGAGGCAGCCATCAAGGCAGCATCTTCTATCAAATATGAAGGTGTGGGTACCATCGAGTTCCTCGTGGATAAGTACCGCAACTTTTACTTCATGGAGATGAACACCCGTATCCAGGTGGAACATACTGTAACAGAAGAAGTTATCGACTTTGACCTGATCAAAGAGCAAATCAAAATAGCCGCTGGCGAGCCAATCTCGGGCAAGAACTACTTCCCGATTTTACACGCTATCGAGTGCCGTATCAACGCAGAGGACCCGATGAACGATTTCCGTCCGTCACCCGGCGCCATCACTTCATTCCACAGCCCTAAGGGCCATGGCGTGCGTGTAGATACCCATGTGTACTCTGGTTATACCATCCCGCCGTACTACGACTCGATGATTGCCAAGGTAATTTGCCGTGCGCAAACCCGCGAGGAGTGTATCGAGAAGATGAAACGCGCCCTCGACGAGTTTATCGTGGAAGGTGTAAAAACCACGGTGCCATTCCACCAGAAATTATTCGAGAACGAGGAGTTCTGCAAGGGTAATTTTACCACGGCCTTCCTCAACGATTTCGACTGGGGCCAGAAGAAGAAATAATTTTTGATGTTTCTTTTTTGGGCGTGCCCCTCAAGCCCCACGGTGCTAGCACCGTGGGGCTTTCGTGTCGCTACGCTTCGCAGTTCGCGCAGTCACTACGTTCCTTTGCGGAGCACTTCGTGGTTCGCTATTCGCTCGGCCCCTGCGGGTCTGGCGCTACGCGCCACTGCGCCGCATCGCTCACGCAGATAAATTTAGCGGGATTCTTTAGCCCGCGTCCGCCAATTTTTTTTTAGCTTTGCAACTAGAATATAAACTATAAAAGCCGTTTTTATGAAATTTTCTGTTTCTTCTGACATATTGAGAGACCGGTTGAACATCGTTGGTGGTGCAATCGCCTCGAACCCAGTTTTGCCTATTCTGGAAGACTTTTTATTTACCGTAAAAGGAAACAGACTACACATTGCAGCCACGGATTTAGAGACAACCATCAGCCTCGACCTTGAAGTTAACGCCGATGCCGATGGCAGCGTGGCTATCCCAGCTAAAATCTTGCAGGATACCTTGAAGGCACTGCCGGTTCAGCCACTTACCTTCACCGTGGACATGGACAATTTCGGTGTTGAAATCACCTCGGCTTACGGTAAGTACAAACTTTCCGGCGAGAGCGGCGATGATTTCCCCAAAATCCCCATGGCTGAAGATGTGGATACCGTTGACCTACCCGCACGCATTTTACACAAAGGTGTGGTGAAAACATTGTTTGCTACTAGCTCTGACGAATTGCGCTTGGCCATGACTGGTGTTTTCTTCCAGATTGACTTTAATAGTATCACCTTCGTGGCCACTGATGCCCACAAGTTGGTTCGTTATACCTTCGACAAACATGTTGAGTCGAACGTTTCAACATCGTTCATCTTGCCTAAAAAAGCCCTCAACTTATTGAAGAATGCTTTGCCAGGTGGCGATGAGAAGGTTCGCATGTCGTTTAATAAATCAAATGCGTTCTTCGAGTATGAAAGCATCAAGCTGGTATGCCGCATGGTAGACGCCCGTTACCCTGATTACAACGCGGTTATCCCTACCGACAACCCCAATAAAATGTCGATTACCCGTTCTGATTTCCAGAACTCACTGAAACGTATCGCCATTTACGCCAATAAAACAACCAACCAGGTGGTGCTCAACATTACCGATAGCAACTTAACGGTAGAAGCCCAAGACTTGGATTTCTCTAACGCCGCTACCGAGCAGCTGCCATGTAGCTTTGAAGGTGCAAGCGAGTTGACTATTGGCTTTAACGCCAAGTTTATGGCCGAGATGTTGGGCGTGTTGGAAACCGACCAGATTTCGCTCGAAATGTCTACCCCAAGCCGTGCGGGTATAATCCTGCCACAAGAACAAGTAGACGGTGAAAACTTGTTGATGTTGGTTATGCCTGTAATGCTAGGCAACTAGTCATCCACTGCTTCATCTGTAATATCTGTTTCGAGTATAAAGCGTGGGCTCGTTCGTTTTAAGAACCACTCGTCGAAGCGAATAACTTCAAAACTGCGCGGCTCCCAATACAAGTCGTCTTTGCCTTGGTGTAATGCCAGCAAAGACGACTTTGCTTTTTCGGCGGCTTCATCGTAACTGTTGCTGCGGTAGTAGGCCAATGCAATCTTGAGTATATGCTTGGAGCGAGCGTTGTTGGCGTCTTTATATTTTTGCAGGAATTGCCTGAAACTCTTGATGCCGTAATCTAAACCATCGAAGTCATCCTCATCTATATACATCATGAGCTCCAGTATACGCATACCCAAGAACCAGCCTTCACGGTCTTCCGCCAACAAGTTGTTTTTCCGCAGCGATTCACCAGCAAGTTTCAGATTGCCTTGGCTATAATATAAATAGGCTTGGTATAGCTCAAAATGCCCCGCCATGAGTTTGTTTTTCATAAATAGCGGGTGTGCCCGAGCTTGATCAATGCTGGCTTGGGCGGCGGGGTAGTCAGGCAAGCGTAGGTGGATGATAAATTGTATTTCTAATACAGTAAGCATATCAAATCCGGTTGGAGACAGATTTACCAATAGCTCTACTACCGCTTCTTTTGCACTTGCAAATTCTTTTTTTCCTAAGCCGATGACCGCTAACAACGAAAGTGCTACCTGCCTGATACTTCCAATAGTTAAGCCATGGTAACGATTGTCTAATTCTATTACTTTCTGTATATACACTTCAGCCAAATCAAGATTTTTTATAATTTCGTAATAATAATACGTAGAGTATAAATAATATAATTGCTTAAAAGAGATACTGTTTGAATGTTGATAATAAGATTCCAATTCTTGGCGGAACAGTTCACCCTGGGGAGCAAATTTATTTTTTGCACTTGCTTTAAATTTCATCTCATTCATCAATATATTGTAATATTTTTTCGCAACGCCAGTTCGTTTTATTTCGTCAGCCTCTGTTTCTAAATTTTCGGTATAATACAATACAAATTTAGCTCCAAGAGTTAGACCTTTAATTTCACTGAGCATATTTCTGACTTCGTGTAATATTGTATAAAATTCGTATTTTAAACAGATTTTATAAATTTCTTCTAGACAAAGAATAGCCTCATTTGGTAGCCCCCTCTTTCTCAGCACAACAGCCTTATATAAACTAGAGAGGCAATATAAGTAAGACTGAGAATAAGCCGAAACAAAGGTATATTCCCTTTTTTGCATTAAAATAGTATCAAGCGCATCATCCTTTAATCTCTTTTTGAGGTGAGAAAAGGCCGAATTTGGTTTCTCCTTGTATAGGGCATAGCAGGCTTCCTCGTCGGAAAGCGTTTGCTCAGAGCGCAAAATGAGCAAAAGTAACTTGTAGCGCTGTGCGGAATCGCCGCTACCGGCAGCTTTTAGGTAACGGCGTAAGAGTCGAACTTCCCCTTTCCGTAGTTTTTTGATGATTGCAGTGAGTGATTTCATATACTACATTGTCAAAATAATATTCATAATTATAACTTAATTAACTGAATATTATGTATTTGCAAATAATAATACCTTCTTTTAATATTCAAAAGTAGGTATTATTCTGCATTAATAGGAATATATAAAGTTAAATCTTTGTACCAGTCAATAAAGGTATATGCAGAAGCGGCACACACCGCATGAAAGTATATTGCCTTTATATAACCCAAAAGTAGCATAAAAGGCTTGGTTTACGGTGTTTTGCACCAAATAAACCAAGCCCTGATTTTGTTTTGACTATTTCAAATTGTCAAAAAAGATATAAAAAAAATATTTTATTTTTTTTATAATCAATTGTTTACATATTGAAATTAGTTTATATCTTTGTCAAAAGTTAGTCGAATCTAAGTTGTTTTAGGGAGCGGTGTGCCCCATCTTTGTTTTACGAAACAAGCCACACTTTACCACAAAACAAGATTCGTATGACGACTAGCAAACTAAATTTGGATGCGTTCCAAGTTAAAACAAAGATTGAAGTATTATCAGGCGTACAGCAGCTTTCAATAAAGGGGGGAAATTCCAATGGCTTGAAAGTCATTGGAGTTGGAGAAGGTACTTAAGATTTATTTGGGGGGATAACAGCCTTGGGGCCGGTCACAATGGTGAATCGGCCCTCGGCTTTTTATGGAGTTTCGGTGTTGGGCCCGATAAGCCAGTCGGGCTTAAACTTTGTGGCTTTGGATAAGTACCAGGTATCAAAGCGGATAGTTTCAAACCCGTATGGGTCCCAGTAGAATTCGTTTTGCCCCGCGTAAAGTAGCCTCAGCTCTGCTTCTGCCATTGCGGCAG
This sequence comes from uncultured Saprospiraceae bacterium, assembly GCA_964508975.1. GTDB lineage: Bacteria > Bacteroidota > Bacteroidia > Chitinophagales > Saprospiraceae > CAZDVQ01. Next base: position 113,163 of record CAZDVQ010000001.1, read on the forward strand.
CAAGACTATGGTTGCGGGTTTTTATGAAAGCTTGAACGATCTTAAGGATCAGTTTTAAACGCGCTGCATTTGCATTGGGGTACCGCTGGAGCTGGGCTCTAGTAGCTTTGTATTGATAATCAACGCTATCGATATCTTTATCATCTAATGCTATGATAATGTCTAAGATTTTGATACCCAGAAACCACCCTTCTTTGTCTTCGGATAAGTTGCTGTTTTGCCTTAGTAGTACGACGCTCTCCTTTTTCTTGTTTTGTAAGAATAATAATGTGGATTGATAAAGTTGCACGTGACCAATAAAAAGGCGATTCTTTAAATAGTAGGGGTGCATCTTAATTTCGTCAATCAGTTCCATTGCTGGTATAATCGAAGCGTTGTTTATTAGTACTACAAGTTTTAGCTCTAGACATATTAGGTGGTCATATAAAGTTTTAGTTCTGTATGTATCCAATAGCTGATTAACCAATTCAATTGCTTCATTATATTTGGACTTGTGAACCTTAATTTTTACGGAAAGAGCAAGAGCTACTCTTTCTATATCTTTTATAGTTTTCGATTTATTTTGAGAAATCGTCTCGATTAGAACATTGACATATTCCTCGGCCTGCTCATAGTCTTTAATATGGATAGAATAATATGTGCTATAAGCATTATAAATCATTTTAAAATGCACGGAACCACTAATAAGGGATAATTGGTCAAGCTCCACCTTGCGCATATTCAGCAAGGATAGCTCTTCCTTGCTCCATGATTTCTTATATCTCAGCTTGAGCAGTAATTCCCCATAAAACACTTTACTAATGGCATAAATTTTATAGTCGTCGAGAGCTTTACTTATATCATTTATAAATAACTCTCCTGTATAATCATATGGAACCGAAGGTTGGATGTCGCACTCCTTAGATGCGAGGAGTGCATAAAAAACTAAGTGATCATTCTGTTCTGCAAATAATTTTGCTTCCTTAATTAAATTCTGCAGCAAGTCTATTCTTAATCCGCGAGTCCCAATCACTTCTATATTTAAAACATTCAACATCGACCGGAACAGGTTCTGCGAATAAGCAGAGTGAAAAACCTGTTCCGGTTCTTGTAGCAAGAAGGTTTTGAACACGGCGTTGCGAATGCGTTTTTTGAGGTGCGACATTCGGCTGTCGGGCGGGGCGCCATAGAGGTGTTCAGCGGCCTCCTTCTCGGTGATAGGGCCTGGAGTAGTAAGGATCAATTTGACCAACTTGAGGGCAAGCTGGTTTTTAGCGGGGGATGTAATGTACAAGTACCTTTTTAGGTATACGAGCTCGGTTTTGCGAAGGCAACGTACCAATGCAGCAGTTTCGTTCATCTTATATTAATTGCACTTAACTAAAATGATTATGTCAAGACTATAGCGCAACATGTTTGCTATAGCACAAGGCAAAGAAATAAAAATAATTTAACGTCACCAAATTTATATGCAAAAGATATTTTAAAACTCTTTGTATTAGATAGCATAATACCCCCCTTGGCCTAAGCCCTCCCCTGCCCCAACCTAAAGCATACAGCGTTCGTTGTTTGTTGTGCTTGGCAGTGCGGTTAATTGCGCTAGGCATGCAGAGGGCAGCCGCGCAGCGGCTGGTGCCGCTAGGCACCGAGCGAACAGCGAGCCCGGAGCACGCCGGCGGCGCGTAGCGGCGCAGCGCCAAAAAAAGAATAAATGAAGAAAGGAGAAAACGATGAAATGACTTTTTTGGATAAAACTGTAAGACAATAAAATAACTATGAAAAAAATCGTACTTTTGCGCCCTATGCGCAGAATCGTATTTATACTCGTTTTAGTTTCAACAGCTTTGAGCTGGATGGCTTGCTCCGACCAATTTGAAAAGGTAAGGCGCGAGCCCAATGTACAGACACGTTTGCAAGCTGCTTTGGCTTATTACGAGGAGGCCGAATACCAGAAAGCACAATACTTGCTGGAGGACATTCTGCCCATCCTCAAGACTGACACGATTGGCGAGCGTTTGTACTTTATTTATGCATACACGCACTACCACCAGAAAAACTACAACTTCGCGTCGTATTATTTCAAGCAGTTTAGTGCTACTTACCCCAATAGTAAGCGCACGGAAGAAGCAATTTTCATGACGGCCTACTCGCATTACCGTTTATCAGCAGTGTACCGTTTAGACCAGGGCGATACCGAAAAGGCTATAGATGGTTTCCAGACCTTTGCGAACAGCTACCCTAATAGCCCTAAAGTAGCGGAATGCAACAACTTGATTGACCAGATGCGCCGCAAGCTAGAACAAAAAGCCTACGAATCAGCTAACTTATACTACAGGCTAGGCGATTATAAGTCGGCAGTGTATTCGTTCCAGAACTTGCTGAATGACTACTCTGACACCGACAACGGCGAGCTGATTCGCTTCATGATTATAAAATCGAACTACAAGTTGGCCCTCAACAGTATAACTTCTAAACAAATTGAACGTTTAACCGAGGTGCAAAGCTTTTACACCGATTTTGTAGAACGCTATCCAGGCAGTAAATACGCCGATGAGGCTAAGTCGCTGAACGAGGCTGCAAAAGCAAAATTGAAGAAACTCAATATATAATTCAGGTATTTTTAACGCTAATTACTACTAAAGTATGAGCAACATCAAAAAGAAAGCTCAAGGTATTGAGCCGAACATCGAGGCACGTGACATTCACGCTGTAACAGCTAAAACGCACAACATTTACGAGAGTTTGGCTATTATCTCGCGCCGTGCTAACCAAATTGGAACAGAGCTTAAACAAGAGCTTCATGCCAAGTTGGAAGAGTTCGCCTCTGGTACAGATAACCTTGAGGAAGTACACGAGAACAAAGAGCAAATCGAAATTTCTCGTTTTTACGAAAGGCTTCCAAACCCCGCGTTGATTGCGTTTAGCGAGTACATGAAAGAAAATGTATACTCCCGCTACACAGAAATCGAAGCGAAAAGCGAAGAGGACGCCGCTGTATAATTCTTAGCGCTTAATACAAAGCAATATGGATGCTTCGGCACTTGCTGGTAAAAAAATCCTGCTCGGTATCTCGGGCAGTATAGCCGCCTATAAAGCGGCTTTTTTAACGCGCCTACTGGTCAAGTTGGGTGCCGAGGTAAAGGTATTGATGACCCCTGCCGCCAGTAAGTTCATCACGCCGTTGAGCTTGTCAACCTTATCTAAGAATCCTGTATTCACCGATGTAGTTGGGGAGCACGACTGGAATAACCACGTGGAATTAGGCCTTTGGGCCGATGCCATGCTGGTTGCACCGGCTACTGCCAACACGATTGCCCGGATGGCCAATGGTATTTGCGACAATATTATAACGGCCTGTTATTTGTCGGCCCGTTGCCCCGTGTTCATTGCACCTGCCATGGACCTCGACATGTGGGCGCACCCGTCTACCCAGCAGAACGTGGCTAGGCTTGAAGCTTGGGGCAACCACATTATCCCCGTGGAAGATGGCGAGTTGGCTTCAGGCTTGAGTGGTAAAGGCCGGCTAGCCGAACCCGAAAATATTGTGGCTTATTTGGCTAATTTCTTTGAAGGCAAACCATTGCAGCTGAAAGGTAAAAAAGTATTGATTACCAGCGGCCCTACCTACGAACCGATTGATCCAGTACGTTTTATTGGCAACCGCTCTACAGGTAAAATGGGTACCGCCATTGCCGATACTTTGGCTAGTATGGGTGCAGAGGTTACCTTGGTTACAGGCCCAACCCATATAAAGGCATCACAGCAGCGGGTACAAACTGTTGCCGTTGAAACCGCAGCAGAAATGTACGAGGCTTGTGTGCAAAATTTCAACTCGGCCGATATTGTCATATTATCGGCAGCCGTTGCGGATTATACACCGAAGCATGTAGCCAGCGAAAAGATTAAGAAAAACGACGACGAGTTTTCAATCCCGCTAATTAAAACCGTGGATATTGCCCAATCGCTTGGAGCATTAAAGCGCCCGGGCCAAATCATGGTAGGCTTTGCCTTGGAAACCAATAATGAGTTGGAGCATGCCCTCGGTAAATTGGAAAAGAAAAATCTCGACTTGATTGTGCTCAATTCCTTGCAAGATAAAGGCGCAGGCTTTGGACACGATACTAATAAAGTAACTATAATTGATCGGCAAAAAAATATAAAGGCTTACGAGCTCAGGAGCAAAACCCAGGTAGCGCAGGATATTGCCGATGCCATTTTGGGTTTGATGTAAAGACTTAAGTGCCCGAGTAAAATCATGTATTAGCAAAAACTTGCATATTTCCAGGCATACTTCGTTTTAAAAACTGCGCCGTAGGCCCCACTACGTCTTATTTTTAAGCCTTGTCTGCCAGAAAATCTGCGGCGTTTTTATCTACTAATAATTTCACTCGGGCACTTTATTCATAAAAGCCGTATCTTTGCAAACAAACTGTAAACAAAATCAAAACTATGGGCGTAGTAATATCCCTTTTGAACCATAAAGGAGGGGTAGGTAAAACCACCTCGGCCATCAATATTGGCGCAGGGCTGGTAGAATTGGGCAAGCGTGTACTTTTAATAGACCTTGACCCTCAGGCTAATTTAACGATTTCGCTAGGTATCCCACGCCAGAAAATCTCTATTTATGAGAGTTTCAAAGGCGAATCGGGCTTGGAACCATTCACCTACAAACCCGGTTTAGATGTGGTAATCTCGACACTCGATTTATCAAGTGCTGAAATGGAGCTCATCAACGAGGCTGGCCGAGAGTATATCTTGAAGGAGCTGATTGACCCCGTTGAACACGATTACGATTTTGTGATTATCGACTGCCCACCATCGCTTGGCTTGTTGACCTTGAATGCTTTAGCAGCAAGCAACTACGTAGTTATACCCTTGCAAACAGAGTTTTTGGCAACCCAAGGCCTCGTGAAAATTGTACAGGTAATTGACAAAGTACGTTTCCGCTTGAACAAGAAATTAAGCATCGGTGGCGTTATTGCCACGATGTACGATCACCGCAAAGTACTGAACCGTGATGTTTTGCAAACCATCCAGAAATACTTTGGCGAGAAGATGTTCCAAACGAATATCCGAGACAACGTTTCGCTGGCCGAGGCCCCTGCTGCACGCCAAGATATTTTCAGCTACAGTAAAGCAAGCCCAGGTGCAGAAGACTATCTAAACCTTTGTAAGGAAATACTGGAGCGCTCAAGCGTAGAAAGTGAAGCTTAATACCTGCCCCGCCAACACAAATTAAACACATGGCCAAGTACAAAAAATCATTCGCAGAAGGGCTGGAAGACATGATCCAGCAAACGCTGTTCGGCGACTTGCCCGAGGAGCAGCCCACTGCGCCTGCCCAAGAAGAGCAGGGTAAAGGCAAAAAGAAAAAGGCGAGCGGCAAATCGTTTTCAAGCGACCTGGAGGCTTTTTTCCAAGAAACTATCCAAGATTCTATCGACCGCAAAGCGCAAGAAATCAAGGGGGATAAGAAATCGGACAATACGCGTAGCACGCGTAAAAAACCTGAAATTGGCTTGGACCAGCTCATCAGGAATACATTGGAAAGCGGTACGGCGAGTGAAGACCAAGTGACCAAAAGGGTAACCTTTGTCTTTGACAAGGAAAAAATTGAGCGCTTGCGCCAAATCGCAGAAAAGGAGAAAGCCCGTATCCGCGACATCGTAGATGAGCTGGTAACGAGCTACATCGAGAAATACCATGTTTAATGATGAACAATGAATGATGAATACTTAGCGTTCGTGTTACTTTAAAGCCCAACGTTCGTCCATTTATTTGCGTTTAGGTTGAGCCATACAAGCCATGGCACATTATTTGATAATTCTCGCGAGAATCCAAAACAGTTCGTAACTTTGTGGTGAGAACTGAATACAATTTAACTTATCATTTTTCTTTTATTTAATTAAACTCAAAACCGCCAATTCTTATGAAAAAGCTAGTATTAAGTTTGCTTGCAGTAGGTGCCATGGGCCTTTACTCTTGTGTTGATGATCCTTGTAAAGACGTGGACTGTGTAAACGGTACATGTGATGGTGTAACTGGTGCATGTCTTTGTGACGCTGGTTATGAAACAGGCACTGACGGTGTTTGTAATGTTGAAGAGCGTACCAAATTCTTGGGTGCTTACACTATTTCTGGTACTATCACTTGTGGTGTAACTGGTAACGGTACACTTGACGCTGGTACTCCAATGACTATCGCTACTTCAGCTGCTGGTGTTGACCGTATCGCTATCACTGTTGCTGGTGTATTGGTATTGAATGCCACCGTTGACGGTAACGCATTCACCATCACTAGCCAAACAGTTGGTGGTTTCACTTACACTGGCCAAGGTACTATCTCTGGCAACAACATCACCTTCACTATCAACGAAGACGATCCTTCAGTTCCTGAAGTTTGCGTTTACGCTGTCTCTGGTTCAAAAAGCTAAGATTAACCTAGGTTAATTTTCCTCTAGCGCCCTTGGTTTTTAACCGGGGGCGCTATTTTTTTGCTCATTATTTATGGGCTATGTATATGGCAGAGTTAGCCAACTGCACTCGGTTGAGAACCTTTAATATTTTTTATAGGGCGCCCCGGCGCGATGCGCCGTCGGGCTGTGCGCGGCTGCGCAAGCTTGTCCCTTGCGCTACGCGCTACGGGAGCGCCTTCGGCGCCCGCTACCATCCCTGGCGCTATACAGTGGAAAAGCCGCTCTGCTGAGGTTTTAGCCGTAAGGGATTATTTGGCGACTAAAACCAAAAAACATTTGAAATACAGCACTCGCTTTAAATTTCAATGTGCGTTTCATGCTAGATAAACACAGGTAAAAGGAAAACAAAAAAGCACGTTAGGAAAACCTAACGTGCTTTTGATATTGGCAAAAAGGCAATGATTAGTTACCGCCTTTGAGTTTGTCTTTCAACTTGCCACCGCCAGTGCTTTCGCTACCAGCAGGAGTAGTACCTACTTTGTCTTTCAATTTGCCACCGTCTTCAGTGCCACCACCTACTTTATCTTTCAATTTGCCACCGTCACCTTTTGGTGGAGTTGGCGTAGCAGGAGCTTTAGGTGTAGCAGGAGCTGCTGGTTTAGTTGGGCGTTTAGCAACACCTTTTGAGCTAGCGGCTGGAATAGCAGCCAATTTAGCCAAAGAGTCTTGGCCAGCAGTAATACCAGCTTCGCGAGCGCGTTCTAAGCAAAGTGCATTTTGCTCAGCTTTCAAAGCGTCAACTTTCGCGGTAAGGGCTTGTTCAATTTTTTGCTCGTCGGTCAATTCACCTTCGCTGAAAGACATCAGGAAAGTACCACCTGCGATAGCAGCAACACCGAATGCAAGAATGAATTTCTTCATGGTATGATTGGTTTTAATCGGTTGTTAAATTATTTGGTTTCAGTTTCTGTGGCAGCAGTAGCGGCTTGCAAAACAGAGTCACGGGCGGCAGTTACCAAACCGTCGAACTGTTGGTTACAAGCTTCTTCAGCTTCAGCAATAAGAGATTCTTTCTGAGCATTGAACTGCTCGTTAGCTTTGGCTTCGATCTCTTCTGCAGTCAAACCTTTTGAACCACAGCTAGAAAGACCTAAACCGAGTGCAGCTACAGCAAAGAAGGCAGCAACGATTTTCTTCATAATAGTTTGTTTTTAAAAGAATAATGGATTTTCAAATCAGACCACAAAGTTACAAATTTCTTGCCGTATTTCAAATTAAGTACTCGTACATAATTGATGAGAGCTAAAAACGCCGATTATTTTTTGGCAGACAAGGCGTAAAAATGAGGCGTAGTGGTTCTACGACGAGCTTTTTACAACGAAGTATGCCAAGAAATAGGCAAGTTTTTACAATTGATTAATTATGTACGAGTACTTATTAAGTCACATGATGTGATTTTTTTTAAAAAAAATACTAGGTTGAAGATATCTTTACATCTCCCTGCGTGAGTGGCCTGGAGGGCGCCGCGCAGCGGCGGTGCGCAAAGCGCACTAAGCGTATAGCGCACCCGGAAGGGCACGACCCGAGCGCAGCGAGGGGCACGCCCCAAAAAAAACAAAAAATCAAAACCGCAAAAAAAGGTTTGGTGATTAGTGTCACCGTTCTAACTATAATTTAGCTGCACTTTTGTACAAAATTATACCATGACCCTAATTATACTCGGCTACGCAGCGGCCTTGCTCATTGGCCTTGCCCTTGGCTTGATTGGCGGCGGAGGCTCTATCCTTACCGTTCCTGTTTTGGTTTACCTCTTGGGAATACCCGCTTCCCTAGCCACAGGTTATTCTTTATTCGTTGTTGGGGCCACGAGCCTTGTAGGGGGCATTCAAAAATACCGTCAAGGCGATGTTGATGTAAAAACAGCCGTTATATTTGGTATCCCCTCCATCATTGCCGTTTACCTAACGCGAGCATTCATGGTGCCCGCTATACCTGCTGAAGTATTTACACTCGGTAATTTTACCATGACCAAGGATATTTTACTCATGGCCCTTTTCGCTGCTTTAATGATTGCTGCATCTTTTTCCATGATTCGCAGTAAGCCCGCCAAAGCTACCAACAATACCAACGAAGCGCCTCAACCTCAGGCATTTAACTACCCGCTTATCTTGGCCGAAGGTGCTGTGGTAGGTGTAATTACCGGCATGGTGGGCGCAGGCGGCGGCTTTTTGATTATCCCTGCCTTGGTGTTCTTGGCCAAGCTACCCATGAAAATTGCCATTGGTACTTCTTTGATGATTATCGCGGCCAAATCGCTTATCGGGTTCCTGGGCGATGCACTCAACGAACCGCTCGACTGGCAATTACTGCTTATCTTTACAGCCATTTCCATCGTGGGTATATTCGTGGGCAATATATTGTCGCGTAGAATACCAGCAGATAGCTTGAAAGTTGGCTTTGGCTGGTTTGTACTCGTGATGGGCATTTATATCTTATTCAAACAATTTGCCTAGATGCGTACCTGTTTTATCGCTTTGTTTTTTGTATTCGGGTTGGCCAACAACTCTATGTCACAAACGCAGCATTTTAACTTTTGGGGCAGGTTAAGCATCAACCAAGCGCTGCACAAAAATTGGAAACTTGAGCTAGAAGGGCAATACCGTACACAAAATAAACCCTACAATCAGTCGGGCAATTTATTTGCACAGCACCTGGCCCAAACCGTACGGGTTTGGGTTTACGGGCAAATTAAGCCCAACTTGGGCATCGCCATCTCGCCATTTGCCTTGTTCCACGCCTGGAGCCCCGTTAATACCCTCGCCGATGAATTGAAGCCCGGCAAGAACGAATACCGCCTCGCCGCTAACGCAAGTTTTAGCCATAAATTTGGCCAATTTGAATGGAGCAACAGGCCTGGTTATGAGCTGCGTATATTCGACAATGGTGCTGGGCAGGCCCCAACCATAAACCATCGGTTTAGGCACAGGCTCATGCTTAGCTACAAATTAAACGACAAGCTTCAAATCAACGCTTTCGACGAGGGCTTTATAGCCGCCGCCCGCAGTAATCAACAAAGCTTAGCCTGGTTCGACCAGAACCGCCTAGGGCTGTCAACGACCTATAAACCTTATCCATATTTTAGGCTAGAATTAGGTTTTTTCCACGTGGCCCGTGGTAAAGCCCAGGCCACAATACTCGACCAAGACATCAATATTTTCCTCAATATGGCGCTTTTGTTGTCTTCCTATAAAAAGGCAAAATAGATTTTTTTGAGCTATGTGATAAACGTCACCAAATTAAAGTTTGAATTTGGCGCTCTTTGCAATACCATGGGATTGTGTTTTTAAAAATATCCGTAAAATATTCCATCCCATGGCGACCAACTTCAACATCCTAGCTCACACCAAAAAAGATTCTAAACATGTCAAAGCATCACCAAATTCTAGTTATCGGGGCGGGTAACGCTGGCCTTTCTGTAGCAGCACAACTGCTCATCAAGCGCCCCAACCTCGATATCGCGATTATCGATCCCTCCGATAAACATTATTATCAACCCGCCTGGACCCTCGTGGGCGGCGGAGCTTTCGATATTAAAAAAACAGAACACGACCAAGCTAAGTATATCCCCAAACAAGCCAAGTGGATCAAAGAGGCCGTTGATACCCTCGATCCCGATAATAACGCACTCACCACCACTGCTGGCAACACCTATACCTACGATATTTTAGTGGCTGCCCCTGGCATTCAACTTAACTGGGACCTCATCGAGGGCCTACCCGAAACCCTCGGCAAAAACGGTGTTACATCTAACTATCGCTTCGATTTAGCGCCTTACACCTGGGAGCTGGTTAAAAATTTTAAAGGCGGCAAGGCCCTATTCACCAACCCCAGTACGCCTATTAAATGTGGTGGCGCCCCTCAAAAAATTATGTACCTCGCATCCGACCGCTTCCGGAAAAATGGCGTACTGAAAGATTCAAACGTTGAGTTTTGTAGCGCAGGCGGTGTCATCTTCGGCGTAAAAAAATATGCCGAAACACTCCTGAAAGTAGTTGACCGCTACGGCATCCAACTCAATTTCAAACACGACCTCATGACCATCGATGGCCCCAACAAGAAGGCTGTGTTCAAAGTAACCGATGCCGAGGGCAACTCGAGCCTCGTGACCAAGGAGTTCGACATGATTCACGTTACGCCGCCACAATCCGCACCTGATTTTATTCGCGAAAGCCCCTTGGCCGTTGGATATCAAGACCAAATTAACGCACAATGTGCGGGTGGTGATAAACCAGGATCGGTCAGCGTTTTTGCCTCTTTGGTTCACCCGCTCGGCTGGATTGACGTTGACAAACACAGCCTCCAGCACAACCACTACCCCAACGTTTTCAGCCTCGGCGATGCCGCCAACACACCTAACGCCAAAACAGGTGCAGCCATCCGCAAACAAGCTCCCGTGGTGGTGGCCAACCTGCTGTCGTTCCTCGATAAGCAGGCGCTCACGGCGCAGTACAACGGTTACGGCTCTTGCCCACTCGTTACGGGTTACAATAAATTGGTATTGGCCGAATTCGATTACAACAACGAGCCTGTCGAGACTTTCCCTTTCAACCAGGCCAAAGAACGCTACTCGATGTGGTTGCTTAAAAAGGAAGTGTTACCACGCTTGTACTGGAAAAAAATCCTCACCGGCAAGGCTTAGAATTGCTTAAAATACACTGAATTAGGTATCATCCCCTGCAAAAAAGACTTAACTTTGCAGGGGTTTTTCTTTTGGGCGTGCCCCCGCTTCGCGGGGTCGGTCCCCGCCGGGGTTCGCTACGCTCCGTGCGCCAAGGCGCACCGCCTACGGCGCCCTCTGGGCACCTCACGCAGCGGCCTGCAAGTATTACCCCTTATAGTTGCTCCGGCGCTATTTCTGCTTTACACCCCACTATAAACACATCATTATGTCAGTTCAAGCCATCCATCCACGTAAAAAGTACAACAAGATTGTACAGCTGGAGCTTAACGAAATCTCAAGCGAGGTCATCGAGGCCATGATCCGCCAAGGCAAATTACCCAACTTTGCTAAAATTCACCGTGATTGGGCCTTTTTCAAAACAACGTCCGAGGAGGTTTACGAGCATATCGAACCATGGATTCAATGGGTAACGGCACACACCGGTAAAACCTTTGCTGAACACCAGATTTTCCGCCTCAGCGATGTACACCAACTCAAACATACCCAAATTTGGGAAGCCCTCAGCGAGGCCGGTATCGAGTCAGCCATCGTGGGTAGTATGAACACTACGCGCCGCAATACCAAGGGTGGTATATTTTTCCCCGACCCCTGGGCCCAAGTCAACGAGGCTTACCCAGATAGCCTTAAACCTTTCTGGCAGCTTATCCACGACCGTGTAAATAGCCACGCCACCGGCAAAATAAACTTGCTCGACATGGCAAAAGGGGCACAGGTTGGACTCAAGTTTGGCATCCCCCTCCATGTTTATGCACAAATGGGCCAACAGCTCGTTAGTCAGAAATTCAACCCTAAAACCAAGTGGAAATTAGCCTCGGTATTCGATATGTTCTTGGCAGAGTTGTTCAAGAGTGTATTCAAAACCACCAAATTTGGCTATTATACCTTGTTCCTCAACGCTATAGCACACTACCAGCACCACTACTGGCGTGCCTTTGACGGCGAAAAATTTGATAAATCTATCAGCTACCCCGATATTGAAACCAACCACGACCCCATGACCCACGGCTACGAAATGTATGACCGCATCCTGGGGAACGTGCTTGAATTAGTAGCTAACGAACCTGATACCTTGGTGATTCTCCTCTCTGGGCTATCTCAAATACCGTATACCGACAAAGAAGCGCAAGGCGGCATGAATTACTACCGCTTGAACAACCATGCTGAATTTGCGACCAGTATCGGTTTGCAAAACTGCGAGATATTCCCGCTCATGAGCCGCGACTGGCAGGTAAAGTACAAGGATGAAGCCGCACGTACTGCCGCTTTAGAATTATTGAACGGCCTGATGGTTAACGACGAACAATTGTTCAATGTAACCGAAAACACGCCTGGCTACATCTTCATCGAAACCAAGTACACCAAGGGTATCAAACCCAACACCCCGATTATCAACGCCGCTGGACATAATTGCTGCATTTTTGACCAAGTGTTTACCAACATAGCCATCAAGTCGGGCCACCACACCGGTATTGGTAACATGTGGATTTCAGATCGTCAGTTGACCGAAACACAAGGTACAGTTGTTCCATTGACTTCTGTGTACAACTTTAGCCTAGAAGCGCTAGGAGCCTTGAAAACGGAGTTGGTATAGGCATTGGCTAGTATATATCTACAAATAATTAAGGCGTGTCGAAATTGTATATTTCCGGCACGCCTTAATTATTTTACCTAATCCTATCCGCAGATTTATAGGTGCGTTGATCTTTACGGATACCACGTATCGCCAGCAATTGCATAATGGCCGCACCGATAGGCGTTAAAATACCTGGGGCAATACCCACTCCTGCAGCAGGTGCTGCTGTCATTAAGGCAAAAATCATAAAGCCATTGGTCGCAAACAAGGCAATCAGTACCAACAATCGTTGAAAGGTAAGTTGGTTTTTCTGATATAGTGCAATGGCTACTACCGAAAACAAAATGCCCAATCCGGCTAAAGCAGGGAACAAAATATGGTCCGACATGCTCAAGACGCCATCGGTAAATGGACCAGGTGCCACGGTAGCCCCAGTGGCAATGTTGAACACAAAGGTACAGGCCAGCAACACGGCAGCCAATATCAAGAATACGGTTTGTGGACGTTGAATCATGGAAGTATAATGTAAGTTGTGTTTAATCTTAGTATTGAAAGTATGAACCAGCCAATGCGCCAGCGATGTATGAGCGAAGCGGTTTGCGTAGCAAAACAAATGTGCTTAATGCACATTTGTAGCAAGTGAACCATTTGCTCCTGCAAATGGCTCGGTGGCCGCAGGCCGTACCGCAGGGGCGTATGCCCCAAGGTATGAGCGAGCAGCGAGCTGGGGCGCCCTAAAAACCATTTAAGTCAAGCGGAATAGCGCGTTTGTATTCAGCTCGGTTTGTGTAGCAATGGTCTCCAAGGAACAGCGGTAAACCTCAGATAGTTTCTCGGCCACATGCTTAACGTAGGCACTCTCGTTGCGTTTGCCGCGATGGGGCACCGGTGCTAGGTAAGGCGAATCAGTTTCGAGTAGTAGGCGCTCCATGGGAACACTTTGCAACACCTCGCCAAGGTCGGAATTTTTATAGGTTACTACCCCACCGATACCCAGGTAAAAACCCAGGTCGATGATTTGTTGCGCCTGTTTGGCATTGCCGGTATAGCAGTGGAACACCCCACGGAGTTGGCCGTTTTGGAGTTGAGCAACCAGCTCTACCAGGTCGTCAATCGAGTCGCGAGCATGGATTACGATGGGCAAGTCAAGTTCCAATGCTTTAAGCGTTTGAAGCTTGAAGGCTTCTTTTTGCTGCGGGATAAGATCTTTACTCCAGTAGTAATCGAGGCCGATTTCGCCAACGGCCAAAAACGGACGTTTGTGTAGCCACTCAAAAATAACCTCAAGCTGCGCTTCAAAATTGGCCTCCACGTGGCAAGGGTGCAAGCCCATCATGGGGAAACAGTTTTGAGGCCACCGTGCTTCCAGTTCCAACATTGGCCCGATGGATTCAACATCGATGTTGGGGAGCAGCAAACGGGTTACGCCAAGGTCGATAGCCCTTTGGAGCATCTCGTCTCGGTCATGGTCAAACTGTTTTGAATAAAGGTGCGTATGCGTGTCGGTAAAAGTCACTTGTAGGTAATTAGCCTGCAAAAGTACATCACAGCCGACGCAAACAAAATTATTAAGCTTAAAAAAACGGAGGGATGTAACACGGTACGTTAAAAAACGTACTTTTACTTATCTTTCCCAAAGTAATTGTAGCATGTATATAAAATCGGCAAGTGTAGAGGGCATCATGGCCCAGGTTGAGGCGCATGCGCAAAATATCCCCGACTTGGTTGTGGGTATCTTTTTGGCAGAGCAGTCGGCCGATATCATCCCTGAGCTTTTGAAAGCCCTTAGGCATCAAGAAATCAGGGCTTTCGGTGGTTTTTTCCCTGGCTTGATCGCAGAAGGTAGCAACACAGATGAGGGCGTTATCCTAAGGTTCTTTGAATCAAGCACTGACCCTATCGTTGTGAAACAGCTTAAACGCCAAGATACACAACACACTGCTGACCTAATTATGCGGAGCCACAACAGCGACGAAGATTGCTGCTTGTTTTGCCTCGTTGATGGCTTTGGTTCAAGCGCAGCCACCTTCTTGAAAGAAGTGTACGACATCCTCGGCAGTAGTTTTTCGTACCTGGGTGGCGGGGCAGGCTCTATTTCGCTCCAACAAGCGAGCTGCTTGTTTACCGACCAAGGGATGGTTACTGGTGGCGCTATCATTTGTGTCATCAAAGCCGATGTAAACATTGGGGTTCAACATGGCTGGGATCATGCCGCAGGCCCCTTGGTGGCTACCAAAACCATGGGCAACATTATTTACGAGATCAACTGGGAAAACGCCTTTGACGTTTACCAACGTGCCGTGAAAGACTATTTTGACGAAGACCTAGAACGCGATGACTTTTTAACCGTTGCGACTTCATACCCATTTGGGTTATACAAAGAATACGACGAACCGCTTGTGAGGGAACCTCTATTTGTAGGCAGCCGGGGTGAATTGATTTGCATTGGCGAAGTACCCGAACACTCTGTCATGGGTATTATGCGTGGGCAAAATACTAAGCTAATACAGGCTGCGGCCGTGGCAGCTAATCAGTCGCTTCAGGACAACAAGCAAGTTCAGGATGTTTTTGTCATAGACTGCATTTCCCGGATGCTTTACTTGAAAACTGATTACACACAAGAAGTAAGCATCATGCAAGAAGCTTTTGACCAATGTGCCCAAGCCCCCCGGATAGAAGGAATTTTATCGATAGGCGAAATAGCCTCGCAAGGCAAAGGCGTTCCAGAATTTTATAACCGTACGGTGGTGGTAGCTGCTTTCACCGATTAATCATGCAAGAACTACTCAAAATAACCCGGGATATATCGTTGTTGTACGAGTTATCCTTGTCCATTGGCCGTTCGCTCGACCTTGACACCGCTTGCATGAATTTTTTGGATTTGCTGATCAAGCGCAAAAACCTGTCGTTTGCATCGGTTTGGGTTAGAGGCGATTTTTTGGTTGATCGTAATGCAGCAAACTATTACCTGGTTAAAGCAGTACCCAGTTTTAAAGTACTGCAAACCGAGCTAGGTGTTGACCAACCCCTAGCCTTAAAGCTACGCCTAAACGATATGTTGAGCGTTAACGCTGGCGAGCCCGATTTTCAAGACTTTATCGCAGAGGATGGCATTAGCGAAGGCTGCTACGCCGTTTTCAGGCTTGGCAGGGTAGGTTTTTTAAAAATTTGGACCTACAACAGGGCCGAAGGTTTCTCGTTGCTAGAGCTCAAGAAGCTAAAGGGAGTTATCGATAAGTTTACCACTTCGATTGAAGGCGCCTTGGCTTATGAAAAACTATCGCATGAAACCTACATGCACCACATTACCCGGAAGGAACTACTCACTAACCAAACACGTTACCTCAACGTAATGAACAGCCTCAAGGAAGGTTTGCTGATGACCGACCTTGACGATATAATATTGTTCGCCAACAATAGGATTACAGAACTTTCGGGCTACACCCAAGAGGAACTCCTAGGGCAAAAAGCCTATCAATTGCTCATGCAGGTCAATGACCACGACTTTGTGATGCAAGCCATTGAGCGCCGTAAAGCTGGCGTGACCGAAACCTACGAGATTCAACAAGTACGCAAAGATGGCACTATCTGGTGGGCTAGGATTAATGCTGCACCATTCGTAGATAGCAAAGGCAAAATAGTAGGTACCGTAGGTGCCCTCACCGATATCTCAGATGAAAAAGCGCTTGACTTCGAACGTAAGGCCAATGAATTATTGCTACTCAGCGTGATTGACAGTGCCCTCGACGGCGTTATCATCGCCGATGAAACAGGTACCATTACCCACTGGAATAAAAAAGCTAGCCAAATATTTGGCTATGCCCCCGAAGAGGTCATCGGCCAGAAAATGGAAAACTGCATCATACCCGAACGCTTTGTGACCGCCCACCAAAAAGGTATGCACAAATATTTAAGCACTGGGCATGGGCCCCTCATCAATAAACGGGTTGTGATGGAGGCTAAACATAAAGATGGCCACGAGTTCAAAGTTGAGCTCACGCTTTCAGCCTTGCAGTTCAACAATAAACATTATTTCTCTTCCTATATCCGGGATTTAAGCGATAACGATCATACCGAAACTTTACAGTGGAGCGACTCCCATGTATCAAGGTGACACAATAGCTCCAATCTTTGTACTTTTGTGTAAAAGTACCCTTTACCATGTTCGAGAATCAGCCCTTAGCCGAGCGCATGCGCCCGCAAACCCTCGATGATTACGTAGGGCAAGAGCACCTTATTGGGCCAAACGGTGTTATTCGGAAGGCTATTCAAGCCGGCCGTATCCCTTCTATGATTTTGTGGGGCCCACCAGGTGTAGGCAAAACAACCTTGGCCAAAATCATTGGCCAAACCCTCGAACGGCCATTTCTCATGCTCAGTGCCATTAATGCCGGCGTGAAAGATGTTCGCGAAATCATCGACGAGGCCAAAAAGAAAAAATTCTTCAACAGCCCTAACCCTGTACTTTTCATTGACGAAATACACCGCTTTAGCAAGGCCCAGCAAGACTCTCTACTCGGCGCCGTTGAACAAGGCGTGGTAACCCTCATCGGGGCCACCACCGAGAACCCATCGTTTGAAGTTATCCCGGCCTTGCTGAGTCGTTGCCAAGTTTACGTGCTCGAATCGCTGGGCGCCGATACCCTGCGCGGCATGATTGCCAAGGCTATCCAGCAGGACGAGGTACTCAAACGCTTCGAGGTAGAAATCGTGGAAGATGCCGCCCTGCTCCGGGCCTCGGGCAGTGATGGCCGCAAGTTGTATAATGCCCTAGAACTGGTTATCAGCGCTGCCGATAGTAATACGGTACGCATTACCGACGAGTTCGTGTTGCAGGTTTTACAGCAAAACTTAGCGCGCTACGACAAAAGTGGCGAGCAGCATTACGATATCATCTCGGCCTTCATCAAATCGGTGCGGGGCAGCGACCCCAACGCCGCACTCTACTGGTTGGCCCGCATGCTGGAGGGTGGCGAGGACGTTAAATTCATCGCCCGCCGCCTCATCATCCTCTCGGTGGAGGATATTGGCCTAGCCAACCCAAACGCCCTGCTCATGGCCAACCAATGCTTTGAGGCCGTACACAAAATTGGCATGCCAGAGGCCCGAATCATCCTGTCGCAAACCACCATTTATTTGGCCACCTCGCCCAAGAGCAACTCGGCTTACGAGGCCATCGACGCGGCGATTGCGCTGGTGAAACAAACCGGCGACCTGCCCGTGCCCATGCACCTGCGCAACTCGCCCACCAAGCTCATGAAAGAAATAGGCTATGGCAAAAATTACCAGTACGCCCATGCGCACGAGGGTAATTTCGTGGAGCAAGAGTTTTTACCCGATGCCATCAAGGGCACGGCATTGTTTACGCCAGGCAAAAACCCACAGGAGCAAACGATATTAGAACGACTGCTGCGTTGGTGGAAAAACAAGTATTACGGGGCAAAAACATAAAAAACCAAAACTCCAAAAATCGTCGTTTACGCCCTTATTCCTTTTATTTTTTGTGCTTTTTGGGGCCTCCCCTCGCGTTGCTCGGGGCGCTACGTTTCGCGGCTCGCTGACGCTCGGCCCCTGCGGGTCTGGCGCTACGCGCCACCGCTTCACATCGCTAGGCCGGTGAATAGTTATGCGTTCAAAGCACAAAGCGTTGAGCAAGTAACACAAGTGTCGCGTATCGTTGAGCTGTGAATACATTTGCAACATAAAGATGTTTAATCAGGGTATAAAGTACCGAAACGCGGCTAAAGCTATCAGCACTCCCTCACCCGTCGCTAAGATATGTTGCCGCTTCGCGGCATATTTAGGTTGTACAAAACTATATGTCTTGAAATCGTTCACAACGCTAATGTCACGCAACAAGTATTAATTCTTAATTGGATAAAAAGGCCAAAAAATCAAAAATGCCAAATATAGCATAGTACATCAGTTAGGTATAGTTTTTGCCCCATGCGCTAGCTGGCCGTAAGGCAGCCGCGTAGCGGCTGGTGCCGCAGGCACCGAGCGAACAGCGAGCCTGAAGGACAGCGGCGGCGCGCGTGTAGGGGCGTATGTAATACGCCCTGCAAAGCGCCGCAGCGCCCAAAAAATAAAAAAAGAAAACTAGGGCCGATAAAACATGGCCCGGTCAAACGAAAGCATAGATTTAGACGTTATTTAGACAAGCGCAAAAGATAAAAATAAGCCGATGAACACCCTCTTTAAGATATTTTTGCTGGCCTTGAGCCTTAGTTTTACCGCAAGTTTGGCTGCACAAGACCAATGTGCCACGGCTACGCCACTGGGCACGGTTACCAGTTACTGCTCCAATACGGGCCAGTTTAATAACTCCACTGCTACACCGGATGCGCCCACGCCAGTATGTTTTTCAGGCTCGAACCAAGGAGTTTGGTTTTCGTTTATCGCCACGGGCGTAAACGTGAACATCAACGTGTCGGGGAATACGAGCCCAATTCCTGGTGGTACGCTCAACAGCCCGCAAATTGCACTGTATAGCGGTAACTGCACCAGTTTAACACCGGTAGCTTGCCGCTCTGACGCCTTTGGATTTGATGTAGTAGAGCTTTTTGCCAGCAACTTGGTATTAGGTCAGGTATACTATTTTATGGTTGATGGCCGAGGTAATAACCGCGGTACATTTAAACTTTGCGTCAATAACTACAACCCTGTTGTTGAGCCTTCATCAGATTGCCCGACGGGCGTTGTACTCTGCGATAAAACAGGTTTTACTGTACCCAGCATCAGCGGTTCAGGTTCAAACTCTAATGAGTTGAACAACGTTTGTCCGGGTTCTTGTACCGGAGGCATCTCGGAAGATAATTCGGCATGGTACAAATGGACTTGCAGGGATGCGGGTACATTCTCATTTACGATCTCGCCTTTAAACCCATCGGATGATATTGACTTTTACCTGTTTGAATTGCCCAACGGATTGAACAACTGTAGCGGCAAGCAGCCCATCCGGTGTAACTCGGCCGGTGAAAACCAGGGCTCGCCCCTAAGTACATGGGTTGCCTGTACAGGACCAACAGGTATGCGCCTCGGCGAATCTGACACCAACGAACCTTGTGGTTGTAACGGTGGCAACAATAACTACGTGGCGGCGGCCAACTTGGTAGCAGGTAGGAGCTATGCCTTGGCCATCCAGAATTTTAGTGGCACAGGTAGTGGTTTCAGCATCGAGTTTGGTGGCTCGGCAACCTTTTTAGGGCCAGAAGCCGACTTTGTGATTGACCAAGCGGGCTTATGTGACGGCTTGCCCATCACGGTAATTGATAATTCTACCTTTGCGGTGGGTACCATCACCGATTGGTCGTGGAACTTTGGCCCGGGCTCGAACCCTGGCACTGCCAACACTGTTGGTCCGCACCAAGTGCAATATACTGCCCCCGGTGTACGCACGGTTCGTTTAACGATTGAAACTGACCTGGGCTGCATCGTAACCAAAACATTGCCTGTAACCATTGGCGAGCCTGTGAATATTACGGCCAGCACCACGAACGTACCCTGCTTTAACGATAATATTGGTACCATCAACGTTACGCCAGCGCCACACGTGCTAGCTTTGAGCTACCTGTGGAGCAACGGTGCAGTGACACAAGACCTGGCCAACCTTGGGCCTGGTACTTACACCGTAACAGTAAGCAATAGTATTTGCCAAACGATTGAAACCTACGATATCACAGGACCTCCCCCATTTGTGATTGAAGATAGCATGACGCTGGCCACCTGTAATGGCGGTACAGATGGAGCCTTATACCTAGAAGTGTCGGGTGCTGTACCATTTTGGAATGGCGGGTATCTGTACGATTGGGGTCTAGGGTTCCAGGCTTCGCCGCAGTCGCTCAACTTACCTATTGGCCTGTACGCGGTAACGATTCGGGATTCTATCGGCTGCGAGGTAGACTTAAACCTAGAGGTCAGGGAGCTAGAGTTGCTATTAGACCCCGGGGCCAGTACACTTGTAAACCCGAGTTGCTATGGCTTTGCGAACGGTAGCATCAGCCTGGGTGTGGGTAATGGCCTTGGGCCATTTGCCTACGACTGGGGCCCTGTGAACAACTTCGTGTTAAACGACAACTTCAGGAATAACTTAATAGCTGGAGATTATATCATCCGTTTCAGGGATGCAAACTTCTGCTTTGGCTTGGATACCATAAGCTTGGTACAACCCGATAGCTTGCAAATTGTGCTGTTGGACTCTGTTGATATCCGCTGCTTTGGTGAAGATAACGGTCGGGCCATACCCGTGGTTATTGGGGGCACGTACCCATATGCTTACTTGTGGAGCGATCCGCTTGCCCAGACCGATTCGCTTGCCGTAAACTTGGAGCCAGGCCCTATCGCCCTGACGGTGACGGATGCAAACGGCTGTATTGCTATTGACACAACCACCATCATAGAACCGCCTTTACTCGAAATATTAGCCGTGTACCCCAACAATGCCTTATGCTACGGTGAAACCAACGGCGGCATTGGTGTTTGGGCTACAGGTGGTACACCTGCCTACCAGTATGGCATAGTAGGCGGCACCTTGGGCCCCGATACATTGATTGCCAATATAGGTTTCGGGGTGTACGATGTACAAGTGGTTGATAGCCGTGGCTGTGAAACCACCTGGGAAAATGTATTTATCGACCAGCCTTTCCAACTCATCGTTGATGCAGGCCTTGATAGAACTATTAACCTAGGCGATACCACCGAATTGTACGCCAACGTAAATTCGGCCTGGGTAAGTCAGTACAGCTGGACACCCATTACCGGACTGTTTTGCCCCAACTGCAAGATAACAGGTGCTAGACCCGTGCAAAGCACCACCTATACCGTGCTAGTTACCGATGATTTTGGCTGTACCGCCTCCGACGATGTAACCATCAGCGTGGATGTGGTTAGGCCTGTATTTATACCTAATGCCTTTACACCTAATGTAGACGGCCTGAATGATACCTTCCACCCATTTGGCGGAAGTTCAGTGCTTAGAGTCAATCAGATGGCCATTTTTGACCGTTGGGGCGAATTGGTTTACCGTGCCGATAATTTTGGCATCAACGATCCAAGCAGCGGCTGGGATGGAACCTTCAATGGCAAAGGTATGAACGCTGGGGTATTTGTATACTTGATTGAGATTGAGTTTATCGATGGTGTGAAACAAAGCTACCAAGGCGATGTAAACCTGATACGCTAAATAAACCTGTCAATAAGACTGCTCAACAAGAAAAGCACCACGAGAAAAATCCACAAGCCGTCGAGGAAGTGCCAGTACATGGTGAGCAACTTTAACTTAAGCTTTTTCTCGGGGTCGGAAAAATACACCAACACGCTCACGGGTTCTTTCATCCGGAAATAGGCGTTGCGTAGGAAAATTAGTAAAAACGGTATTCCACCGATAATGTGGGCAAAGTGCAAGTACGATAACGCGTAAATGTACTGGCTTCCGAGCCCTTTGCGGAGGCCTCCTAGCTGTGTCCAGCCAAAGTATTGCAAACACATGAAAACAATTGTCAGTATCACGGTGAATAGTAGCGAAAGCTGGTAAGCCTTGGTATTATCGTTCTCGTAGGCTTTTTTTGCCCGGTGCAGCATAGTGCTAGCACCCAACAAAAAGATGGAGTTGAAAATAAATATATTGGGTAGAGCCGCTGCGGCTAGCCCGTTGGTTATACGCGTATAAATGTATGCGAAGGTAAACCCGAGAAAAAGCGCACAAAGCCCTAGAATCAACAG
The DNA here is from genome assembly GCA_964508975.1 of uncultured Saprospiraceae bacterium. Classification (GTDB taxonomy): domain Bacteria; phylum Bacteroidota; class Bacteroidia; order Chitinophagales; family Saprospiraceae; genus CAZDVQ01. The sequence continues at coordinate 135,591 of CAZDVQ010000001.1, forward strand.
GGTAGTAAGAATGTTGAGTGGGTGTAATGTCAGCGATTTGTATTCGTCATGTTGCACTCGTGTCATAGCTGCAAAGGTTTGACAAACTAAACTAAGTATTATGCTATTTGTTCAGTTTTGAGCAGTTATGTAAAAGCATTATCTTCGTCCATAAAAATACCATGGCCTTAAAAATACGATTTAACGCCCCTGTAATATTGGGTTTCGCCCTGTTGAGCACAGCGGTGCTAGCGCTTAACCTGTTAACCAATAATTTTCTGTTGCCCATTTTCGCGCTGAATGGTAGCTTCAACATGGTAGACCCATTTTTCTACATTGGCTTACTGACATATCCATTGGGGCATTCGGGACCAGAACATTGGTTTGGCAATATATCTTTGCTGCTGCTGGTTGGACCAATCATGGAGGAAAAATATGGCAGCAAGAATATGCTAACCATGATTCTGCTCACCACGGTGTTGAGCGGTATATTACACGTTATTTTCTTTAGCTATGGCCTTGTTGGTGCAAGTGGGGTAGTGTTTATGCTCATTGTACTCATATCATTTGCTAATGTGCGTTCGGGCGAAATACCGCTCACCTTCGTGCTGGTGGTATTGCTGTACTTGGGCCGAGAGGTAGTGAGTTATTTCCAAGCCGATAATATCTCCCAGTTTGCCCATATTATTGGTGGAGCGCTAGGTGGGGTGTTTGGATTTGCCTCGCAGAAGTAAACATACCTTAGAGTATGTTTGGACTTTAGCTATTTTCCTGTCCCACAGATGACAGCAACTGGTCAAGATTTCGCCAGGAAACAAACTGGCCAGAGGATGTTTTGAAATCTTCATCACCACCATAAACTACATTTAAACGACTGGCGGGAGTACCACTTTGTTTCGCCCAATACAGCAGATTATCTAAAAAGTGCTGATTGCGCGTCTTCGCGGCTTTGACTTCAAAAGGAAATAATTGAATCCCTTGTTCCAGGATGATATCAACCTCTTTTTGGTCCTTACTTTGCCAAAAATATAATTGTGGTCGAATGCCTTGGTTCAAATAGTGCTTTGTCATTTCATTAATGACAAAATTTTCAAACAGCCCTCCTTTCAGGTAGTGCGTATGCAGTTGATCACTCGATTGAATTTGAAGCAGTGAACAGGCAAGACCAGTATCATAGAAATATAATTTAGGGGATTTGATTAACCTTTTACTAAAGTTTTGATAATGAGGCTGATGTTGGTACACAATATAGCTGGCTTCAAGTACTGATAGCCATGATTTAACTGTATTTGGACTTATACCGACATCGCTGGCCAAAGAATTTATATTGACAACTTGACCTATCCTTCCAGCACATAATCTTAAGAATAATGTGAACTGGTTCAGATTTTCTATATTTTTAATCTGACGAACGTCTCGTTCTACATAGGTACTGATGTAGTTCGGGTAAAAATCAGGTGGGGCAATTCCTTTGTCAAATATTCGAGGGTAGCCGCCCGAAAAGATGATATCCTCATATGATTCAATCTTAAATCCAGCGTTTTTAAGCTCCCCATAAGAAAGGGGCATCATATTAAAAATCGCAGTTCTCCCAGCTAAGGATTGTGTGATACTTTCAAGTAGTTGAAAATTCTGAGAACCAGACATGGCAAAATGAATATCTTTCGAGTCAACGATTTGTTGAATATAAGAAAATAATATAGGTGCTTGCTGTGCCTCATCAATCACTGCTCCATTGGGGAAGTTGCTCAAAAAGCCTCTTGGATCCGCTTGAGCAAACGAACGGTTATCAACGTCCTCGAGGTTCACGTACGGCAAATCTCCGTAAAGTGTTTTCAAAAGTGTAGTCTTCCCAGTTTGTCGTGCTCCTGTAAGGGTAATCACGGGGAATTTTTCACGCAGTGAAATTATTTTCTGGCTTATATCTCTTTGTATCATACTACAAAAATAGTAAAAATTGGACAAATCTGCAATCTGATTGCAGATTTGTCCAATTTTAGAGATAATTTTCATCGTTAAATTGCGCCTCCCCCCGGCGCGTTGCGCCGACCCCCTCCACTGTACAGCCGCTATGCGTCTGTTGGTAGCGGGGGTTGGGCGAGCGAAGCTCGCCGGGGTCATCGTTCATCGTTCATTGTTCATCGTTCATCGTTCATCGTTAACCAAGGCCGCTTCGCGGCCTTGGCAGCGTGAGCCGACCGTAGCGCAGCCGCGTTAGCGGCTGGTGCCGCCAGGCACCGACCGTTCAGGGAGCGCGTAGGGTGGCGACCGCCGCGGATGCGGCGGGCACGCCCCAATAAAAAAAATTAAAATAGGGCGAGCCCAGGATACGAATGATAAAATTTAAGCACCAACTACAAAAAACGCATTATCTTGTACCCCTAAATCTAATATTATGGCTGTACTAGACATCAGCAACCTCAGTAAAAGTTACGGTAAAGTGCAGGCACTCGACCAGTTAAACCTGAGCGTGGAAGCTGGGCAAATATTTGGCATCCTGGGGCCAAATGGCAGTGGCAAAACAACTACATTGGGTATTATTCTAGGCATTATCATGTCAGATAGCGGCTCCTACAACTGGTTTGGCGAGCCTGGCTCAAGTGCCCAGCGCCGACGGGTAGGTGCCATCTTGGAAACCCCCAACTTTTATACACACATGTCGGCCTCCGATAACCTCAAGCTCGTGGCCCACATTAAACGGATTGAAAACCCCGATATCAACGGGATTTTGCGCACCGTTGGCTTGCTTGAAAGGGCTAGTTCAGCTTTTAAAACATACTCGCTCGGTATGAAGCAACGCTTGGCGATTGGCGCTTGCTTACTCGGTGACCCTGAAGTGCTCATCTTCGATGAGCCTACCAATGGCCTCGACCCACAAGGTATGGCAGAGGTTCGAGAGCTGTTGCGCAATATTGGGCAACAAGGCAAAACAATCCTCCTGGCCAGCCACATCATCGACGAGGTTGAAAAAGTGTGTACCCATGCGGCTATTATCAAACGAGGCAAACTATTGGCCTCGGGCATGGTATCAGAATTGCTGAGTGGCGAGCAGATGGTAGAGGTTTCCGCTTCCAATATTGAGCAACTGAGCCGTAGCTTACAATCTAGCCCCTTAGTCAAGTCCTTGCGCCAAGATAGCGGTAAATTAATCTGCGCCGTTAACGATGGCGTGAGCACCGAGGACTTGAACCGTTATGCCCAACAACAAGGCATCGTGTTGAACCACCTCACTGCCCGCAAAAAATCTCTGGAACAAGAATTCCTCGAACGTACTTCTTAAGCGTATGTTCGGACTTTAGCTTCCGGCGAAAAACAGCTCTTTTCCGATGATTTTTGCTTTAAAAAATAGTTAGGTAGCCCCACTATGCGCCCATTTTTAAAGCAACCTCATCAAAAAAATAGCTCGTTTTTCCCTCGAAACCCAAAATCCAAACATACTCTAAACATCCTTACACGCTATATATATGTTGCAATTCCTCTTCAAGCTCGAGTGGCTTAAAATTCGCCGTAACCCCACGGCATTATTGAGCTTTGGCATGTATGCCTTCACTGCTTTGTGCATCATGGTGCTCATCTCGTCCACTAGTTTCAGCATGGCCGGCGGGGCAGTTAGCTCTGCTAGCTTTCAAAAGATTCCCGGTATTTTTGAGTTCGGCTTCTACATGTTGTCATGGCTCACCATGTTTTTAGTGGTGTACCAAGCAATTTCTTTAATTACCAACGAGTACAGCCAGCGCACCCTCCGCCAGAACATCATCACGGGCATGGAACGTAGCGAGTGGATAACGGGCAAATTCATCATGATGACCAGCCTAAACCTGGGGCTTACCGTATTTGGCTCAAGCTTGCTGGTTATATTTGGCTTGATCAACAGCGGGGGTGCCATGCAAGGGATAGAACAACTTCCGGCTTGGGCAGCACGCTTCTTTATCCTGAATCAAGGCTACATGACCCTAGGCCTTTTTATAGGCTTATTGACCCGCCGCTCGGGTGTAGCCGTAGCCATCGTTTTGCCCTACATCATGTTCGTCGAAGATGCACTCCGATATATCATATTCAAGCCCAGCTTCCCATTCCATAAGCTCAATGCCATGTTACCCGTTATCTCCTTCGACAACATGGTACCAAACCCTGCGTTCAAGTACAAAGCCGTTGCCGATATCGATACCCAGGTGGTCTGGTCAATGGGCTTTCAAACAGATTTGCTCCTGAGCGTAGGCTGGATTGCCTTATTTACATTCCTCAGCTATACGATTATCCAAAAACGCGATTTGTAATCCGTGTTTTTCCGACTGTATAGTGTACTCGTCGGCCTAGCTAGTCTCTATGCGCTGGCCCGCCCTGCCTTGTTGTTGCACCCACCCGCCAGGGGGGCTTTCCGGCTAGTCATCCTATGTTGGCTACTTTGGAGCCTCGCCCGATGGATGGGCACATTTATCAAGCAACCCAACCGTTCCGAGCGCCAAAAGTCGTGGTATGCCATGGCATGGAGCCTTGCATCCCTGTTGTTGTTGCTCGAGTTAATTTTCACGCTATACCCTGAGTCCCACTTTGTGGGCTATACTTATGCCTCCCAAAACTGGATGGGCTGGTATTGGCATAAAAATGAACTAGGCTACCGCGACACGCCTTTTAAACTTAAGGATAGCACCAAGACCAGGATATTCTTCCTCGGAGATTCCTACACCGCAGGGCATGGTATAAAAAAGGCCTCCGACCGCTTTGCTGATATCCTGGCCCAACAGCTTGGCCCAGAATTTACTTGCTATAACCTGGGGCAAAACGGCGCCGACACCCGTGATGAGTTTATACGATTAAAAGCTTATCCCCTAAAACCCGATGTGCTGGTCTGGCAATACTACGGCAACGATATTGAGCCTGTAGCCCGAACCTTTAAAACCTTCCCCAGCTTTAATCTTTACGCCGATCTGCCCAGCTTGGGCCGACATCTAGTAGAGGGCTCATACTTGCTCAATTACCTCTATTGGCGGGTACCCCACGGCGAGCTACAACCCTACCTCGACACCTTAAAAGCATCATACCGTGATAGTACAATATTACACGCACACAGCTTAGAGTTCCAAAAAATTAAACACTGGTGCGATAGCCTCGATGTAAAACTGCTCTGCGTGCATGTTCCCTTTATGCACGACTTATCGGAAAGTACCAAGTTGCAAGCTGAAGTGCAAGCCCGCATTCGTGGATTAGGTATAAAACTTATTGATTTAGCCCCGAGCCTTCAAGACCTCAGCGTGCAAGAACGCGTGGTTAATCGCTACGATGCCCATGCCAGCAAGGCGGTGCAGCGCATCATCGCCGAGCGTTTGTTACCCGAGATTCTAGCGGTACGTCCCAGAGCGCACTAGCTCTTCAAACACTTCATCGGTAACCATATACTTTACCGACAAGCCATTCTTGATGCTCTCCCGGATAAATGTAGCCGATATTTCCATCATCGGGACATCAGCAAAAATGCGGATAGAAGGGTGTTGTGCTAGCTCGCCCATCTCGTAGTTCGGGCGTTTATACACATAAATGGGGTAGTCGCGCAGCAAAATTTCGTAGTTTTTCCACTTGGGCAAGCTGGCCACATTGTCGCCGCCCATAATCAGCGTAAATTGATGCTGCGGGTATTTCTCGCTCAGGTGTACCAGCGTATCGATAGTATACGAGGGTTTGGGCAGCTTAAACTCAATATCCGATAGGCCAATCCGGGGGTTATCGCCAATGGCCCTGCGCACCAGTTCCAGGCGCAAATAATCGTTAGCCAGCGTGTTGCGGGGCTTCAGCGGGTTATGTGGCGACACGACGAACCAAACTTGATCCAAGTCGGTGCGGGTAGCCATGTATTCAGCAATAATCAGGTGCCCCACGTGAATGGGATTAAAAGAGCCGAAGAAAAGACCAATTTTCATAGGGATAACTACAGTTGTGCTTAGGCCATAAAAGTAAGTCAATTTTACGATTATTTGGGCGTGCCCCCGTGCATGCGCACGGGGTCGCACCCTTCCGGGGTTCGCGATGCTCCGTGCTGCGCACCCGCGCCTACGGCGCGGCCCTCCAGGCTGCTCACGCAGCCCCGCCCCTTGGTCGTGCTAGATTTATGCACCATTGCATTAGCGTTATCGCTTGCACATGGGCAAAAAAAAAGGCGCCACTTTACAGCGGCAGCCTTCAATAAAGGGGATTTAAAAAGGTCACAGTCCTCGATGGCAAGCTAGGTAGCATCAGGTATTTTCACCTGAACCAGCACTACTTGGTCGAGCCTGGATAATTCTTTTGCGGTTTGTACAATGTCGATTTTCGGATTGACTGTCTTGAGGACTAAGCCTTGAAAATCTGCATCTACGTCAAACACGCTATCTACAATCAGCGCAAAGTCTGATAAAGAATGCTCAAATTCAGCCGCTAAGGTATAACTTTTTTCTGAATATTTATCAAAATAAATCAGTGGATATTTTTTTTCGAAATATACAATCAACGCACAACTGCTCGATGGAATGTCGTCAATCGATTGGTTACCGTAGCTGTTAACCAGTTTTCCGTGCTCAAAGCTGAACCGTGTTTTGTATTGCACATCATCAACTTCATGCGCAGCCAAGGGGAAACTTTGTTTATTGGCTTCGTGGCTTCTAAACAAAGGGTTACCTGTTTGTTCTACAACTGCTTCAACTTTGTCGTTATTAGGCAGCAAGAAGTAAACTAATAAGCTTGTCGTTATCAGGCCAAGGAACCCTAAAACTAGAAATTTAACGTTGCGTTTTAAAAAATCCACTGCTTTGTTTTTTACGTTACAAGACTCAATCCATAAATGGATAGTCTTGTTGTACGTAATTATTGGCATAAAGTTCCTTCGGATCTGGCCAAGGTGAATTTTCTGAGAATTCTACACAGTCGTCGATTTCTGCATCTATTTTAGCCTCGATAGCTTCAACTTCTGCCAAGGTGGCAAACTTGTTGTCCAAAATCCTTTGGCGAGTCACCTCGATTGGGTCAATTTCTTTGTATGCTTTTTCCTCGTCCTTGGTACGGTACTTCGCAGGGTCGGACATAGAGTGACCACGGTAGCGGTACGTACGGATTTCCAAGAATGTAGGGCCTTCGCCTTTACGGCCACGCTCCAAGGCACGCTCAAGCGCCTCGTGTACCGCTTCTGGGCTCATACCGTCTACTTGTTCGCTTGGCATGTCGAACGCTAAGCCTATTTTATACATATCGGTCACGTTACTGGTACGTTCAACTGAAGTACCCATCGCGTAAAGGTTGTTCTCGCAAATAAACACCACGGGCAATTTCCAAGTCATCGCCATGTTGAACGACTCGAACAAGATACCCTGGCGTGCAGCGCCATCGCCAAACATCGCGATAGCAACATTATCGGTGCCTTTGTATTTTTCGGCAAATCCAAGACCTGCGCCAATACCAATCTGGCCGCCAACAATACCGTGGCCACCAAAATAAGCACCTTCTTTGCTGAAATAGTGCATTGAACCACCTTTGCCACCTACGTTACCGGTAGCTTTACCGTACAACTCAGCCATAGCGGCACGCGACGAGATGCCGCGAATCAAACCAATACCATGTTGACGGTAAGCTGTGATAAGCGGGTCGGTGATACGTGCTGCTGAAACCAAGCCTGCTGCAATAGCTTCTTGGCCTATGTACAAGTGGCAAAAACCACGAATCTTCTTCTGGATGTACAATTGGTTTGCACGTTCCTCAAATTTACGGATGCGAAGCATTTCTTCAAACCAACGCATGTAGGTTTCGCGGTTGAAATATGATTTCTCGCTATTTGAACTGCCACGTTTGCCGGCTGTTGATTTTTTTGGCTTTTCGCTCGTCATAACTCTGGTATTTCTAATGAATGGTAATTGAAAACTAATCTTGGTTCACGCAAAATTGAACACGAAATTATAAAGAATGTTGCTGTTTTTATAATTTACCAAAATTGTCATCTAAATTCTTCGTTTTTTTGCACAAATCGCCGAGGCAATGGCGAAATTTCGCTTATGCAATTGAATCAAATCAAGCTTTTACAGTTCAAGAATTACCAGTCGCAACAACTGGAGTTTGCCGCTGGCTTGAACTGTTTCACCGGCCTCAACGGTATGGGTAAAACCAACCTACTCGATGCTATCCATTACCTCTGCCTGGGCAAAGGGCACAACAGCAGCTCCGACCGCGACATGATGATGCACGAGCATGATTTTTTCAGGGTGGACGGTCATTTTGAGCTGAATCAAGAAGCCTTACACATCGTTTGCAAAATTCAAGCCCGCCGTAAAAAAGATATTGCCTGCAACGGCCTGAGCTACGCGCGATTAATCGATCACGTAGGCTTGTTGCCCGTGGTCATGGTTGCCCCAGATGATGTTGAAATGGTTACCGGTAGCAGCGAGGAACGCCGCCGCCTGCTCGACAATACCCTCAGCCAGCTCGATACCAACTACCTAGGTCAACTCTTGCTCTACAACAAACTCCTGGAGCAGCGCAACGCCGCCCTCAAACAATTTGCCGAAACCGAGCAGTATGATGCCAATTTACTCGCCATCTATGATCAGCAACTTGTAGCCCCAGCACAAGCTATATTCGAGGCTCGGCAACAACTGGTGGCGCAGTTTATCCCCGTGTTTAACCAAAGCTATCAACAAATATCCGGTCAACGCGAAACCGCGGCGATACAATATAACTCAAACCTGTCTGAAAAACCCATGGACCAACTCTTGTTGGATAGCAACCGGAAAGACAGGGTACTTTGCCGCACCAGCGTGGGCCCACACCGCGATGACATCAGCCTGATGCTCGATGGGCACGAGGTCAAAAAATTTGGCTCTCAAGGCCAACTTAAAACATTTGTTTTAGCCTTGCGCCTGGCTCAGTTTGAACTCATGCGCCAGCATAAAGGCTTTCCACCTATCCTACTCCTCGATGATATTTTCGATAAGTTGGACAAAGAACGCGTTGCACAACTGCTCCAACTCGTTACTGGCGAGCATTACGGGCAGGTATTCATCACCGATACCCAAGCCGACCGCATGGCTAGCTTGATGCAACAAGTAAAGGTTGAATCGAGGTTGTTCCAAGTAACATCTGGCAGCGTGCAAGCGCTATAAAATGCCCCCAAAATATATGATGACGTTTGAACATATCGCGTGAGCGATGTATAAACGTAGCGGTTTTGCAACGCAAAAACAAAAGTGCTTAATGCACTTTTTGTAGCAAGTGCACCATTTGCTCCGTCAAATGGCTCGGTGGTGCGTAGCACCAGTCCGCAGTATATGATGACGTTTGAACATATCGCGTGAGCGATGTGAAGCGGTGGCCCGCAGGGCCAGACCTAGCCCAAAGGGCGCAGGGCCGAGCGTTCAGCGAGCCGCGGAACGTAGCGACCCGAGGCCAGCGGCCGAGGGGCACGCCCAAAAAATCAATAGTTAAAACTACAGCTTAGCCCGTATATTCTGGAGATAAGCATTGTACTCATCCATACCGGCCTTAAATGTTTTTACAGGTAAGTAGGCCACGCCCTTGCGATGATTTTGCACGGCTACCTTGTACATGCGGCCCCAGAGGTTTACCAAGGCGCTCCATTTGCCAAATATGCTGCAACTGGGGTCGTACATGTGCGCAGGATCGGCTCCCACCCCATTGATTTCAATGATTTTGAAGTTTTGACCTAGGCGTAAATCCGCAAGGCTTTGGCACTTTAAATCGTAGCGACAAAGGTAAACACCGGGTATTTGAGCTGTAATAGCATCAAAACTCTCGTTCATTTGCTGGTCAATATGTTTGTTGCCGTCGAGGAATGTAGTGCCCCGTGCATGGTTCCCGATAGGCTCGAGCAGCATTTGCGCTCCTTTGGGGTAAACCTTGTCGAGCATGCCCGGGAATTTTTGCTCCAAAGCCTCCAACTGGAACAAAGCCCTGTTGTTGCCGGCTAGCAGTTGGCGTACCGTGTGTTGTCCGTCGCCTTCAAATCGGAGAAATTCTTTCATGGTTAGCGAAAAAACCTCGCCCTTGGCCTCATTGGGGTATCTACAGTAATACACCCCATATTCCTCAGGATAATCAACATAGGCTTGGACGATAAAATCCATGTGCCCGTTAAATTTATCGTGGTAAGCTTTCAGTTCAGCCTCGTCATCAATTTTTTTCACGGCGGTGCCTTTCTCGCCGCGGTCGGGCTTTACCACAAAGGGATACTCGATGCCCTTGGCTATAATTTGAGCCTTAAATTGCTCAAAATCAACGGGTGAGGCCACGAACAAGGTATTGGGTATAAATTCCTCAGGAATGAGGTCGTAGATATCTTTTTTCGATTCGCCCGTCATGCCACCCGAGTAGATACTGGGGTTTGCGGCGCTGAAAAATAGCGGGTGCCACGCGCGGATAGCATAGTACATCCAGCTAAAAATGGCGGGTAGGTAAACGGGTAAAAATGGCCAAAACTCAGAGTTGGTTAATTTTACCCATCTTTTTTTCAGGGCATTACTCATACTGGCTTAACCGTGTTTATCAACAAGGATATTGAACTATCGTGGCCACTCATTTTATCATGGTAATACATGGCCCAGATGCCGTCGTGTTGCTCCACGCTGGTGATGCTCACGGTACGAACAATATCGTTTCGGTTCATCACCAAGCCGTTCCAGGTATCATCAGCTCCGGCAGAGTTGTGAAAGTTAAAAATATCTAATCGACCAGCCTCTGGTGTTTGGGCCAGCCAGGCATCAAACCAAGCCGAGCGGGTTTGGCGCACCTCGGCAGGGTACAAGGTTGATGATGACCAGATATGAGCTTGCTGTGGGTCGAGTTGTTTCAGGTGCGTTTGCACTTCATCCCAACGGAGCTCAAATAAGTTACCTTGGTCAACAATAACCATGGTAAAAGGCTCAATCTGGGCAAAATTATATTGTTCAAAAAAATCATGGATGTTGCTGTACTCAAAGGCATCGAGTACCACCAAGCCACGGCTGCGGCGATAGGGTAAATTGCGTTGGTGTTTTTCAAAAGCACCGTTTAGCAAGCAAATGAGCCTATCGGTATTTGAAGCACAAATCCAGGTGCCCCCAGCCAGGGTATCCTTGGGGAAAATGTAGCCTTGTTGTGTATCGGCGCTGAGCTCAACGGGCGAGCGGCCTGGGGCTTCATCGCGGTTAGAGGTGAGTACAAAACCACTGCGCTGTGGCAAATAGCTTACTGTGCACATGTAGTTTGCTTGTAGCGTGTGGTCGAGGAGGCTACGCCAAATTCAGCGGGAAATTCAACGGCGGGCAAATCGCTTTTAATGCCCATTTTCAAGATAGCCATGTGGTGTACAGCGTGTTCAATATTGTATACCAGCTCACGGTCAAAATTGGTCTCCACCTTGGATACAATACTAGCGTCTTGACCATCGTAGCTGAAGGCTAGGGTAAAGGTCTCGGGGTATTGCTCGGTTTTGAGTTTGGCAATAATCTCGTCGATAGCTGCATTGGCCACACTGATATGATTTTCGATGGCTAAGTTGCGTTCGCGGGTATCGTAGTTTACCTCACCACTTGGGCATTGTTGCAAGAGGCATTGGTAAAACTCGATGATATGGCGGGTGTGCTGACCATGCGTTGAGCCCGAGTAAATGCTCAGCGGCTTGGTAAACTGCTCATTATCGAGCTGTTCTAGGCAAGCTTTCAGGCTTACTAAAATATTTTCGGTAGTGTTAATCAGGCTCATGGTAGACGTCGCAATTTGACCGCAAAATTATGGAATAATGTAATACCCTGCATCAAATCTTCGATTCCTACAAGAGTTGCCTCCGTATTACCCTATAATTATGCGCAAAATTACTGTTTAACGCTTTGACCATCGATAAATACATCGTCTACCACTGCCCTGCCGCGGTGTACGTAAATAAGGGCATAAGTGTTGGACTGGCTATTGGCATTGGCCTGCCTGAATTTCTCCTCGGCAATCGGTGCTAAGCTTTCTTCCAAGTATAAACGGTCAAAGTCATAGCGCAGGTACACTTCCCCATCGTACATACTCGAGACTGTGGCGGGCACATAATCGTCGGTGTATTCAGGCTCTACAGGCTGCACATCCACTATTTGGGCAAATCCTAGACTATCGGTCGAAAGGCTTACGAAAACCGTTTGGTCAGGATTGAAAACAAGGCTAGAATCCATTGGGAAGGCATCTATAGCATAACTCAAAATGATGTATTTGCCTCGCAATGGATCACTTGGATCTACCGGTTTGGTTTTAAACTTAAAGGCTTTGCCTGATTTTAGTACATTTTCAGCGCGTACTATCATGTAGTAAGGCACATACAGTTGTGCCAAGGCCATTAGTACAAAGGCTACGATGTATAGGGTTTTATTTTTCATGGGATTTTTTCTTTTTGAGCATCCAATAATTAGCCACGAAAAATCCTGCCCCAACGGCAATGAACAACAAACCCCGGAGCACAAAACTCATGTTGGTATCAAAGTAGCGGATAGCTACCAGCAAGGCAATCATCAGCAGGCCTAGATTTAGGGTGCCTAAAGCTTCGCGTTTGGCTCCACTTACAATAGTACCTACCGCCAAGGTGAACACTAAGAGGTTTGTCAAAAGCGACCCATAGCCAGTAGCAATACCAAGCACAAATACTGGTATAAAAAGCAAGGACGCAAAATCCATAAGCTGCCAATCAACAGCTGTACTGGTTTGTTTTCGTTGATATAAAACATAGACGGTACCTAGCAACGCCAATATACCTACCCAAAAAGCGGGATGTGTGGTATCAGTATGTAGCCAAAAATTGCCCTCTAGTCCACGCCAGGCATCGTCGAAGCTCAGGACCAACAATATTATCACGAGGCTTATGGCGCCCCAACTGGTATAGCCATCTATGCGCTGTTCATTAGATGACACAAAATGATGCTTTCCAAAAACATAGAAAAAACCAGCTAGGCTAATCAAAGTTATCCAATACAAAGGGCTTTCTACCATGCCGCTTATCATACCAATCCCAAGCGAGAGGGGCACCAACCAATGGTGCATCGTCATGTAGTTACTCCGTGGCCACAATTCGTATAGCTTGTAGTAGTGTGGCAAAAATGCCGCAAATGCAATCCAGTAAAATATATTGCCGTCGTAATCCATCACGGCACAGGTCGTAATCAAAACAAGGTACAAGAGGGCCGCTACCGAGCTACGCATAATGTATATAACAGGTAAACTGAGTAGAGCCCAGTAAGCCAATACATGCAACAAGGGCAACGGTAGGTTATACACTTGACTAATTAAAGAGATGCTAGCACCTACCCCGAAAAATAAAAACGAGGCAGATCCCTCGCGCCAGGCTTGGCTTTCCGATTTAAATGCTAGACTCAAGCCTGCAATAATTTGCCCTAGAAGCAAGGGAACAAAAGCCAATATGTTTTTTTGTCCACGACTTAAATTATCCCAATTATGGGCTAGTATCAAAATAATACCGAGGCCAACCAATATAGCACCCATCACCCCAAATACCACGAGTAGCCGATTGGGGCTTTGTTCGCCTTTGGCCTTATAATAAGCCGCTATAGCATCGGCGGTGCCCTGGTCTATCACCTGGGCCTCTAGCAAGGCTTGTAAATCTTTTTGTACACGCATGGGCCTATATTCCTTTTATCCTGTAAATATAGGTAATTTCCCTGAAAAGCTTGGCCTCCTTGCCCAAAATATAAGCAAGGAGGCTGCTATGTGCGCGGCTTATTTCTGGAACACTTCAATTTCTTTCATCTCCACCACGAGGTCGGTGAATTTACCTTTAAAACGGGTAGCCCTAACCATGTGGTTGTCAATCCAGTGGTAGTTGCCGCCACGGGGTTTGTTGAGCAAAAGGCCGTGGTATTTAAAGCCGTGTTGCTTGAGCCATTGTTCCGTTACTTCACGGTGTGCATCGGTGCGCGAGGTAAAAAAGGTAATGATATGGCCTTCGTCGTACCATTTGTTCAAAATTTCGAGGGCATCCGGGTACACCTCGGCAGTGGCCATACGCCAAGGTTCCTCGTTGGGGATGTCGTCGCAGATGGTACCGTCAATGTCAATGAGGTAGTTTTTCACTTCCTCGGGGAGCAGCGGGCTAAGCTTGTTGCCCTGCGCGTCAAACAGTTCTTTTAAATCGGCCATGGTAATAATTGATTATGGGTGAATGATTGATGTTTTTTTGGGGCGTGCCCCTCGCACGTGGAAGCCGCCCAGATTGGGCGGCTCTACAGCGCTCGGGTCGCTACGCTACGCGGCTCGCTGTTCGCTCGGCCCTGCGCCGCCGTTTTAAGGAGCCGTTCCACGGAACGGCTCTACGTTGGTTGGCGGCTTGGTCTGGCGCGTTGCGCCACCGCTCCGCATCGCTCACGCGCAACACGAGATTGATAGGTTCTTAGCTACTGCCTACAACACGAATATTTTACCACCCCGTCTGCTACGCTACACGCGTTGCGTTCCGCTTGCATCCACCCCTCCTTTGCATGGCTACGATTAGGACACATTTTTTTGCTGCTGCCCTACGGGCAGCCCCTTTTGGTAGCCCCGGGTCAGCGAAGCGCAACCCGGGGTTCAGGGCGACAACAGAAAACCCGTGGCGGCAAGCCGTTTGAGCATGTACGTTACAGGAATCGCCACGGAACGGTAGCCGTAACTGTTTTGCCTGCAAACTCGGAACCCTTGCGCGGCGGGGCAATGTCTAGGCCCATTTTTAACGTTTACCGCCGCGCCTGGGCTTGGGTTGCCATCGCGTTTCTTTCCCCGGGTTGCGCTGCGCTTAACCCGCGGCTAGGATAAGGGTCTGCCCTCGCGGGCAGATTAAGGGCGGTTTGTAAGCTTTCGTGCAAGCGCTGGAAAAATGTGTCCTAATCGTAGCCTTGAAAAGGAGGGGAGCCTGGCTTGTTCTTTTAAATTTTTGTAAATCAAATATTTATAGGGAGGCATAAGCTCCCCTCCTTTTCAAGGAGGGGTGGATGCAAGCGGAACGCGAAGCGTGGAGCGCGGCAGACGGGGTGGTTATAAAGGCCGAAAAATGCTGGAAAACTATCAAAATAATTAACGCTTAATGGCATCCCGCGCCAGCGATGCGAAGCAGTGGCCCGAAGGGCCAGACCGCGCAGCGGGCCGAGCGAATAGCGAGCTGCGTAGCGTAGCGACGGCGAAGCCGGGGCGCCCAAAAATGATTAAATGACCATAGAATACATGATTAATTGACCTGTGTTTGGGTACTGCTTGTAGCTTTCATTTGTAAACCAGCAAAAAACACCTTGCCCACACGCCAAAGCCCTTCGCGCTTGCATCTTCCCTTTACCAACCATTTCCAATTAAAAATACAGCTCATGTTTTTCAACAAACTACACCAGCTAGCAGCTTTTGCCCAACGAAAAGCCAAACCGCTTTTCATCGGCTCGGCACTGCTCCTTACCCTGGCTACCCTAGCCTTCGACTTTGGCAAACACCCTTTCTTACAAGCCATAGAAGATAAACTAAGTGCCTACCGCAATGTACAAGGCGAGGAGAAAGTTTACCTGCAACTCGACCGCACCATGTACGACCCCGGCGAATCCGTTTGGTTTGCCGCTTATGTGCGCGATGCCAACAGCCATCAGGCTGCCGAGAGCCAAATCGTTTACGTTCAACTCCTAGATGCCCGTGGCAGCGAGCTGAAAAAAGTAAGCCTCATCTGTACGGACGGTGTGGCCAGTGGCGACTTCCAACTGGAACCCGCCTGGGCTGGTGGTACCTATAAAATTAAAGCCTACACCGCCCGCCAAGAACGCGAGGGCAAAGCCTTTGAACGCGATATCGTGATTCAGAAATCGGTGCTACCCAACTTAAGCATGAAACTGGATTTCAAGAGCAAGGCATATGGCCCCGGCGACCAAGTTTCGGCTAACCTGAACCTGCAAACCCTGGAGAATAAATCGCTGGCCAACCACGATTTTAGCTTCGACGTGCAAGTAGATGGCGAGCGTATTGAGCAAAAATCAGGTAAAACCGATGCGAACGGCTTAGCCGATATCCGCTTTACGCTGCCCTATAAGTTAAACACCAACGACGGCTTACTGCTGGTTCGCCTTAACTACAAGGGCCAGACAGAATCTATCTCGCGTAGTATTCCTATCCGCCTGGGCATGCTAGATGTACAATTCCTGCCCGAGGGTGGCTCTGTACTAGCCGGGCTCGATAACCGTATCGCCTTCAAAGCGCTGGATGAATATGGTAAAGCAGCGGACATCGTGGGCGATGTATATGATAGCGCTGGCAAAGTAGTGGCTTCGTTCAATAGCTACCACCAAGGTATGGGCAGTTTTAGCATGACACCCAAGCTGGGCGAAAAATACAGCGTAAAACTCCGCAAACCTGCTGGAAACACACAGTCGTTCAAACTGCCCGTGGCGCAAAACCGGGGCTATGGTTTATCGGTAACGGCTCAAGGCAAAAACGATATTACCCTGGCCGTCCGCTCTATGGTTGAAACCGATGTTTTTGTGGTATTACAAGGCCGTGATTCTAGCATCATCAGCCAGGAACTCCATTGTAAAGTTGGCGAAACCAGCTTGACCTTACCGGTAAACCGCTTGCCTTATGGCATTGCTCGTGTAACCTTGTTCGACGCCAACCAAGTACCACAGGCAGAGCGCTTAGTGTTTGTAAACCGCCACCAAAACTTACAAGTAGAGGTATCAACCAACAAACAACAATACTTACCCCGCGAGGAGGTTAAAGTAACCCTACGGGTTAAAGATGCCCAAGGCCGACCAGTTAAAGGCAACTTCTCGGTAGCGGTCGTCGATGAAAAATTACTGTCCTTTGCCGATGACAAACAAGGCCACCTGCTAAGCTATATGTTCTTGGAATCAGAGCTCAATGGCCAGGTTGAAGAACCCAACTTCTACTTCGATAACGAGAATGACCCATTGCGCCTCAAACCAGAAATTGACCGTGGCCTAGCGCTCGACAACCTGCTCATGACCCAAGGTTGGAGCCGTTTCGAGTGGAAAAAAGTACTGGACCCCGCCAAGCCAAACCTAGCAAAACAAGCACCTGAGAAAGCTATGATCAGCGGCGTGGTGGTCGACGAGAAAAACATGGCCCTCGATGGCGTGGAAGTGTTCGTATCAGGCTTGAACAAAACAGTGTTCACCAATAAAAACGGTCAGTTTAGCTTAGATAACGTGAAGTTGTACCAACCCATTGGCCTTACCTTTAGCTACCCAGGCTACCCCAATAAATCCATGACCATCGCCGAGTACAACAGCTCTATGAGCGTGGTGATGGCCAAGGCCAAACTTATTTCAGGTATTATTAGAGACGACAATAGTGGTGAACCGCTGGCGGGCGCTACGGTTATTGCTTTACCCTCTGGTGCTGGTTGTGTAACCGACTTTGATGGCAAATACAATATCAAGGCATTGCCTACTGACAACCGCCTTGAAGTAAAGTATATTGGCTTCCAAAACACCAGCATTCCCATTAGCAACGCGGTTAACACCATTAATATAAACATGGAACAAAACGAGGTGATGCTTGATGCCGTTGTCGTAAGCACATCTGTACGTCGCGACAGGGTCATGAACGCCCCTTCTATGAGCGCCCCCATAGCCGACCGTCCAACCGGAGCCGGAGTTAAACCAGGTAAAGTGCCTGAAGTGAAAAAAGCTAAAAATGCTCCCGCTCCTGAAATAAATGATGCGGTTGATGAAGGTATGGCTGTACCAGCTCCAATGGCTGAACCTATTGTGGCCGAAGTACTCGTAGAAGCCGAAGAAGCCTTCAAAATTGCCGAAATGGACGATGCCAGATTTTTTGCCCAAAACAAGGATCAAAAAGCTATGCCCTTGCAGCAAAAACCTGTCGCCCCGGCCCAAACACGTTACTACCAAGCCCGTACCTTCTACGTGCCCGTGTACAAAGCAGAGGAAGTAGTGGCACAGCGCAACGATTTCCGCAAAACCATCTACTGGAACCCTAGCCTGGTGCTCGACGAACGCGGTGAAGCTAGTTTCAGTTTCTTCAACTCCGATGCCTTGACCCAGTTCAGCATCAACGTGGAAGGTTTTGACCAAAACGGGATGGCTGGCCGCAGCACCTACAAGTATTTTGCGCAACAAGCCTTGGGCATGAGTGCCAAAGTACCTTTCGACGTAATCCAAGGTGATATTATCCGTTTCCCGCTCTTGATTTCTAACGCAACCTCCGAGGTGATGAGCGGTCGCTTGACCATTATCTGCCCCGATGGCTTTACCATGTTGAGCAGTGCTGATACCAGCATCTCGGTACCCGCGGGTGGTAACGCCAACGTTTACCCTGCGGTATTGGCCGGTATGGGTAGCGACGGCAAATTTGTGGTTAGCTTCGTGTCTGGAAAATACAGCGATAAGTTTGAAAGCTACATCAAAACCCGCCCTCGGGGCTTCCCTATGTACGCGGTGTTTAGCGGTAAAGGCAACAAGGCCGACCATACCTTTAGCATCAACTCGGCCATTCCGGGCAGTATGAAAGCGGCTATCCGATTGTTCCCCAACGCCCTAGCCGAGGTTATGGCGGGTATGGCATCTATGCTTCGCATGCCTAGCGGCTGCTTCGAGCAAACCACCAGCTCTAATTACCCTAACCTGCTGGCCTTGCAATACATGCGTGAAACCAACAGCACCGATACCGACATTGAAACCAGGGCCAAAGAATACCTCGCCACGGGCTACCAACGCCTGGCGGGCTATGAATCGCCTGGTGGTGGTTTCGACTGGTGGGGTCGTGCCCCTGCGCACGAGGCGCTCACGGCGATGGGTATCATGCAATTCGTCGACATGAAATCGGTGTACGACGTGGATCAAGGCTTGATTGACCGGGCCAACAAGTGGCTCATGAGCCGCCGCGATGGCAAAGGTGGTTGGAACCGCAACCCCAATGCCCTACATTCTTGGTGCAGCAACGACATTACCGATGCCTACATCGTTTGGGCCTTGTGCGAAGCTGGCCTAGCCGCCGATATCAAGAAAGAACTCGAGGCCAACTACAACAAGGCCATCAGCAGCGAGGATCCATACCATATGGCACTCCTGGCCAACGCCTTGTACAAAACCGACCCTGCCAAGACACTTACCCTGGTGGAGGCCATCGCCAAAATGCAAAAAGAAGATGGTAGTTTCATGGGCTTAACGGCTTCTGTCACCAACTCCACGGGCAAGAGCCTGGCCATCGAGACCAGCGCATTGGTATCCCTGGCCATGATGCGCCTCAACAAACACAGCGATAAAGTTAACAAGGCCATCGCCTTTATCCAAGCCTCGAAAGACCACTACGGATTTGGCTCTACACAGGGTACGGTATTGGCGCTCAAGGCTATCATCGAGCATACCAAGCGCAACAAAGTAGCACCAGGCCCCGGTTTGTTGGTGTTGAGCGTGAATGGCAAAAAAGTAGCCGAAAAGAAATTTGACGCTGGCGACAAAGAAATCGCTATCGACGATTTTGCCAAGTTTATCCAAGACGGTAAGCAAACCGTTTCGTTTAAAGTAGAGCAAAGCAAAATCGAGTTGCCTTACGAAATCAGCATCAGCTACGGTTCAACCCAGCCGGGTAACCATAAAAACCGCAGCATCGAGATTAGCAACACCATGAACAAGCAGCGTTTGGCCATGGGCGAAACCGTACGGATGAACTGCAACATCAAGAATATCAGCACCCGCGACCAGCCGAGCGCCATGGCCATGGTAGGTATTCCTGCCGGTTTGAGCGTACAACCTTGGCAGCTCAAGGAGTTGGTTGACCAAGGTAAAGTTGACTTCTACGAGTTGTTCGAGGGCTACGTGGTCTTCCACTTCGAGTTCTTGAAACTGAACGAAAGCAAAGACATCAAGCTTGACCTCAAGGCAGATATCCCTGGTAAATACTCGGCGGCGGCTTCTACCTCCTTCCCGTATTACACGCAGGAGTTGCGCCACTGGGCCAGCCCCAACGTGATTGAAATTGTGCAATAATCCAGCATAAAATCATCATTAACGCCCAGGTTGAGTATAGTGCTCGGCCTGGGCGTTTTTTTAATTGTAAATGGTTAATGGTTAATTATCAATGGGTTAACTTGCATTTTTTGCCATATTTCCAGGTAATCTACGGATTAAATTTTTTTGGGCGCTGCGCCCGCAGATGGCGGTCGCCGTTACGTTGCGCGGCTCGCTGTTCGCTCGGCCCTTCGCCGCCCTTTATTACGGGCGATGTTTCATGAAATGGCTCTACATGGGCGGCTCGGTCTGGCGCTTCGCGCCACCGCTCCACATCACTAGCGCAGATTATTGAACTGTGTTTACCCTATATGAAGCGTTAGGGCAACGCTTCAGAGCTGTTCAACTCAAAATTCAATCGATCTCGTTCAATTAGTTGTTTGAGTTCTTCTTCCTTGGGTAAATTTGGCAGGATGTTCTATCCTTGAAAGTTGTCTGTAATGGCTCCAGCTTAATTCTTGACGCACTGTGTCAAGAATTGGGAAAGCCTGATAAAATTTACGCATGTTGGTTAGGTTCGTGTAATCAAACCCTTTTCCAAATTCTAATGTTAGCTGATGGGCTAAATTTTAAGCGTGCCTTTACCATACTCTGCTTTGTCATTGCCCATTTGTTCTTCTTCTACGATGAGCTTACCGATTTGCCAATAGGATTGTAACAAAGAGGAATTAGCCAATCGGAAAACCCGCTGGCGTGATTCAAGAATAATATTCTTGATAGATTGAAGTAATTGATCATTCAAATGCATTCACAAAACTAATAAACTGTAACTCAAATTACAAATTTCAAGTTCTGCTCGTTGAATGTATTTTTTACCAATGGTTTTGTTTGTAGGGACAACCCTTGTGGTTGCCCTCATGATTGATTCGCCTAACATTTCAATGTCGTTTTGGGCAAGCACAAGACAGGGCCAAAACCGTAAGCAACAGTTGAACGGAGGATTTTACTGACGCAACATTTTATAAATAAATATTGTGTCCGATTTTTGCACGACGAAGCCTTTATTAGAGAGCTCCCCTAAGCACCAATATGTAAAGCTTCTTCCAGTGCCAAAATCAAATGGGAAAGTGATAGCTTGTATTTCATCAGTACGAATCAAAGGAGAATCGATGGTTACGTGTTTTTGCGAGCTAAAGTCAAAGCGACTAAGCTTGAAATCAGCAAAAAATTGGATATTGTACAATTTTCCTTTTGCCACAAAAGCTAAGGCTGTCGGATTTTTATCGCTTAATGTTGAAATGGTTTCAAAACCATCGGAGCCTAGCCAAGTGTTATCTCGGCCTTCTGAGAACCAATGGGGGAATGACCATTTAAAAAGACTTTCCAATGTATCTGGTATAGGGTGTAATTGCGTAGGAGAAGCAAGTTTATATAATTCATACTTACGATACACCTTAGAAGGATAGATGTAGTACACACTGTCTAATTGAGAAACCAGGGGGTCAAGGTATGCATCATTCACACCGTAAAGAGCACCCGTGTGTTTGTTTTTGAACAACATAACGGTACCGAACTCTCCCCATTCGGCATAATAAACTTGATAGTCCTTATCTTCATAAATGTAATTAAACTCCGTTTGAGGGACACCTCTATAATAGAGCTGGTTAGACAAATTATTGTTTTTAGATAGTAACACAATTTGCGCCCCATTACAATAATATTGCGCCCTTCGAGATTCCAAGATTAAGCTATCCCCTCGGATGAAAAATTGAACAATGGAATCCTGTTCGGGGACTGCTAATGCATAAACCTTTCCTTCAGGTGTAATCTTAAGTAAATAGCCCAGCGTATCAGCTCTTGCATAAAAACTATTCTGATATGCTATTATTTCATACAGTTTTGTACTTACATAGTCAAAATAATGTTCTTCAATTACAATGTCTGGCCTTGGGCGAGCGCAATGCACAAAAAGGAATGATACGATTATTACTAGTAGCGTTTTTTGCATCACAAAGTCTTGATGATTATCAAAGTTAGGCATTAGTGGAATACCAAACAACTCTTAAAGATACTAAATACCGACAAATATGTTACCTCAATATCAGTATTGCCCCCCCCCGCGCCAGGCATGCGAAGCGTGGCCGCACCGCGGCCAGTGCCGCAGGCACCGAGCGTCCAGCGAGCGCGTAGCACGCCGACGGCGAAGCCGGGGCGCCCAAAAAAGGGTAAAAATTGGGTAATGATTGGTGAATATTGGTAAAGGGCAAACCTAATCAAATCATTGCCCCAAACCTATCAACTATAAACTACCAACTACCAACTTCTTAATAAGCGAAATCTGCCCCAAATGGTAGTAACTATGCTCTATCACGCCCTCGATATTGCGGAGGTAGGTGCCGTACTCGGGCTTTACAAAGTTGGCATCCAACTGCGCGTCGTCCATGTTTTCAACCAAGGCGGCGAAGCGCTCGGCATTTTGTAACAGGCTTTGTACGCGCTCCTGCCAGTCTTGCTCCGATTGAACGAACGGAGCATCAAAACTATACTTGTCGCTGATGTTCAAAGGGCCACCATCAAACACCTCTAACAGGCCCGCTAGATAGTAATTGATATGGTAACTGAGCGCCGCAATGCTGTTCAAACCAAGAGGTGTTTGAACCGCATGCTGCCAGTTTAGCGCCAATAGACAGTCTTGATAATTGGTGTTGGCAATCCACTTGCCGTTCAGGAATAGCTCCCGCAGGCGATTGGCCATGTATGCATTGCGGTTCATGGGCTTTATAGGTTTTCGAGGGCCAGGCTAGGGTCCCAATATATGTTTTTAAAATCTTGCACCGTATCGTCTTGCACGCGGATACCTTCTTGCTCCAACAGCTCCTGCATGCGCGTGGGCGAGCCAAAATGTAGCTTCCCCGTGAGCACACCGTTTCGGTTAACCACCCGGTGCGCTGGTATGGGCGGTTGGAGCTGATGGGCGGCATTCATGGCCCAACCAACCATGCGGGCACTTAAACCACTGCCCAGGTACCGACCAATAGCCCCGTACGAGGTAACCCGCCCGCTTGGAATGAGCCGGACCACATCGTACACATCATCGAAAAAGCTGTACTGCTTGGGCTTTTTGTCGGGTTCTGCCATGACTTATTGCGCTTTTTTATCTTGCTCAAATGCCTCTTTAGGCAACAATAGTCCTATTCCAGTAATTAATCCGAGTAAGGCAAAGAGGGTTAAGCCTGCCCACAACTTTTGGTTGGGGTAAACACTCAGGAAAGATGGTACGCTAACCTTGCCTTTATCGCTGTTGTCGGTTAAAGTCTCGCGCAAACGCATGAGCACGTTCGATTCTTCTAAGGTGCTAGGGTTCTGCAAATTAGCCAAAAGCTGCTGGCTAGCCTTCAGGTTTTGGTACCAATAACCGAGGTCGTCGGCTGGGGTTTGCCAGAGCACCGATGTGTAACCGCTGGTTAAACCATGTGCTTCGAGGTAGTTGATGGCTTTGCTCAGTTCGACATGGGCCATTTTGGCCGTACTGGCATCCGAAGCACGTTTCAGGTAACCTGTGACGTTTTGTTTAAAGGCTATTTTTTTGCCTATCCTCACGCCAAAAATAAAAACCGAAGCCACGATGAGTAATAATCCAATAATCTTTTTCATAAATATATATTTGATAATTAATGCTTAATCAACAACTGTCGCAAAGCGCCGTCGGTCGTCTGGGCTTCAACCCAGTACATACCTGCGGCCGCATGTTTTAGGTCGAGCTGTGCCTGGTAAGGCCCTTGGTAAACAACTTGCCCTACACTGTTGTACACCTGCAAAGATAGTATAGTAACCGAGCTTTTGATATAAACCATACCATCGGTAGGGTTGGGGTACAGTGTCAAGTCATTGGAGGCCGACAAATTGAAGGTATTGGTATTGAGTTGTGGGCCGTACACCAGGTTGAGCACCGGGGCAAAATCTGGGTCGTTGGCGTTGCTAAAATAAGCCATGCCCGCTGCTGCATCGGGCGCCGATATAACGATTTGCGTAACTGCATTGCGGTTGATAAAAGGCAGTGCCGAGGCCGGCAGTTCGAGCCGAATCCAGCCGCCATTGCTGTTGGAACCAAACTGGCAGGGCGTGTTGGCATCGTCGGCAGGATCGGTAAAATCATCGGCATCAAGGTTGAGGGTAGTGCCCATCATGCCGCTTTTCACCTTGATTTGCAAGGTATTACCGATAGGGTTATTACCTGTTACATTGGTGCGGCGGATAAAAATACTGGCAGCCGATACACCGGTATCGGGCATGGTAGTGGTGTTAAACGAGAGCACCGTGCTGAACTGTTCGCCAGCATCCTCGCCGAGGCGAAGCTCAGGGCTGATGGTACCCAAGGACGAGACAGATCCCGCCATGTTGGCCGAATCAGCCAGAATATACTGGTCGTCCATCAAGAACTTGTGGTAATATTTCTGGGTGTGGTAACCTATAAAATCGCGGTAGCCCTGCGGCGAGAGGTGGAAACAATCCTTGGTAATCAGGTAGTCGCGCATGGAGTTACGCGGAGATGGGTAATTGATATTGCCGATGGGCAGCGTAACCGATTGCGGCGGGTACGAGCCAAAAGGTGCCACGCCCAGGGGCGAATTTTGCCCAAAAGTATATTGCAATATCCCGGCGGCGTTTACAAAATGCACCTGCGGGTCGTTGAGGGTATAAGCCTCCATGCGGGCCGATACATCGGCCAGGGCCGTGTTAATTTGCGTAAAATTAGGGAAACCCATACCCGACCAGGTGGAGTAAAACGGGTGCACGGTTTGGAAAGGAGCAGCGCTTTCAATCACCTCCTCAAAGTTGGGGTAAGCGTAACCGCTCCAAAAAATCTGGATGCCCGGCTTGCAGCTCTTGATAAAATCAATCACACGGATTAGGCGGTTGGTAATGGTATCTAGCAGCACCTCGGTTTGGGTTTGGGTAAAACTTACATCCCAATCGCCGAGGTAATCATTCCCGCCGATGCTCAGGTGAACCACCTCGATATCGGGGTTGGCATTGAGTTGGGCAAGGATTTCAGCCTGCTTGTCGGGCTCTAAAAAATCGGTGGTTCGGGCACCATTTTCGGCCAGGGTTGGGTTGGTGTAGAACTTGTAATTCGAGAATCCCCATTGTTCAAACACGTTGTTGATGGTTTGGTCAACACCCATGAAAAAGGCCCAGCTATCGCCCACCAGGAGCACCTTGGTTTTATCGGTTTCCGTGCATTGGCTCAGGGCGGGCTGTGCAAGCCCGAGGGTCAACAAAATGGCAAGGGTAAAGTGTTTCATCATGGTGTAGCATATTGGGTTCGAAGCAAAAATACAATAAATTGTTGTTTTGCGAATATCGCAATAAAATTTCGGGCAACATTGGCCCGGGCTACAGCGTCAGTATAATTATTGGGGGGAATTGAATGGCAGTAGGTGTGCTATATTTAGAGATAATCTTGGATTATTGCCTTGATCTCGTTCAATGAAATAGAATCTTGTTCACCTTTGTTGTAAATAGTAACGAGTATTAGTGTGTTGGCATCAACCTGAACATAAGTGATTACCCTAGCCCCACCGCTTTTCCCCCTGCCTTTTGAAGCAATAGCGACCCTGATTTTGTAAACATTTTCCGATATTAATGTACCGAGGCTAGGGTTTAGTGCTAGCTCCTGGATTAAAGCTACATATTCTCCTTTCAAGGATGGGTACTTTTTAACCAGCCTCTTTAGGTTTCGTTCAAACTCGTCCGTAATTTTAATGCTAAAGCTCATTGATTATGCTTTGAGCATCCTTCAAATCCTTCAATCCAGCCTTGTACTGCGCCACTTCGTTAAACCCTTCTTGCACACTATGGATAATCTCAGGTTTAGTATCATATTCAAGGTTTTCCACCTGAACAAAATCAAGGCTTTTGACCAATTCTAAAAAGAACTGGTATTTATTATCTTCCACCTGGAGCGTAATCTGTTTCATATAAATGCTTTGTAACGTTGGGAAATGCCTCCTCAAATCTGAACACGAAGATACGAATTTTAGTTCGAGCATTGGCACGGATTGGTTTTCTACCTCGTGTTTTTGGGCGAATGCCATTCGCCCCTACAAACAAAAACGCAAAAAATTCTAAAAACGCAAAAATTCAAACCCCAATCATTTATTCATTTCATCGTTTATTCATTTCATCCTTTTGGGGCCTCCCCTCGCGTACGCTCGGGGCGCTACGCTCCGCAGCTCGCTAACGCTCGGCCCCTGCGGGTCTGGCGGCTGACGCCTCCACTGCTGCGCATCGCTAGGCCGATTTGCTAGTTGATAGTTGGTTGTTTAAAGTTGGTAGTATTGTCGGTGCTGCAATAATTAGCACATTAGCATATCAATAATTAGCACATTGATATATCGTATGGTAATTTTTTATAAATTTGTACTCCAGAATATAAAGGAAAGAGATATGATTCCACAAGTTAATTTTGTTGTAAACGATAACGGGAAACCCGTTTATGTTCAAATGCCTGTACAGGAATGGGAGGCGTTAATGAAAGACTATAATCGTCTAAAAAATCTAGCAAGCTTGAGTCATAAATTCAAGAAAGCTTTTAAAGAAATTCGTCAAATTCAAGCAGGCCAACAAAAAGGCACCACTTTAAATGCGTTTTTAGATGAGTTGTAGGATAAAAAAGGAAAAAGTGGAGGATTGAGAATCATCACTTATGTTTGGGAACTTACGCTGAAAGTAGAAAATGACCAAAATAATGGAGAAACTACTGTTTTCTTAGCCTCTATCTACGACAAGTCAGAAGAAGAAAATATTTCTGAAAAAGAAATAAAATGGTTAATCGAGGAAATAAATAATACCCTTGACAAAGGTACTTAACGCTCTGTCGAGGTGCTTAACAACAACATTCTTTCCTTGCCCACCGCGCCAGCGATGCGGAAGGGTGGCGCAACGCGCCAGACCGCGCAGCGGGCCGAGCGAACAGCGAGCCCTGTAGCGTAGCGGCGGCGCAACGCACCGAGGCGCCCCAAAAAAACTATCATATATAATTTTCTATATTTGTAGTTTTTCCGCAGGATATTTCCGATATTTGCAGCCCCTTGCGCTGCATAGCCAAAGGGCAGCCAATTGCCAATCATCAACGATAAACGTCACTAATTTTACAATGACTTACTCATACGTTTCAAACGCGCACCCCAACTACATTGATGGCTTGTACGCTAGTTACAAACAAGATCCCGAGACGGTAGATGCCGGCTGGAGAAGGTTCTTTGAAGGCTTTGAATTTGCCCAAAGTGTCATCGATAACGGTGCTGCACTGGCTGGTACTAGCCCCTCGGCCATGATGTCGGAAAAAGAATTCGGGGTACTGAACATGATTCAAGCATACCGCCAACGCGCCCACTTGGTATCAACCACCAACCCGATCCGCCCGCGTAAATTCCGCGCCCCAAGCATCGACCTCGCCGATTTTAACCTCAGCGATGCCGACCTCGACGCCGAGTTCCTGGCCGGTACCGAGCTTGGCCTAGGCAAAACCAGCCTGCGCAATATCCTGGCCCGCCTCAAAAGCATTTACTGCGGCAACGTGGGTTTCGAGTTCATGCACATCGAAAATAAAGAACAACGCGAATGGCTGCGCACTCGTATCGAGGCCCTCACTGGCCAAGGCTATAACCTCGATAGCAACAAGAAAATGCGCATTGTGGAAAAACTCAACGGGGCCGTTGGCTTCGAGAATTTCCTCGCGAAAAAATATGTGGCCCAAAAACGCTTCGGCCTCGAAGGTGGTGAGTCTACCATCCCTGGCGTTGACGCGATGATCAACAAAGCCTCTACCCTGGGCGTGAAAGAAGCCATCATCGGTATGGCTCACCGTGGCCGCCTCAACGTGTTGGCCAACATCATGGGTAAAACCTATACTTACATTTTCAACGAGTTTGAAGATGGCGCCCTACCCGACCTATCCTTCGGCGACGGCGACGTGAAATATCACCTCGGTTACTCTTCGCAAGTTCAAACGCCCGAGGGCAACATGATCGACCTCAAGCTGGTGCCCAACCCATCGCACCTTGAAGCGGTGAACCCCGTGGTGGAAGGCTTCGCCCGCGCGAAGGCCGATATCATGTACAGCAGCAATTACGACCAAATTCTGCCTATCATCCTACACGGCGACGCTGCCGTAGCAGGCCAAGGCCTCGTGTACGAAGTGGCCCAAATGAGCAAGCTGGAAGGTTACTACACCGGTGGCTCTATCCACTTTGTAACCAACAACCAGATTGGTTTTACCACCGATTTTGACGATGCCCGCTCGTCGAGCTACTGTACCGATGTGGCCCGCGTAATCCAAGCACCCGTGTTCCACGTCAATGGCGACGACCCCGAAGCCGTGGTGTTCGTCAGCGAATTGGCCGTGGAGTTCCGCCAAAAGTTCAACATCGACGTGTATATCGACATGGTTTGCTACCGCCGCAATGGTCACAACGAAAGCGACGACCCGCAGTTCACACAACCTAAGTTGTACGAACTCATCAGCAAACACCCCGACCCGATGGCCATCTACATGCGTCAACTGGTTGAACGCGGTGATATCAAAGCCGAACGCGCCAAGGAGCTTGAAGCCGAGTTTAACGACTTCCTCCAGGCCCGCCTCGATGAAGTGCGCCAAAAACCACTGCCCTACTACTACCAAGAGCCAGAGCAAGCTTGGCGTGCCCTCAAAAAACAAACCACCAGCGCCGATTACGAAACATCGCCCGTTACGGCTATCCCCGCTGAAACAGTTACACATATCCTCACGGCGCTACAACAGCAGCCCAAGGATTTCAACATGTTGAAGAAATTCAACCGTATCCTCGATGGCAAGCAAAAGCTTATTGATGCTGGTCAGGCCGACTGGGCCATGGCCGAGCACCTCGCTTATGGCTCTATCCTGGTTGAAGGCAACAACGTGCGCATGAGCGGCCAAGACGTGAAACGCGGTACCTTCTCGCACCGCAACTCTGTGATGTTCGATACCGTTACGGGTGCCCAGTACAACCGATTGAACCACTTGGCTGAAAAACAAGGTAAATTCCTGATTTACAACTCTTTGCTATCTGAATTTGCCGTTCTAGGTTTTGAATTTGGCTATTCTATGGCTTCGCCTGACCACCTCGTGGTATGGGAAGCACAGTTTGGCGACTTTGCCAACGGCGCGCAAACCATGATTGACCAGTTTATCTCGGCCTCCGAGTCGAAATGGCAACGCATGAGCGGCTTGGTGATGTTGCTGCCACACGGTTACGAAGGTCAAGGCCCCGAGCACTCTAGCGCCCGTTTCGAGCGTTTCTTGCAGTTGTGCGCCGAGTACAACATGACCATCGCCAATATTACCAGCCCGGCTAACTTCTTCCACGCGATTCGTCGCCAGCAAGCTAGGCCATTCCGCAAGCCACTGGTAATCATGTCGCCTAAATCATTGCTCCGCCACCCGAAAGTGGTGTCAAACCTGAGTGATTTCAGCCAGGGTGGTTTCCAAGAAGTGTTGGACGACAACCGTTTCGACACCAAGAAAGCAGCCAAGGTTAAACGCTTGCTACTATGTACGGGCAAAATTTATTTCGATTTGTTGGAAAAACAAGAGACCGAAAACCGCGACGATGTAGCTATCGTTCGCATGGAGCAGCTCTATCCATTCCCACAAAAACAACTTGACGCCATCGTGGCCAAGTACAAAAACGCTAAAATCACCTGGGTTCAAGAAGAACCATCAAACATGGGTGCATGGCAATATATCAATAGCTTCAACAAAGGCTTTAGCTGCGATGGTATTAGCCGCAAAGCTTCGGCATCACCAGCCACAGGCTACAAGAAAGTCCACGAAAAACAACAGAAAGAAATCGTGGAGAAAGCGTTTGAAGTTTAGTTATGAGTTCAGAGAGCAGAGAGCAGAGTTAATCTAAAAAGTACTCTGCTCTCAGCTCTCTGCTCTTTGCTCTAAACAACTAGCTGATAAATATCCTTCAGGTTACGGCCAAAACCGTCGTAATCCAGGCCGTAGCCCACTACAAAACGAGTGGGGATTTCAAAGCCTGTAAAATCAATCTCGACCTTGTGCTGCACAGCCTCTGGTTTAACCAAAAGCGCACAAACAGCTAAGGAGGCGGGTTCCAGCTCCTTGATACTAGGCAAGAAATGGGAGAGGGTAAGGCCAGAATCTACAATATCTTCAATCACCACCACGTGGCGGCCTTTTAAATCAACCTGCAAGGGCAACTCCGTGCGGATAACCCCGCTGGATTCCATACCGTGGTACGAGCTAATTTTCACGAAAGCCAGCTCGCAGTCAAAATCAATCTGCCGGATCAGGTCGGAGGCAAATATAAACGCCCCGTTTAACACAATGACAAATACAGGTTTTTTGCCTTGATAACGCCTTTTCATGGCATTCGACAAGTCGTTAATCCTGGCCTTTATGTTTTCCTGGCTGATAAACATGCTGAAACGTTTATCGTTTACAATGATGACCTGATTCATATAAGGTATTACTTTTGTGTGTTGTCTGGATGCTCTTGTCCGCAAAGGTAACAAATACAGTTAATAAACTAATACTATAACGTATGCAGCACACTAATTTGAGTGTAAACGTCAATAAAATTGCATTGTTGCGCAATTCCCGCGGTGCCAACATCCCCGACTTGGTGCAGTTTGCCCTAGATTGCGAGCAATTTGGCGCCGAGGGCATTACGGTTCACCCCCGCCCCGACGAGCGGCATATCCGTTTCAGCGATGTGCCCGCGCTTAAATCGGTGGTCAAAACTGAGTTCAACATTGAGGGTAACCCCACGCCCGATTTCCTGCAACTCGTTATCGCGAACCAGCCGCACCAATGTACCCTCGTACCCGACGCTGTAGATCAACTCACCTCCGACCATGGCTGGGACACCCGCAAACACCTCGGATTTTTGCAGGATACCATCGGGCAACTGCATGAAGCGGGCATCAGGGTATCTATTTTCATCGACCCAGAAACCGACCTGATGGAGGCCGCACAAAAAACCGGCACCGACCGCATCGAATTGTACACTGGGCCTTATGCACACGACTTTTACACTAACCGCGACGCGGCCGTCAAGCCTTACGCTGAGGCTGCAGCAGCCGCTCATGCCTTGGGTTTGGGCATCAATGCTGGCCACGATTTGAACCTGGATAACCTCCAGTTTTTCAAGCAGCACGTCCCCATGCTCGCCGAGGTTTCCATTGGGCACGCCCTCGTGCGCGACGCCTTATATTATGGTATCCAGAATACCATCCAAATGTATTTGAAAGCCTTAAGTTAGTTTTTTTGGGCGTGCCGCCTCAGGCTTGCAGCCCTCGGCGTCGCTCCCCTCCATGCTTCGCGTTGCTCGGTGCTGCGCACCGCCGCCTGCGGCGGCGCATTCCGGGCAGCTCACGCGATAGACCTAAAACTTTATACCCCGATTATCAGTTGAACTAAGCAATACAACTCTTTCAACCATGTTTCAATCCATGTACAAATCATTTTACTTTGTCCTGCTGCTCATCTTTACCTTGGGCGCCTGTAAACCACAGCAACAAACCAGCAGCAGCGGTGCTAGTACCGATAAATCAAACGAAGCTAGTGCCCGGATAGCACAAACACTAAGTCCATCCTTAATCTGGGAAATTACCGGGCCAGGCCTCAAAAAACCATCTTACCTGTTTGGTACTATACACGTTTTCCCTGCCGACCAGTTTTTCATGCCTGAAGCCGCAACACAAGCTTTCGATAAAACCGAACGCTTGGTACTGGAAATCGATATGAGCAACCCACTCCTTATGGGTATGGAAATGATGCAACTTGCCCCCATGAAAAACAAGGTAAAACTATACGACCTCATGGGAGAAGAAGATTACACCTTGGTTAAAGATTACTTTGAAACGGAGGTCAAGGAAGTCAAAATGACTGGTTTTCAGATGTTTGAATCATGGAAACCGATGCTCCTCAGCAGCATGCTCTACGAAAAACTCCTCGGTGAAAAAACCAAGGCCTACGACATGGAATTCTTGGCGATGGCCCAAAAAGATAAGAAAAAAATTGCCGGACTAGAAACGGTTAAGTTCCAAATGAGTGTGTTCGACTCACTACCCTACCAAGAGCAAGCCGACGATTTATTGGAAATGATCAAATCACTAAAAAACGAAGGTGCCAACAGTGAGGCGATACTCGAATTCCAGAAAATGGTTGATGCCTACAAAACGCAGGACTTGGACCAACTCCACGACCTCTCCGTTGAAGAGTTCGAAGCCGGAAAAGGTGCTGACCTGCTGCTCTACAACCGCAACCGCAACTGGATACCTCAAATCATCCGCATGGCTAAAGAAAAACCAACCTTCTTTGCCGTTGGAGCGGGCCACCTAGGCGGACAGCAAGGCGTTATCCGATTACTCATGCAACAAGGATATAAAGTAAAAGCTCTCTAATTGTATGTCTGAATATTTACACGGCTTTTCCGAGGAAGAACAAATCCGCCTCGTAGAGCAAGCTAAATTCCTAGCGCCTTACATTTTCCGAAAACTTGACTTGAGCCATGTCAAAAACGTACTGGAAGTAGGCATGGGTGTTGGGGCCGAAACCGTACTGCTCCTAGAGGCTTACCCGCACATTCACGTGCGCGGGCTAGAATTGTCTGAAATACAAATTGAAAAAGCCAAGGCCAACCTAGGCCGATACCCGCAATGGGCCAATCGCTGGAGCATCGAACAAGCCGATGCCCGACAACTCGACGGCAAGGATTTTTCGGAGATTGACCTGGCACTCATCATTTGGGTGCTGGAACATATTCCCAATCCTTTGTCAGTGCTCCAAACCCTGCATAAAAACCTAAAACCCGGCACCCTGATTCACATCACCGAGGTTTGTCATGGAAGTTTACAGTTATATCCAGCATGCCCTGCTACCATGTATTACTGGAATCAAATGCGGGCTTGTCAACTGGCCATCCAAGGTGCACCCGATATTGGCTACCACCTGGGTAATATGCTTCATGCAGCAGGCTTCAAGGATATTCAAACCTGGCCCTGCGAAAAGCCTAACGACCAGCGCGACCGAACGGCCTTCCTCGCCATGATGGATTACTGGGAAAACCTAGCCTACAGCGCCCTGGATAGCATGTTGGCCGACAATTGGGTTACACCAACAGATTGGGACAAAGTAAAAGCTGAGTTAGACATGTTGCGCCAACACCCCGAGGCTATGTTTTTCTACCACTCGATGCAGGCATTAGCCCGCAGTTAAAGCCGATAAGTCCCAACCGCCTAGCTTACCCGAGCTCATCAACAACAACACAGCATTTTCCGCTTGGAGGGCCTCATCCAGCCAAGCATGAAAGCCTGTTGCCGCATCAAAAACTTGTAAAGCTGGGTGCTCAAATTGTGCTGCTACATATGCCTTGTCCAACGCGGGCATCTGTTTCATGTGTAAGGTATGCGCATCGTAGAAAACGGCACAGCTATCGGCAGGATTTAAACTGCCCTTGTACTGGGGTAAAAAAGCTTGGTTCAAACTAGAAAATGTATGTAATTCCAAACAGGCCAAAATACGCCGAGTGGGAAACTGAGCTTTAATTGCAGCCACCGTTGCCTTAACTTTAGATGGTGCGTGGGCAAAATCAAGGAAAATATCTAAGTTTTGGTCCGCTCGGTGTGACAAATGTTGTAAACGCTTGGCAGCACCTTTGAAACTGCCAATGGCGCTAAAAAACTGTTCATCGTTTAAGCCAAGCTGTAAACAAGCCAAGCGAGCAGCTTGTAAATTCTGCATGTTGTGCTCGCCAAACACCGCTAACGGGTATTGTTGTCCAGTAGGACTCATAGCGACGCACTGCGTTTCTGTTTGAGTGTAGGGCAATGCCTCGTAGGCGAATTGTTGTCCGGCAAAATGTGCAGCCAGCGCTGCCAGGTCGGGGTCAGTTTTACACCATATAAGGCTAGAAGCAGCTGATAAACTTTGTATCAGCAGTTCAAACTGCCGGAGGTAATCCGGAAAAGTTGGAAAAACATTCATGTGGTCCCAGGCCACACCTGTAATGATGGCGATATCAGCCTGGTAATGTAAAAACTTCGGCCTGCGGTCGATGGGTGAAGCGAGGTATTCATCGCCTTCAATAACCATGATGGGGGCATCGCTTAATCGGACCATGGTGTCAAAGCCTTCGAGTTGGGCACCAACGAGGTAGTCGAAATCGTAGCCATTGTGGCGCAAAACGTGCATCACCATGGAAGTGGTGGTGGTTTTACCGTGCGAGCCCGCTATAACCACTCGTTTTTTGGCCTTGGCATGTTCATATACAAACTCGGGAAAAGAGTAAAGCTTCAAGCCTAGTGCCTGTGCCTGTAGCAACTCAGGGTTATCGGCCCGGGCGTGCATGCCTAAAATTACAGCATCGAGCCCCGGATGGATGCGGGCGGCATCCCAGCCAAACGTTTCGGGTAACAAACCTTTAGCCGCCAGGCGAGATTTAGCTGGCTCGTAGATCTCATCGTCGGAGCCGCTAACGCTGTGGCCATTTTCGTGTAAGGCGAGGGCCAAGTTGTGCATCACGGCACCACCACAGGCAATCAGGTGAACTTTCATAGCTTGATTTTATGCTACAAAGGTAAGAGTATGTTTGGATTTTGGGTTTCGAGGGAAAAACGAGCTATTTTTTGATAAGTTTGCTTTAAAAAATGGGCGCATAGTGGGGCTACGTAACTATTTTTTAAAGCAAAAATCATCGGAAAAGAGCTGTTTTTCGCCGGAAGCTAAAGTCCAAACATACTCTAAGGCTATGTTTGGATTTTTGGGTTTGTGATTGACTACTTAACCGTTGCTTGGTTATGGTGTTTCTCCACTTTAAGCTTGTGTGTTTTCAGCAGCTCAGCTTGAAGTTTTCTAAACTTCAGTTCTGCATTTTTAGGCACAGCACTAGATACAATCCTTCCACACCATTGCTGTGGCGCTGTATCGGTTTTGGGTTTGAGCGCTAAAAAGGTACTTTTTATTTGTTCAACAGCTTGGCTTATATCACTGCCTTTTAACTCAACCAACATGTATTGATAAGGCTCATGGCCGGGCCGATGAAACAGGAAATCACATTTTTTAAGCTTATCTGACTTGATGATGCAGCCGTCTATCTTAGCTTTGCAGATTACTTCTTCAGGGCTAGCTTTCAGTATGGTAAGCTTCTTTCCATTTTCTTCAGCTACGTTTGAGCAGCTAAAGCAATTGGACAATGCGTCATCCGCTGCACAAATTTGAGCGAATAAAAGCTTACAACAGCTTGGAACCGACATATTACTAGCTGTATTTTATATCCAACAATTGTTCAAATACCTGGCCCAGCGCTTCCGACACATCGTCAATGTTTGATGGCCCGATAGATTTATTTTCGGTATCTAAAGTCGAAACACAAGTACCATCTTTGAAGTAATAGCAGGCTACATCATCATAGTTTACCCAATAGTTTTCGGGCACAAGCGCTTGTACAGCCGACTTTTTGTCGGGTTGCGCCAGGCTAGCTTGATGTGCTTGGATTAGGTTGTCTAGGCTGGTAAGGACATAAGGACTGTGTGTCGTTAGGATAATTTTATCCTCGGTTTGTTGAAGTTTTTCGACGATATGTTCCACGAACTTTTTCTGCATACTGGGGTAGAGGTTTAACTCCGGCTCCTCGATGACAAATAAGTTGTTCTCTTTATTCGTCTGGCTTGCATAATGTTCCAGCACGACCAAGGTTGGTATAATACTCTGAAAACCACTAGAACTCTCTTCTAACATAAAGCTTTGTTCGTTTTGTTTGACAAAGTTTGATTTATGCTGATATTCATAGCTAGCCCCTAACCATTGAAAATCAACAGCAGGTACTTTTTTACGCGCAACTTCGAAGTGTGCGCCAAAATCCTTTACACATTTGGCTATAGTAACGTCGTTGTTCATCAAACCAAACAAGGATTCTGCCACCATAGATATAACCATGCGCTCAGCAGGTATGTAGATGGAGGGAAATAACTCCACATACCTATATTCATTAGCGAGAATTGACCATGCTTGATTAAGGTCATAAAGTGTCTTGAGCTTTTTATCTTTTAATATTGCCTCTAACGCAATGAAAAAATCAATAGCCTCCTCATAGATGCTTTGTACTTTAATGTATTGCAGAAGAAAAGCCTTTGCATGATCGAAAGTGGTCTCATTTCTTACGAACTGATCGAGTGCATTTGAAATTGTTTTAATTGTCTCCCGAAAATGAAGATTGGACATTTTACTGTAATTCAAATGCCAAACCCCATTTGTGAAATGGAAACTAAAATCCTTAGCCTCACAATTAATTTCCGAATCTCGATTTAAATAGCCCAAGATACCGTACTTATCTATTATTTTTTCAACGTTGCCCAAATTGTGTTCCCCTGTGAAATCACGGTCATATATAGCACTCACCAACTTCGCCATGGTGCTTTTACCACTTGAAGTTTCCCCGATAAAGACATTGAACTTTTTGAGTTCTACTTTAGCGTGTTTGATTGGACCAAAATTTTTAACTTCGAGGTATTCCATAAGGTAGGCAGCTACTCTTGTAAAAAAGTATTTCTAGATATTCCAAAGGTACAAAGATAATGATTTGCGGCTAAATGAAAACGGATATACTAATGCTACTGCGCTAGTTTTTAGCCCGAACGTTGGTCAAAATTTCCTAGAAAAGGTTCGTCTATGCAAAGCAGGAGATTACAGTCTTCTAATTTATCAAACCATTTCGGATTTGAAGCGGCCTACAACCTTAGATTTTACGACTATTTGACTGTTTTTGAATATATTGTAAGATCTTTATTTTATAATTTTACCATTGTATTTATCAATAATACTCTCTACCTCATTCAAGTCAAGGTTGAACCATTCACGTTTCAAGTTTTTACTCTTATTTTTTTCGTGGATATCCTTTTCTAGTTCTATGTAGTCTGAAGTCTCAATGTATCCAATTAGTTTTAAATCGTATGGTAAAGATGTTTGTAATTGGGCAATTCTTTGTTTTATGCTTCTTGCTCTCCCGATTTTAATAGGTCCTTTCTCATTCTCTGGTTTTAAAAAATAAATACACCCATTAGTTTTAGGAATTCTAAATTTTTTCAATTGTTCTCTCTTTTTGCTTATATCAAATTCCATTTTTGCTAGTTTTAAACATAATAAAGGGCTAACATTTCCTGAATCTTTTTTGACATCTTTAAATGAATTAATTTCCCAATGACGAGTTTGCTTGAATGAAATATGAGATTCTAGTTCTTTATAAGTTTTAAAAAAACCTACTTCTCTATCTCTTGAAATATCATAAGCCAAATCTCCAATCAAATCATCTCGTTCCTCTTGTTTCCTTATCCAAAAGAAAAAAGGCAAATTATTATCAATCTCTTTTTTTATGGTTTTAAAGTTTTTTATTCGGAGCAACTCCAATGTGATTTCCAATGTTTCCAAATCAGGGTTTGATCCACTTTCCCAAGAGCAAGAACCCAACAATTGCAATGCTTTATTTGTGCTTAATTCCTGAGTCAAACTCCCCATATTTAGACTCTCAACCACCTTAAATCTTCTAAAATTATTCTCAATTGTACTTTTCAAATCTATTTGTACTATGCAATTATCTTTTTGCTCAAAATACAATTTGTAGTAATCAGTACTTTTCCCAACAAGATAAACTTTGTCAATAAATGCAATAGGCATTGAATATATAATTGTATCTATTATTTTCATTCAACTTTAATGATTTTCGTAAATTTATAGAGTTTTTTCCCATAACTGGCTACGATTAGCATACAGACGCAACTGCGTTTGCTTTATTGGGCCAACATTTTTTTACAGTTTGATAGATTGAACAAGTCCGTGTTTGTGTATTGAAGTATCCTCGCCGATAATAAGCTGTATGCAAATGTAATGAAAAATGGAAACATCGGTAAAATTCTACCATAAATCTATGAAGCAGCTTCCAAATCGATTCATTACTCTCAATCCTTCGCCATGCTTAAATGTACTTAAATACTCAGACAGAAATATTGGTAGGTAAAATCACGCAATTTCACCATCAACGTACTGACATTATCGTAAAAAATTAATTAATTTACAATTTACTTGTTCCGTCTATAACCCCTTGTAGTGTTGCACTTAAACTACCTGAGATTGACGTAATTATCTTTTCGTATTGTTCCAACTTGTAATTAACAAGAAATTCATTTATAATATTCTCGACTTTCCCCGTAAATTCTTTGTTTGACAACAACTCTTGTTTGTCTTTAAGTTCTGGGGCTTTAGACAAATTTTCAAATATTTTACTGATGTTTAGACTTGTGGAGTTTTCAATATCTTCCCAAACTTTTTGCATTTGGTTCTTTAAATCAATTATTTGCTTTTCCCTGTCAATGTTTAATATCAGATCTGTATTATGAGAAACCACTATTCCCATTGTTTCGTCAAAGATAATTTCTGCTACTTTGCTAAAATCTTTGTTTAGCATTAATTTCCCAACTTCCATATTACATTTTTTAACGAATTAAAGCTTTTAGTTGAAGATACGAAATTCAATTTTGTGATTCATAATCAGAATTAAAATTGAACAAATATTTTTTTCAAGCAAATTTGCCGAAAACCTTGTTGCATCATCTTCTAATTTAAACCCTTTTAGTATTTCCTTTGAATTTTCAGCTTGGTAAAACACAACAACTGGAAATTCAAAAATATCAAAATCGAAATCAATATAAATATTATCTCTAATTAATTCCCGTTCAATAATATTTAAAATTTCCGGATTTGAAATATCCGTTTTACGTTCTTCTGGTAATCTACGTTTTTTATACTCATCAGAAAATGAATAATTTTTGATTTCCTTTTTGAACCTTTGCATAAAAACAGAAAAATCATTTTCAGTTCTTATTGAGTTTACAATTTCATTTTTCATGTCGTTGTTTTTATTTAGTTTTTCATTTAATAAACGTAGTCTGTTGGGTTGTAACTGACTAGTACATCGCCCCCCCCTACCTTATTACGACTACAAATTTGTAAAGGCTTAATGGATGGAACAAGTAGCTTGTGTAGCGCAGCTTACCAACGATTGGTAAGCAGTAAGCAAAAGTAATGAAAACTTCAAAATATCAGTAACTTTTTTAACTAAATCTACAGGGCTTTTTTGCCCTAATTATTGTATTTCGGAAGGCCTAAGCCTGCTCCTCTCTCCTCGTTCCTATCTCCTCTCTAACCACGGCAGCTTTGCTGCCGTGGCTCGCGCTAGTGATGCGGAGGCGTGGCCCGCAGGGCCAGACCCGCAGCGGGCCGAGCGAATAGCGAGCGCCGTAGCGTAACGGCGACGCGTAGCGGCGCAGCGCCCAAAAGAAAAAATGATGAAATGAGCAATTGAGGCATAGCGTAACTGATAAAATGATTATTATAGCTAAAGCTGCCCAAATCGCCAAGAAGTGCTTACCTTTGCAGCCCTGTATTAAAGCCAGCTGCAAGATTCATGTCATTTGAGATACTAGATAGCGAACGTCCGTTTTTGGAACTCATCGGGTTAGTGGCCGAGGAACTTGGGTTCCCCGCTTACCTCGTGGGCGGTTACGTGCGCGACCGTATCTTGGGCAGGCCCACCAAAGACATGGACGTGGTTTGCATCGGCGATGGCATCCGACTGGCCGAAGCCGTGGCTAAACGCTTGCCACACAAACCACCCGTGGCCGTTTTCAGTCGATTTGGTACGGCAATGTTCCGCAACGAAGACATGGATATCGAGTTTGTTGGAGCCCGAAAAGAGTCGTACAATAGCGATTCCCGCAAACCCGCCGTGCTACCTGGCTCGCTGGAAGATGACCAAAACCGCCGAGATTTTACCATCAACGCGCTGGCTATCAGCTTGAACAAAGCCAATTTTGGCCAACTGGTGGACCCCTTTGACGGTGTGGGTGATCTAGCACGCAAGCTCATCCGTACGCCACTCGACCCAGATATTACCTACTCCGACGACCCCCTGCGCATGATGCGAGCCATTCGTTTTGCCACGCAATTGGGTTATACCATCCACCCAGAGTCATTGGAAGCGATTAGCCGCAACAGTGAACGCTTGAAAATCATCTCGCAGGAGCGTATATCGGTTGAGCTCGAGAAAATATTGCTGTCCCCTACCCCCTCTATTGGTTTAAGACTGTTGTTTGAAACAGGCTTGCTGCCTATTTTCTTGCCCGAACTAGCGGCAATGCACGGCGTTGAAACCGAGGAAGGCAAAGGCCACAAGGATAATTTTTACCATACCCTCCAGGTGGTTGACAATATTGCTCCCATGACCGACAACCTGTGGTTGCGCTGGGCCGCTTTGATGCACGATATTGGTAAACCCCGCACCAAGAAATTCGAAAAAGATACCGGCTGGAGTTTCCATGGGCATGAGGCCGTGGGCGAACGTATGGTGGGCAAGATTTTCCCACGCATGCGCCTGCCGCAAGACCATAAAATGAAATACGTGCAGAAATTAGTCCGCCTGCACCAACGCCCCATCGCGCTGACGAAAGAAGAAATTACCGACTCGGCCGTGCGCCGCATCCTATTTGAAGCCGGGGAAGATATTGATGATTTGCTCACCCTTTGTACCGCTGATATTACCTCGCGGAACCCATACCGTGTGCAAAAATATTTAGCCAACTACGAGAAACTGAAGCTCCGCATCACAGAGGTGGAAGAAAAAGACCGACTGCGTTGTTGGCAGCCGCCTATATCGGGTGAGCTCATCATGGAAACCTTTGGGATTGGCCCTTCCAAGGAGGTTGGCCTCATCAAAACGGCTATCCGCGAGGCTATACTCGACGGTATTATTTCTAATGATTACGAGGCGGCACATGCCTTCATGTTGGAGCAAGGCAAAGCTTTAGGTTTGCACTTGGCTTAATCGTGCTTGTACATGACCCCTGCCCGCACGGCAATTTTCATATCGTTTTCGCGGGGCGGAATAGGGCATGAGTATTTCTTGTTGTACGCACAATAGGGGTTATAGGCCTTGTTGAAATCTATCGTGATGGTATTCCCCTTCGGGATTCGGAGGTCGATGTAACGACCGCCGCCGTAGCTTTGCTCGCCGTTGGTTGCATCGGTAAAGGGGAAAAACAGGTAGTCCTCGTAGCCCGGCTTTTGCATTAAACCGAGGTTTTGATAGATGTTCATGTGGAACGAGTCCTGGCCTATCGTAAAATCGACTGTACCGAAAACGCGGTACTCTGGCAATCTCTCGGTAGTGGTTTTCATTTTAAACCGACTGGTGTCCTGGGCGGGCGTAAACTTGGCCTCAACCCTGAATGTCTCATCCGCCTTGAAGAAAGGTAAACCTTTGAAGGTTGCGAAATCAGCTTCAGTCAATGGCGATGTCTCGCGATTAGCGTATGATGCATTCATCTCCTTTTGGAAAGTCTTAATCTCTTTTTTGAAAGACTGGCCGAAAGCAAAGTTTAGATGGAACAAGGAAATCCCTAGGAGTAGTATCTTTTGCATGAGGAATTGTTTAAAAATCAACCCGCAAACGAATATTTATCCGCCTGGAGGTCAAGTAATTAGGAATGGCGTAATAGGTATTGTAAAAGTCTTTCA
Organism: uncultured Saprospiraceae bacterium; assembly: GCA_964508975.1. Lineage (GTDB taxonomy): Bacteria > Bacteroidota > Bacteroidia > Chitinophagales > Saprospiraceae > CAZDVQ01. The sequence goes on from CAZDVQ010000001.1 coordinate 177,123, forward strand.
CCCAGGTGTTGGATGCTGCGTTTGAAACCTGCATCAAGTTAAACACCTCGGCGCTGAGCCAGATACTTTGGAAACCTTTGAAAAAAGCCTTGGGCTGGCTGCCGGGGTGCCGTTTTTCGAAAAGGGCCTTGTTCCAGATGGAGGCCGAAAAACCAATATCAATCCTGTGATACGCGGAAAAACGGTAAGAGTTGCGGTACACTTCGTTGCCTTTGGGCGTACCAAATGGCAGGCCCGTACCCACGGTCAAAGCCAAGTTAACCTTGGCCCAGGGTGCCTTGGGCAAATAATCTTGGAAGAACATCGACATGATCATCAACTGGTCGGTAGGGCGAGGTACATCGCGCACCACGTAACCATCGGCTTGGCCTAGGTCGCGGCGCATGTGCACCGTGTCGATGAAGCGCTCGCGGGCACGCAAGAACGAGAGGTTAATCCATGATTCAGCATCTTTAACTAGTTCGCCGTTTAAGCGGAGGTCGATACCGGCCACATAGCCATCTGCTTTATTTTCGCCGTAATAGCGGATGCGCACGTTTTCGAGGTCGAAAGGCACGAGGTCCCAGAGGTGCTTGTAATAACCCTCGGTGATAAACTTAAAGGGGCGGTTAAACATGCGGAAACCCACCACCATACCCGCCACGATATGCGCTGATTTTTGCGCGCGCAAGCTGGTATTAATTTGGCCTTGTTGGTTCCTCAACTCGCGGTAAAAAGGCGGTTGGTAATAGGCGCCGCCAGCTAGTTTGAAAGTTAGGTTGTCAACGTCATCAAGGGTATCGCGTTCAATGCGGCGGGGCGAGTAGTAAATTTGCAGGCGGGGCGAGAACACCAGTTCTTTGTTCAAATCCCAGTAGGTTGCCCGAACTCCAGCGTTAACCCGAAGGTTGTGCTTGGCGTTTTTGAGCGACCATGAATCTTCAAAGAAAGCAGCTACCCGGTTTGAGCTCAAGTTGATGTTGGTTTTCACCACGTTGGGGAACGTAAGGTTGTTGTTAGCCGAGGGAATGCCGTTATCGTAAGGCAGCGTGTAACCCAGCGAGTCGACGCGTTCCCATTCTTTCAGCTCGTCGTTTATTACCTCGTGTTTGTATTGTAGGCCCCAGCTTAGGAGATGGTCGTTGGTGCGGGTTTCCAGCTTGTCGCCATCGAGGTAGAGCTTTGCATTTTTGAGGTCGAGTTGCCCTCTGAGTTCTGTATTCGATACCGTAGCCGTGAGGAAGTTGCGGATAAACTGGTGGGTTTCGCCGTAACCGAGTGTACCGATTACCTCGCCAAAATTGTCCTCGCCGAGGCTGGTTTGCACTTCTTCGAGTCGATAATATGAAATAATGTCAAAGCGTTCGTTTTCACGGGTTTGGAACACCGAGCTCATGAGCCTGAAACGCAGGTTTTCTTTTGGAGTGTAATTGAGGCCAATCCCCGAGAAATAGTTGGTAAAATCGTCCACTTCCTCGCCTTCAAACACGGCGGTGAGTCGGATAGCAAAGTTAAATAAGCCAGTGGTCGTGCTCAAGTCGCGTGGCACCAGTGTAAATTTGTTTAGGTTGTAGTTACCCAGCCATTCAATTTGCCAGTGTTTGTTGATATCATAGCTCAAGTTGGCTTGTAAATCCACGAAAACGGGAGCATATTCCCCTTGCAAATCGCGAGAATCCAAAAGATACTTGGTGGTTTTATAGCGGGCGCCAAACAGGTAGCTGAGGCGTTCTGGGTTCGATGATTTTTGACCTTTTTTCTTGATAGCCCCTTCAATATGTGCCGAGGCACCGAGTAAACTACCCTCTGCTGAGGCAGCAAACTTAGTGGGGCGTTTGTAGTAAACATCCAATACCGACGACATTTTATCGCCGTAGCGGGCCGAGAAACCGCCCGTAGAAAAGGTAAAAGCGCGGGTTAGGTTAGGATTTGGGAAAGTCAAACCTTCTTGCTGGCTATTGCGGATAAGGAAGGGGCGATAAATTTCAAAACCGTTCACGTAAACCAGGTTTTCGTCGTAGTTACCGCCACGTACCGAGTATTGCGAGCTGAGTTCGCCGCCAGGTCCAGCCGATACACCAGGGGCAAGGTATTGCAGCATTTGCTCCAAACTACCCGAGGGGTTTGGAAAGCGTTCAATTTCCTTTGGGGTAATGACTAGGCCATCTACTTCCGAGCGGGAGAGCTCGTCGTAAACCTCAATCACATCCATTTGAAGGCTCTCCATCTCGATGTTGAGCTTGATAATCTCGGCGGTATTGAGGCGCATTTTTCGCTTCATTTGCTGTAGGCCAACGTAAGAGTAAATCAAGGTAACATCTTGATTAGCAGGGACAATTACAGTATAGTCGCCTTCCTCATTGGTGCTAGTACCAAGGCCAGTGCCTTCAATTTGGATGGTAGCGCCAATCACGGGCTCGCCATCGGGCGTGATGACGGTACCAACGACGGTGGCTGTTTGTTGGGCGTTAGATTGGGCGGTCCAAAGCAAAGCTAGCAGCAGGGAGAATATTTTCCAGTTTTTCATGCGGTCGGATAAATCAAAAAACAAAAGTACTTAAATTTAGCCTTATGGCTAAATTTGGGTAAAAATGGCTAAAATTTGCTGAAGGCTAAAATTTGCTACATCACCTAAAACGCTAAAAAGCAAAAAAAGCAAAAAATTATTTGGGCGTGCCCCTCGCGATGCTCGGGTCGCCACCCTCCGCGCTCGCTGTTCGCTCGGTGCCTGCGGCACTGGCCGCTGCGCGGCCACGCTCCGGTCGGCTCACGCAAGGGCCCCTGCGCTAGGTGCCCGGTTGCCCGAAGGGCTCCGCAAAGGAACGCAGTGACTGCGCGAACGCTGCGCCAAAGGCGCAGGTGCGTAGCACCGAGGTGAATAGCCGAGCCTGGAGGGGACCGGCGACCGCCCCCGGCGGGCGCAGCGCCCAAAAAAAGACAAAAAACTTGAAAAAACTTATGTTCCTATATTTTTTTAGCATAGGCGATTGTAGAACCAAAAAAATTACTAACTTTGTATAATAAGACTCTCTACTTACTTTTACATTTTGCGAATATTGGACACCTCTATAAAAATAAGGGTTGTGGTACCCGCCTACAACTGCGAACATACCATCCGCCCATGCATTGATGCATTGCTTGAATCTCTTCGTGCAATTGAAAACCCCTGGGAACTAATCATCGTAAACAATGGGCGAAACGAGGGCTTAGCAAATCTACTAGACGGCTATGATTTAAACATAATTTCAAGGACAGCATACGCTAGCGCGGCATATGCCCGAAATGAAGGCACAAGCGGTTTTGATGAAGGCGTGATTGTATTTGTTGATAGCGATGTGGTTTGTGAAAAAATGTGTGTAGCTAGGCTAATTGCTCCAGTATTGAAAGGTAGTTGTGCCGCCACCATTGGCAATTACACTACAAATGTTGAGGGGCTTAGTTTCGCCCAGCAATACAAACAACTATACATCCATCATGTGTATGCTCGAGAAAACCAGGCCATAAAAAACGATTTTTGGACAGCCATTTCAGCCATTGATGCAAGGGTTTTCCATCAAATAGGCGGCTTTGACAAACGGTTTAAAGGCGCTAATGGCGAGGATCAAGAATTAGGCATCAGGCTTACTAGGGCGGGCTATGAAGTTAAATCTGTACCATCAGCCAATGGCCAACATCTACATGGCTACACCATTTGGGGGATTATAAAAAACGACTACTACAAAGGGCTGACCGCTTTAAAAAATAGTATTAATAACCAGGTACCATTATCGGACAACCGCCATGCAAAAGGCAAAGATATCCTTGCCGTTGCCCTAGCTGTTTTCATGGTTTCTTGCTTAGCACTAAGCTTGTTCAATGTTGTTTTTTTATGGATTAGCCTCTTTCTTTTGGTGCTTTGGTTTTACCAAAGGATCAAATTGCACGTTGTACTATTGAAATCAGGAGGCTTGATATTCTGGTTAAAATCCCTGGGCTTGATCATCGTTTTAGATTGGGTCCGCTTCATTGCTGTAGCAAGCAGAATTAAACCTTTATTGGGCAAAATATTCCACCTTAAAAACTTGAAACATGGAAAATAAATTATTGCACAAGCTTAATGCAGCCCGTAAGCTATTTAGCCCGGGAGCTCAAAAGCCTATCTACCTGCTCAACTTTGTGACCAACAGCTGTAATGCAGCATGTGCACATTGCTTTTATTGGGAAGAATTGAACACCAACAAACGAGAAGAATTAACGGTAGAAGAACACCGTAAAGTAGCCCAATCACTGGGTTCTATGTTCCAAGTTACCTTCACAGGCGGTAGCCCCGAATTGCGGAAGGACCTACCCGAAATTGTGTACGAGTACTATAAATACTGCCGACCAAGCAACATGACGTTTTGTATGTTAGGCTACAACACAGCTAGAATTGTTGAGCACGTTGAGCGAATGCTTGAAATGTGCAAAGGACAACAAATAACCATCGGTATCTCGCTGGATGGCTTAGGCGCAGAACACGATGAATACAGAAAGCTCAAAGGCTTGTTTGATAACGTTGTAAAAACGATTGCTGCTTTAAACGAAATTCAACAGCGTTACCCCAACCTGAGGATAGCCATTGGCATGGTAGTACACGGCTTGAATATTGAAAAAGTAGAAAACTCAGCCTTATGGGTAAGGGAAAATTTGAAAGTTGACATCCTCAAGCCTATACTGGTCAGGGGCAATCCTCTTGACCCAGAAACAAGGAATGACGACTGTATCAGCATCTATGATAAAATTGTGGAGCGCGACAGACAGTGGCTTCTAGATGCAGACCTGCGGACCATGAATTTAATTGATAAGGTAATTGTGGCTAAAGAAAATGTACAGCGGGGATTAATCCAAAATATCAGTCAACATGGCAAGCATGAAATTGTATGCAGTGGTGGCAGAGAAACAGCGGTGATGTATCCTTCTGGAGATATAGCAGGTTGCGAAATGAGAGATGATGTGCTGGGGAATGTGAGAAAGGCTAATTATCAGTTTTCTGATATCTGGTTTTCAACACAAGCTAAGCAATTTAGAGACACCGTAGGCAAGGTAGATGCCTGTAACGGTTGCTATCATCACTGTTTTATAAGCCCTGCTATATTCAGAACTCCAGCCATGTGGCCACGGGTGGCTAAATCTATTTTATCCCTAAATAAATAAACGCATTATTAATTTATAGTTCAATGGCTTACACGGTTTAGTTAATCAAGGCTATTCTCGTAAAATACCGCCCCCGGCGGGCGCAGCGCCCAAAAAATCAAACTTCAATTTGCTCGCGCTTGCGTAACTTCGCACAAACTTTTTCCCATGACCTCAACCGTGACTTACCTGGGCGAGCTGCGCACCGAAGCAACCCACCTATATTCTGGTACCCAAATCCTCACCGATGCCCCACTCGATAACAGGGGCCTAGCTCAGGCTTTTTCACCGACTGACCTGGTAGCCACCGCACTGGCCAGTTGTATGATCTCGCTCATGGGCATCAAGGCCCGCGATAACGATTGGAATATTACCGGGGCCAAGGCCGAGATTATCAAGGAAATGGCCTCTGACCCGCGTCGGATTGCAGCTGTGCGCATACAGGTGTACATGCCCGCCGGGCCATTCGACGAGAAAGTGCGTAAAATATTGGAAAATGTAGCCCTTACTTGTCCTGTGGCCAAGAGCTTACACCCTGACATTGAGCAAGATATTACTTTTCACTGGGCGTAGAAATAACCTTAGGCTGCGTTTTGGCTGGAATCTCGATCTTGGTTTGCAAATCGGGAAATAACGCTCCACGCATTTTTTCCATTTGGTCAGCCTCTACGAAAAGCCAGTTTTGACCTTTATCGTTGGAGAAACCAAAGAGATAACTATCGGCAACGATTTGCCCACCGCTAAAGGTCATGAACAAGGTTTCCTTGAGGAGGCAGTGCCATTCCCCGTCGCCCTTTTCCAGCGCACTAGGCGGAAAAACAATGGCCGAGTCTATGGTTACGCCTTCTGCTAGCATATTGTCCATAGTCATTTTAACGGCCTCTACCATTGCCTCTTTACCGCCGGCCATGGCTACTACATTGGGGTGCGTTTTATCAATCACGAAAGCGTAATCGCCTTTAACGGTAGCCGTAGCAAGACTTTTGGCTTGCTCCCAAGCCTTGTCGGCCTCTGGGCCAGTGGCACGGGTGCTATATTTAGTTTCGGGTTTATCGTTTGGCGTTGGTTTATCGTTGTTCTGTTTACAAGCCGCCATTAAAAGACTAAGCACCAAGCAACATACAAGGATGATTTGATTTTTCATGTGTTCAGGTTTTATACCGTAAAGGTAGGCCATGTTGCCAAAAAGCGAGTACGTAAATAGTCGTATTTTTGAATTGAGGCATGCTGCGGCGCTTGTACCTTGAATAATTGTCGGGGCTTGCTTACCTTTGCAGGCTAAATATCCAAACCATTCATGGGCACATTGCTGCGTTACCCTCGATTTATAGCCATATGCTTTGGCCTCTTCTTTTTCAGTACCGTCATGCTCAACGAGGGCGGCCTCTGGGACGAAGACGAGGGCGCCTACGCTGGTTTTGGCTTAAACATGATGACTTCGGGCGATTGGACCATCCCCAGCCACGACTGGTCGGATGTGCACCGCAAAACCCCTTTGATGTTCTGGGCGGTAGCAGCCTCCTTCAAAGTATTTGGCCCCAACGAATTTGCCATGCGCCTGCCCGCCTTGCTGGCCATTTGGCTCACCGTGGCTGCGTTGTACTTCATGGGTAAACGCTTGTACGGCAAGGACTTAGCCTTGGGCGCAGCGCTGGTATTGTCAAGTAGCTTCGCCGTTCCATTCTTAGCTAAAATGGCCGTTACCGATGGCCTACTACTTTTGTTTGAAACGACAGCGGTATTGGCTTTGCTCAACTACCTCAAAGATCAGCGCTGGTACTGGAATGCTATCCTGTGGGTATCTGTGGCTTTGGGTTTATTGGTTAAAGGCCCACCGATTCTTATACTCATGGGCGGACTTTGGGTTTGGCTGGCTATTTTCCACCCCGACCGGAAGAAACTCATCGGCACACACCCTTGGTTTTACGGTTTGTTGGCCTTGGCGCCCATTACCTTGTGGATTTACCTTTGCAACGAACGCGATGGCGGTGTATTTACCCAATGGCTGCTCGATTGGTACGTGCTCAAGCGCGTAGGTGGTAGCGTGTTTGGCCAAATGGGTTTCCCGGGTTACCACTTGCTTGTGTTTATCGCTTCATTTTTACCGTGGTTTACCTTTTTCCCTTCCGCCTTGGTGGCTTTTGTCAAAGATCTAAAGGCCAAACAGCCCGAGATGATTGCCATAGCGGGTTGGCTAGTATTCGGCTGGCTTTTTTACGAGGCCATGAGTAGCGCTTTGCCTACTTATTCTATAGCTGCCCAGCCAGCGCTGGCGGTGTTAATTGCCCGCCAGGCACTAGCGGTTGAACTACCTAATTACAAATACATGACGCTCGACAAAGCCATGTCGGTGTTTTATATGCTTATTGTGTTCCTCTTGGCCATGGTGCTGTTGGTTATTGGCTACCAAGCTTTCTTGAAAGAGGGCATGCTCAAGGCCATGTCGCCGGCTTTAGTCCTTTGGATTGCTAGTTTCACGGCAGTGGTCGGCATGTATCTCGATAATCGGAAGGAGCTAGCCGTGGGTGCCATGATTATCGGTGGCTCTGGATTCATGTTCATGCTTTGGCTCTCGTTTATGCCACTGGTAGAAAGTTCGCCGCTTAAAGGTACCGAGCACACGATGGCCAAAGTTGCCGAGCGCAGCAACGGTCGTTTACCCATCGTGGTAAGCCTATACGATGTGCACATGAAGCAGCCTAGCTTGGCCTTTTATGCCCGCAGGATAAAATCAGTGAAGGTCACCGTCAACGATGATGTTTACACGTACCAAGATCAGTTTATGCAACAGCAGCCCATGGTATTAGTTACGGATAAAACAACCCGCGACGAAATCATGCGCAGGCTAAAAGCCGAGCAACGGAATTTCGGCTCGATGGATTCCGTTGCTTGGCGCGATACCGACCACAAGTTAGAGCTCAAGTATTACTACATCCTGGTGCCTTAAATTTAACCTAAGCTGATGTACACCAAATACATCAACAACAGGATAACTGCCGTTACGGCCACGGCATACAGCATTACTTTTTTACCTTCAGCGGCATCTTGATGGCTTACTTTTTTGTTCGCATTGTGCTTTGACATGGGATAAAAATTTAATGAATACGATATGGTTTCACGGGATGAGTGCCCAAGTGGAGCCTCATCACACATACAAAGTTAGCCATTTAAACGCAAAAAGCAAAGCATGTTCAACCTCATTTTAAGCATATTGTGTTCAACGGTTATAGTGCTCATTTTCAGGGCATTTGGCCGGTATCAAATACAAACTTTGCAAGCCATCGTGGTCAATTACCTCGTTTGTGTAGCGGTGGGCTCGCTGGCCTTGGGTTATTTTCCCATGAACGCCGGCACGATTCAGCAAAGCTGGTTCCCCATGGCCATCGTACTAGGTTGTTTGTTCATCAGCGGCTTCTACCTCGTGGCGCTCACCGTCAAATATTACGGGGTGGGTTTAACCTCGGTGCTCCAAAAAATGTCCTTGTTGCTATCGGTGCCCTTTGCCATTTGGTTCTACAGCGAGCCGCTCAACGTGTACAAGGTGTTGGGGGTAGTGCTAGCTTTGGCGGCGGTGGTGTTGGTTAACTTACAAAGCGCCGACGAAAAGGCTTTGCGGCAATCGCACCCTGCTTGGACCTACATTTTACCCATCCAGGCCTTCGTTATTGGCGGCATCATCGAATGTGGCCTGCAATACGTTGAAAAAAGCTTGTTGGCCCCTGAGGGCAAAAGCGCCGACATGTCGTTTTTGGTCAGTTTATTCGGTACAGCAGGGGTCATTGGCATATGTATATTGTTGGTGCAGTTTGCCACGGGCAAGGCCAAGCCACAGCTCAAATCCTTGTTGGCGGGCGTGGTGTTAGGCGTACCAAATTTCGGTTCAATCTACTTTTTGTTGCTGGCCATCGGCACTTGGGGCGGCTCGGTGGTGTTACCGGTCAACAACGTGGCCATCATATTGCTTTCGGCCTTGATTGCCTGGTTCGTGCTTCACGAAAAAATGAGTAAAACAAACCTCCTGGGCATGTTGTTGGCGGCTATATCCATCGTGGTGGTAGCATTAGGAGGGTGATTTTGGGCGCTTCCCTACGCGTTTCTGGGCGTATGCAATACGCCCCTACCACGCCCGGGCCGCTACGTTTCGCGGCTCGCTATTCGCTCGGCCCGCTACGCGGTCTGGCCCTGTGGGCCACCGCTCCACATCGCTAGCGCAGGGGCTAAATTACCTCATCGAGGAATCACATCACAAGAATATCGTTATATTTGCATAGCCCCCCGCAACCAACCATATCATGGATAGCAAAATCGAGTATAACTTTAGCGCCAACATCTGGCAATACACCGGGCCTAACGGCTGGTATTTTGTGTCCTTGCCCAAGGAAATATCCCATGAAATCAGGGAGCAGCTTAAATGGCAAGAAGCAGGCTGGGGCCGCATGAAAGCCGTCGCTAAAGTAGGCGCAAGCCAATGGGATACAGCTATTTGGTTCGACACCACACAGCAAACTTATCTTTTGCCCCTTAAAGCTACCATACGCCAAAAAGAAGGACTTCACTTAAACGATGATATCTACGTTACCATTTGGCTGTAAACTAAATACTTTAGACGAAAGCATTGCCAGGTTACGCACCATTCCAATAAGTATGTATAGCTTTATGCGGAGATACATATTATACCCCACCTCTATACGCACTGCATGCTGGAATTTTCAAAACTATTCACCCTGGCTTTACTGTTGCAACTCAGCACAGCTTGCGTCAATAAAAAAGAAGTAAACCATGGACCAAGCGCTAGCAATACAATGCTAAACGAAACAGCAAATGGTTTAACTTTTACTTCTGGTATCCGCTCTATTATACAGGACAGCAAAGGCAACTATTGGATTGGTAGCGACCAAGAAGGCCTGTGTAAGTTCGATGGTAAATCATGCACTTATTTCAACACTACAGATGGGCTATGTGGACAGCAAGTCATCTCTATCAAAGAAGATGAAACAGGGCTAATTTGGATTAGTACCAGTAGCGGCTTATGCGCTTACGATGGTACGAAATTCATACCCGCCAGTCAACTACAAGTATCCAATACCATTATTGACCAGCAACGCTTTTTCAGCCAAAAAGGCTTATGGTTTCCAGCAGCGAAAGCGGATGAAATTATCTGCGTGGAGCAAGGCAAAGTGTACAAGGTCAAAAATCCAATTCAAATACCCCTCAACAAGAATCCTGTTGATTACGGCATAACGGGTTTCACACATTGCCGCAATGGAGGCATTTGGATTGCTTACTATTCAGGCCTTACATTTTTTGATGGCCAAACCAGCATTCATTACAATGATAGCAGTATGCACTTTGATGGCAACACAAATTACATGCACGTCAGAAGTATACTCGAAGACTCCAAGGGGCGCTTATGGGTAGGTAACAACAGTATTGGTGTACTTTTAAAAGAAAAAGATACTTGGGTAAATTTTTCCGAACGTTTCAATGTATTGAAAAACAATACCTTTGGGGCTCCCGTACAGCCAGGAACTTTGATGCACGTTTTTGCCATACAAGAAGACTCGCAGGGGAATATATGGTTTGGGGATCGAGACACAGGCGCTTGGAGGTTTGATGGAACAACCCTTAAAAATTTTATCGTTGATGACACCTTGCAATCACAACACATCTGGAATATCTATGAAGACCATCATGGTAATTTACTCTTTGCCATGGCAGAAAAAGGTGTTTATAAATTTAATGGACATGGTTTTGATAAGTTCTTGTAGGCAAATAATTTAAAATGATACTTATGAATAAGATTATATTATTCCTAATAGGCTCATTGCTAAGTTTGGCACAATGCAAGCAAGCTCCCAAGGTGTATAATACAAGTGAACCCACACCAATTGGCATTCAAATGACGGAAAACACCGTCAAGCACCCCACCAGCAACGTGATGGCTATATACCAAGATAGCAAAGGTGTTTATTGGTTTGGAAGCCATCAAACGGGTTTGTACCAATATGATGGAAAAACAATCGTACACCACAATACCGAAAATGGTTTGCCCAGTAACAGGGTCGAAGCCATTAAAGAAGATAAACAGGGCAACATCTTGGTAAACACCAGCGTAGGCTTGTACAAATACGATGGTCGTCAATTTTTGAAAATACCGGAAGCTTCAACATTGGCAACAGTATGGCAGCTTGAGCCCAACGATCTCTGGTTTAAGAGTCCCACAAACGGGCATGTGTACCGTTATGATGGTCGTTATGTATTTAACCTTGAACTTCCAAAAACACCAATCGGTGAGGCATACATAGCCAAATACCATTATCCTACTAACCCCTATGATGTGTATTGCACTTACAAGGACAGCAAAGGGCATATCTGGTTTGGTACCGCCATGTTGGGTGCATTACGCTACAACGGGCTTGATTTCGACTGGATTTTAGAACCCGACGTAACGGAATTACACGATGGCCCATCGAACGGTGTGCGTTCGATTATAGAAGATAAAGAAGGATATTTCTGGTTCAATACCGATTACAAGTATAGCATCTCGGATACAAAAGCTACCGATAACTCGGTACCAAAGCCCGCATTTTATAATCGTATTAAAAGTATTGGCTCTGTTGATGGCAACAAATATGGCGATTTGAACGAGTATTTATCCATCATAAAGGACAAGCATGGCCAGTTATGGACTGCCTTTTACATACATGGCGTGTGGATGCATGATGGCCAAAAAACGAAACATTTCCCCGTTCAGGTGAATGGTCAAAATATCCCTATTTACTGCCTGTATGAAGACAACAAAGGGAATATCTGGCTAGGCACACATGAACATGGTGCTTTCAAGTTTAACGGACAAGCCTTCGAGCCGTTTATACCTTGAAAAATACTAAGGGAAACCTGCAAGCTAGTATATCAAGCCGGCCATATTGGTAGCCCCGGGTCAGCGCAACGCAACCAGGGTTAAACAGCGTCCCCAAAGCCATAGGTACGGCGATAAAACAGCAAGTTGGGTTTAGGCATTGCCTCGCCGCACAGTGTGCGCAAGATTGTCTGGGTAACAGCTTCGGCTACTGTTCCGTGGCGATTCCTGTACCGTAAATGTCCAAACGGCTTGCCGCCACGGGTTTTCTGTTGTCGCACTAAACCCCGGGTTGCGCTTCGCTTACCCGCGGCTACCAAACGGCCTGCCCTACGGGCAGGAATGCGGAGCCTACAGGCATGTCGGCTCAACCCCTACATTTGTTTACTGTTTTTTACGTATTTTTAAAAATGGATGCATCTCATAAATTCAATCCATAATCCATAAGTCACAACCCATAATTAAGTTGCGCTAGTGATGCGGAGGCGTGGCCGAAGGCCAGACCGCGTAGCGGGCCGAGCGAACAGCGAGCGCCGCAGCGTAACGGCCCAAGCGTGGTAGGGGCGTATTGCATACGCCCCGAAACGTGAAGGGCAGCGCACAAAATCCCATCTATCCCAGCTTTTTACTCGTTTATATTGTTGCCCGGCACCGCAACTAAGCACAAATATTTACCTTTGTATAGAAAACTGAAATTATGCGATTGTACCTCCTTGCCCTTCTGGGTGTTTTGTTCTTGGCCACCGCTGCTTGCCGCAGGGATCAAATTTTTGACGGCGAGGCTGCCCTACGCTTTGAAGTGGATACCCTGAAATTTGATACGGTGTTTACCCAAATGGGCTCGTCCACCAAGCGTTTTAAAGTATATAATCCTTATAACCAGCCTGTTGTAATCAGTTCGATCCGCTTGGGTGGCGGTTCTGGCTCGTACTTTAGGCTGAACGTAGACGGCGATGTGCTGTCGAGCAACGTGATTCGCGACCTCGAAATTCCTGCTAACGATAGCATTTACGTGTTTGCCAACGTGATTATAGACCCCAATAACACCAATAATCCGCTGGTGGTGTTTGATTCCTTGATGTTTGAAACCAATGGAACCGAGCAAAAAGTGATGCTACAAGCTTATGGCCAAGATGCGAATTACATTGGTCAGCTGGGCTATATTACGCTTTTTTCGAACGAGAACGTGGTATTCAACAACCAAAAACCTTACGTGCTGATGGGTTGGCTGCTGTTCGACTCGATATCCACGCTGACTATACAGCCAGGGGCACGACTGTATATGTTTGGCGGACCCACTAGTAGGCCTGGCGACCGTGCCATGATATACATCGGTAAAAACTCAACGCTGCGGGTTAACGGCACGGCACAAGAGCCCGTGCGTTTTCAAACCCACCGCCTGGAGGACGATTTCCAAGAGCTGCCCTTCCAGTGGCAGGGGATTTACCTATCGGCAGAAAGCCGCAACAACCAGGTGGATTACGCCATCGTGCGGAATGCCGTGTTTGGCTTCCGGGTAGATTCACTCTCGACCAACGCCAACCCCAAGCTAGCACTGCGTAATTCCTTCGTTTACAACGTGGATGAAGGCGGTATAATTGGTGTAAACGGCAGCGTTTACGCCGAGAACACCGTGGTAGTCAACTCGAACAACTACAATTTACTGCTGGTGTACGGCGGCAATTATGTGTTCAACAACTGTACTTTTGCCAACTTTGGCACTAATTCATTTGTGGGCCGGAACGAGCCGGTGCTGACTTACCGCAACTACCTGGTGGTGTACGATAACGCAGGCAACCGCAGTGTGATTGATGCCGAGGGGCAGGCCCGTTTTACCAACTGCATTTTGTACGGTAACCGCAGCAACGAGATAGAATTGGAAAAGGCCGACAACTCGGCCAGCAACCTGCGCTGGGTGTTTGAAAACTGCCTCGTAAAAGTAGATACCCTCAATTACGGCCTGGTGGATTGCGTAAAAAACCAAGATCCCCGCTTCGAGGAAGTGGAAGAGTACGACTACCATATCGATAGCCTGATATCGCCGCTCATTGATGCTGGCACTTTGAATATTCGGGGCTACAACAACGGCAACATCAGCATACCTTTTGACTTTGACGGCTACCCGCGCAGTGGCAACCCCGACATCGGGGCCTTTGAGTTTAGGTAGTTTTTTTAGGTAAAAATGGGTGAAGGTTGCCGAAGGCTAAAAGGATTTATAAACATTCATAAAGATATTTATTCATTTATGAATTTTCAATATCTACCTTAGCCAATCTTTACCCTTTTACCAATATTACCCTTTCGCAAAAAACACCTGCATATAAAAACGAAGCGCTACCTTTGCAGTACAAGCAACAAACTAACCATGTCAAATTTCAACAAAGAAGAGCTGCTAGAGCAAGTCAAAGATTGGCACAACATGCTCAAGGCTTACCAGGTACCCGATACCAAAAAGGCTGTTATCCAGATGATTACCAGTTACGGGCCATTCCTTGCACTTTGGGTTGCCCAGTTTTACCTCTACCATATTTCCGTTTGGGCCGTGGTGGGTATTGCTGTACTCAACGGATTTTTGCTAGGCCGTATCTTCATCATCCAGCACGATTGTGGCCACAAGTCCTTCCTGAAAAGCCAGCTGGCCAACGATATTATTGGTACCATCAACAGTTTTTTTACGTTTATCCCTTACAAATATTGGGCGGTAAACCATAATTTCCACCATAACCATAATGGCCAACTCGAGTACTCCGACATCGGCGATATCGAGTGCCTTACCGTAGAGCAGTACGCCGCCCTCTCTTGGTTTGGCAAGCTGCGCTACCGCGTGTACCGCCACCCACTCTACTTGTTTACCATTGGTGGTTTTATCTACGTGACGCTGTATAATCGTTTTGCGTTCTTGAAAGAAGGCGTTTTCGCTACTGCCCGCCGCACGGTTAAATGGGCCAACTTGTTTTATGCCCTGGTGTATTTTGGCCTAGGTTATATCATTGGTTTTGAAGCCTTTGCCGTGGTTCAACTCATCAACTTGTTGTTCTTCGGCTCTTACGCGCTGTGGTTTTTCTATATCCAACACCAGTACGAGGCCATTTACAAAAGCTCTAAGGACAACTGGAACTACGTGGTGTCGGCTTTGAAAGGCAGTACTTACTACGATTTACCTGCCATCGGGCATTGGCTCACGGGTAATATCGGCTACCACCATATCCACCACTTGAGCCCGGCGATTCCTAACTACAACCTAAAGGCTTGTAACCAGGCATTCCCCGTGTTTGAGCAAAACACCAACAAGATTTCCTTGTGGCAAAGCTTTAAAACGGTGTTTGCCAACCTCTACGATGAGCAGTCGGAAAAAATGATTTCGTTCAGGGCCTACCGCCTTATGAAAAGGACAAAAAAAATAAATTTATAGCCATAAATTTATAACTATGAACGATGAACAATGAACACAGGTATTGCTCATATTTTTACCGCTTGCTGACGGGAAAATTTCATCGTTCATAACTCATCGTTCATAGTTCATCGTTCATTGTTCATTTGGGCGTTCCGGCGCGTTGCGCCGTCGCTACGCTTCGCGGCTCGCTAAACGCTCGGCCCGCGTTGCGGTCTGGCCCTGCGGGCCACCGCTTCGCATCGCTAACGCAACGCCGCCTTGCCAGGCGGCGGAGACAAGGCATGCCTTATCTCTACAAAGGGCGGTGCGGTTTAATGCTGCGATCCACTTCAGACATTGCTACCGACACGGCGGCCATGGCCGCCTTTTTTTAACGATTAACTGTAAATGGTTAAATATAAATGACTTATATTACAGTTTTCCCTGCCAAAACCGCTCCGCTAGGAGTGGCATGTTAATAGAAACAGAAATACACCTTAGACCATGAGCTCCGTTAGGAGCGACACATATTCGGCTGTTACACAGCCTCGTGATGGGCTAACGTGCTAATTAGGGCACGCCAGAACACTACTCGGCCTAGCAGCCTGGAGGGCAGCCGCAACGCGGCTGGTGCGAAGCACCGAGGCGAACAGCCGAGCCCGGAAGGGTGCGGCGGCACGAAGTGCCGCAGGCCCCAAAAAATAAATGAATAAAGGAGCGAATGTTTGTTTATATCTTTTCTAAATGTGGTAAAACTTAACGCTTGGAAAAGAACATATTATTAAACCTTGACGTACTTTAGTAGTCCAATACTCGTTTTTATCACGATTATATGTAATGCCATGAATAGACGTGAACTTTTTACACTACATAAAGGACGTGCGAGCTGGTCGGAACGGCCAGAGAGAACCACGCAGCTCAACAGCGGCCTAAACCCCTACACGGGCCCTTGGACCGAGGTAGAAATTAGGCATCTGCTTCGCCGTACCATGTTTGGCGCCACCAAGGCCGATGTGAACCATTTTGTGGGTATGAGCCTACAACAAACCTTGGCCGAGCTGCTCAGCCCATCGGGTATACCGCTGAGTTTGCCCGTGAATGATTACAATACCGCCAACGAAATAGACCCTGACGTGCCTGCCGGCCAGGTGTGGATTAATGCGCCGTACAACCCAGTTATTGAAGGCCGCAGGATTCTGTCGCTGCGGGGCTGGTGGCTCGACGTGATGGCGAAGCAAGGTCGCAGTATCGAGGAAAAAATGTTGCTGTTTCTGCATAATTTGGTCCCTATACAAATGACCATCGTTGAATCGGGTGTAGCCTCCTACAACTACCTGATGACCATGCGCCAACATGTGCTGGGCAATTACAAGCAGATGATTCGGGATATTACCCTCGACCCTGCCATGCTGAAGTACCTGAACGGTTACCTCAACTCGAACACACAGCCCGATGAGAACTACGCTCGTGAGCTACAGGAATTGTTTACCCTGGGCAAAGATACTCCCACCTACACCGAGGCCGATGTACAAGCTGCCGCTAGGGTGCTTACCGGTTGGAGTATTGATGTGGCTACATACCAGCCGATTTTTATCCCGAGCCGCCACGATACAGGCCCCAAGCAGTTCTCGGCCTTTTACAATGGGTTTATCATTCCAGGGCAGAGTGGTCCAAACGCTGGCGACCTAGAATTGGATGCCCTGCTCGACATGATATTTACCGCGAACGAGGTGGCTTTGCACATTTGTAGGGAGCTGTACCGCTTCTTTGTGTACCACGAGATTACTGCCCAAACCGAGCAAGATGTGATTGTGCCGATGGCCAATATCCTCCGGACCAACAATTACGAGTTGTTGCCCGCGCTGGAGGCCTTGTTTAGCTCTGAGCACTTCTTTGACCCACTGAACATGGGGGCCATGCTAAAGAGCCCTGCTGATTTCAGTATCGGCTTTTTACGCGAGCTGGATTACATCTTACCCTCCTCGGCTAACTTGAGCGATGCCTTCAACAGCCGGTTATCGTTGCAGCAGTTCATGTCGGTATTGCAGCAAGTACCTGGCGATCCGCCCGCCGTGGCCGGTTGGCCAGCCTACTACCAGGTGCCGCTTTTCGATAAAACCTGGATAACCACCGACTCGCTGCCGCGCCGTGCGCAACTGGTGGATTACCTCATTTATGTAGGTATGAACCTCAGCACAGGTGTATCGAAGCTAGACGTGCTGGGTTATGTGGCCAGCTTGGACCAACCCGGCGACCCATTGGCCTTGATCCAAGAAATGGTAGAAAACTTGCTGCCGCTTAACGTATCGCAATCGGTTGTATTTAGCTGGATGGCGATACTATTATCGGGGCAAACCAACACCTCGTACTGGACGGGCTTGTGGAACGATTATGTGAATGACCCCACCGACCCGACCAAACGCTTCCAGGTAGAGTATCGGCTCCAAGCCTTGTTCCACTATATTTTCCACGTAGAAGAATACCAACTGCACTGATATGAAACGTCGTACCTTCCTCAAAAAATCAGCAGGGGCAGTTGTGATTCCCTCGCTGCTCAACGGATTTGGCGTCAAAGCATACGCCGAACCCATGCTCAACCGCATGTTTAACCCTGGCAGTACCGCTACCGACCACGTGTTGGTACTCATACAGCTCAACGGTGGTAACGATGGTCTCAATACCGTGGTTCCACTCGACCAGTACGCCGCACTCTCACAGGTGCGTAACCACGTGTTGCTGCCCGACACCAGCGTGCTGCCTTTGAACGGTGTGTCTGGCACGGGCTTACACCCCGCCATGACGGGCATCAAAGAGCTGTTTGACGATGGCCTTGCCCAAATTATACAGAGTGTAGGCTACCCTAACCCCGACTACTCGCATTTCCGCTCCACCGACATCTGGATGAGCGCCGCAGATTCGAACCAAGTCATCCCATCGGGTTGGGCAGGCCGCTACCTGAACTATGAGTACCCCAACTTCCCGACGGGTTACCCCAATACCGATATGCCCGACCCCTTGGCCATTGAAATTGGCTACGCCGCCTCCTTGACGTTCATGGGGCCAACCTATGGTATGGGCATGGCCATTTCAGACCCAGCCAGTATTTACAGTTTGGTGAACCAAACCCAATCACCAGTCCCCAACACCCCCGCTGGCGAGAAATTGCAATACGTTCGCGACATTGCGAACCAATCAAGGTATTACGGTCAGGCGGTGACCACTGCGTATAATACGGTTGTAAGTCAGCTGCCCTACCCTGCCAATAACGAGCTGGCCGAAAAACTAAGGATTGTGGCCAGGCTTATTGCGGGAGGTTTGAAAACCCGTATTTACCTCGTTAGCCTAAACGGGTTTGACACACATGCCTCACAAGTTGAGGTGAATGACCATACCACTGGTACGCACGCCACGCTGTTGAGCACCTTGTCGGAAAGCGTAAAAGCGTTTATGGACGATCTCAGCCACCTCGGTATCGAGCAACGCGTGATGGCTATGACCTTCTCGGAATTTGGCCGTCGCATTATCGATAACGCGAGCTTTGGTACCGATCACGGTGCAGCTGCCCCGATGTTTGTATTCGGGCACAAGGTTCAAGGTGGAATTTTGGGTAATAATCCAACCATCTCCAGCCAGGCGGGTGCCAACGATAACTTGCCCATGCAGTATGATTTCCGTTCGGTTTATGCCTCCATCCTTCAAGACTGGTTCTGCGTACCGCCCAACGAGGTTGATAATATTATGCTGCAAGCGTTCCAGCAATTGCCTGTTGTACAGGCGGGTACGGCTTGTTTATCGGCCACGCATGAGGTCAACCAACAAGCGGGCCGCTCCATGCTGGAATGTTACCCGAATCCCTTTACCGATATTGCCAATATCAAGTACCAGACCGATGGCGGTTATACCATGGTACAGATATTCTCTGCAGAGGGTCAATTACTGGCCACTCCGGTAAATGGCGAGTTAAGCCCGGGCGAGTACCAATGCTACTGGAATAGCGAGGATTTGCCCACTGGCGCTTATTACGTGCGTTTACAAAACGGTCCGATCCAACAGGTAAAAGGCATGATAAAAGTGAGGAGTTAGGAGTTAAAATCTATTCATTGTTCATTGTTCATCGTTCATTGTTCATTTGGGCGCCCCGCCGCTGTGCGGCGGCGGTCCCCTCCAGGCTCACTAGACGTTCGGTGCGCGTTGCGCACCCGCGCCTACGGCGCGGCCTTCCGGGCACCTGGCGCAAAGACTCACCGCTCACCGCTCACAACTAGCATGTGCGTACAAAAAAACGTACCTTTGTGCCGAAATAATAGCACGTGCCTACCTACATCCTTGCCATAGAATCCTCTTGTGACGATACCT
Source organism: uncultured Saprospiraceae bacterium (assembly GCA_964508975.1). GTDB lineage: Bacteria > Bacteroidota > Bacteroidia > Chitinophagales > Saprospiraceae > CAZDVQ01. The sequence continues at coordinate 196,841 of CAZDVQ010000001.1, forward strand.
CAGCTGCAGTCATTGCCGATGGTGTAATGCTATCGAATATTACAGCGACGCAGCATATACACGAACAATACGGAGGTGTAGTGCCCGAGGTGGCATCAAGAGCGCACCAAGTGAGTATCGTACCGGTAGTTGATGCCGCTTTGAAAAAAGCAGGTATCGATTCAAAAGACTTAAGCGCTATTGCTTTCACCAAGGGGCCAGGCTTACTTGGTTCGCTGCTGGTAGGATTGTCGTTTGCCAAAGGTATGGCATTGGCTTTAGACATCCCGATGATTGAGGTAAACCATATCCAAGCGCACGTATTGGCGCATTTCATTGAGGAGCCCCGACCAGTGTGCCCGTTTTTATGCCTTACTGTTTCGGGTGGGCATACTCAAATCGTGTTGGTACGCAGCCCGCTCGAGATGGAGATTATCGGCACCACCATTGACGATGCGGCAGGTGAAGCCTTTGACAAATCGGGTAAATTATTGGGCTTGGGCTACCCCGCCGGTCCAATCGTAGATAAACTGGCGCAAACGGGTAAGGCCATCTATCATTTCCCAGAGCCAGAGGTTGGGGAACTTAATTTTAGTTTCAGCGGCTTGAAAACTAGCATCATGCGGTTTATGCAACAAGAAACCAAAAACAATCCCAACTTTATACAAGACAACCTACCTGATATTTGTGCGTCGATCCAAGACCGTATCGTGAGTATATTGCTACGCAAGTTGCACAAGGCTGCTAAGTTGCATCAAATCAACGAAATAGCCATAGCGGGCGGGGTTTCTGCCAACTCGGGCTTGCGACAAGGTATAGCTGACTATGGCCAAAAATACCATTGGAATACGTATATCCCCCGTTTTGAATATTGTACCGACAATGCCGCCATGATAGCTATGGTGGCATGGTTTAAATACGAAGCGGGTTTATTTGTTGGGCACGAGGTTACCCCCAGTCCTCGATATGCGTTATAGGATGTTCCATGCATTTGAAGTGGCCTTTGGGGCATGAAGCATAGCCAATCTTGGAACAAGGCCTACAAGGCAAATTCAATACCTCTAAGCGTTTTTCTAGCTCCATACCGGCTGGATAGAAAGGCCACATACCTAAGGCAGGAACAGTATTACCCCAAACGGAAACGATGGGCTTTTTCAAGGCCGCAGCAATGTGCATCATGCCGGTGTCGGGAGTAATAACCAAGTTGGCTTGTTGTATGACTAAAGCAGAACCATGTATGCTCAATTGCCCACAATAATTTATACATTTTGCAGGGAAACGACTGGTCAATGCTTGTGCGAGTGCCTGTTCAGCCTTGCCACCCAAAAGCGCCAAGGGGAAGGGACTTTTTTCTATGATCTCGGCTAGTTTATGCTCGGGTATTTGCTTGGTAGCATGTGCAGCCCCGATGACTAAAGCCCAAAATGGTACTTGAGGGAGATTGTCGACCTGCGTGTCGGTGGGAATAAAGTAGTCGAGCCCAGCATTATCGTAGTTTACACCTAAATGTTGTGCCGTTTGCATATAGCGATGTACAACATGCTCGGTTGCGGGCAAGGTATTCCACTTAAAATTTACCAAGAGCCACTTGGCTATATTGCGTTTGGGGAAACGGCGGGTAGGCTTGCCGATAGCCAGTGATAATCGTCGGGAACGTAAGTTATGGTGCAGGTCAAGGACCAAGTCAAAGTCCTCGGCCTTTAACTGTTGTTCCAGTTGTGTGTAGTTGGTAGCGCTCAGCGCCCATACCTTATCGACATATGGGTTCGACTCGAGTATGGGCGCAAAGGCTGCTTTGGTTACAAAGTGCAACTCGGCATTTAATTGCTGTTTAAGGCAACGTACCAGAGGGCTTGTCAGTACGACATCGCCCATTGAGCTGAACCTTATAAGCAGTATTTTCAAAGCCTAAGTTGTATTATGCGGCGTTTTTCTTGCTCTTTGGCGTCAGAGTCGTTCTAAAGATGCTATCCCAGAGTGTATTGCTCACGCCAAAACCTAGGTCGGGTTCTTGGTAGTGGTGCAACATATGGTGTTCTTTGAGGCGTTTGAAAAACGGCCAATTCACGTTGGCATGGTGCAATGCGTAGTGCATCATATCGTAAACCAGGTAGCCACTAGCAAATCCAGCGAAGAAAATGTAGTGATACGGGTTCATCGTGTAATAGAACAACGCGATGAATGGGATTGAAATGATGATAGACAACATAGGCGGCATAACCAAGCGCTTGCTATCGTTGGGGTAGTCATGGTGTACGCCATGAATCAAGAACATGATACGCTTGCCGGTATCAGATGTTGGATGGAAGTGAAACACAAAGCGATGCAAGGTGTACTCGGCTAGTGTCCACAAAAGGAAAGCGACCGCATAAAGGCCCACCAAGTTCAACAAGGGGAGCTTCAGCTGGAAAATACTGTAATAAATACAGAATAGCACCACAGGGCCCCACATGATTAAAGGAGCGCTCCAATGTACACGAGACATTAAATCCAAGAATGGATTTTGGAAAATACGTGGCGATTCGTCTTTATTTGAAACGAACAAAGGTTGATTTGCCATTTCTTTTTGGTTTATAGTTGGTGAATAAATGCTGGGACTTGGGCTAGTAGATTGAGCAGTCTACGCGCCTTCCAAGTCGGCTGGGTCAGATTTTTTGCGGTTGCGGTACCAAAGATAGCCAAGTGTTCCTACCATGAGGTAAGGTGTAACCAGCAAGAAAAGAATACCTTGGTTGAGGCCCTTGCCTGCTTGACCACCCGATTTCAAGTTACTCTCGGCAGAGAGTTTGCACATGGGACACTGTGCTTGGGTACTTTGTGCTGTACCGAAAAGCAGTGCCAAGCCGAGGCAAAAACCCGTAATTAATGTTCTGATATTCATAGTCTTAACGTTTAAGCAGAATCAATGCGGCAGCGATGCGAAGCGGTGGCGGCGTAGCCGCCAGACCCGCAGGGGCCGAGCGACAGCGAGCCGCGTAGCGTAGCGCCGACCGCAGCGCGGGCGGGCCGCCCAAATAAACCCTATTTAACCCGGGTAATAAGGCGAAATCATGAGGAAGCAGATAACGCCTGTAACGGCTACGTATAGCCAGATGGGGAAGGTTATTTTGGCTAATTTGCGGTGTTTTTCGTCCATGCGGGCGGCGCCGCGGATGTATGTAAACAGCACTAAAGGCAATACCACTGCCGCCAGCACGATGTGCGTGAGAAGCAGGAAGTAATACACCATGCGGATGGCACCCTCGCCGCCGAAACTAGTAGGCTCAGTAGCTAGGTGAAATAGTACATAACCCACTAAGAATAAAGCAGATAAACCCATAGCAAGGGTCATCATGCGTTGGTGTACCGCGATGCGTTTGCGTTTAATTTCGACCAATGCCATGACTAAACTAACTGCCGTGAGCGCGTTAAACGCTGCGTATACCGGCGGCAACATGTAGGGGTCAAAGGGCAATGGCAGCTTGGGTAACAAGCCAGGGGTCATGAGCAACACCACGGCCGCGGTAATCACCACCGATAAAACCACGGCTAGGCGGTTGTACTTAGGGAGGTCTTGAGCTTCTATCTTCATGATTTAGAGTTCGTTATCGGCTTTGTATTGTAATTTGTCTCGTTTGCGTTTTGGAGCAATGTAGTACATATGCTCGAGCATGGTACTGATTTCTTGATCATTCAGGCCATCGTAAAACTTCTTAACCTGGCCCATGGTATCAACTAGGATAAAGCTGTTGGGCGCTAGGACCTGAGTATTTTTGTCAGCGTATAGCTTGTCGGTATATGCCTTGGTTGGGGCAACATCGCCTTGTACTAAATGCCAGTTATCGGCAGCATTAGGGAATTGCTGCATAAAGGTCTTGGCGTTAAAATTCGAATCCTGTGGCGTTTGCAAGAAACTGAGCAGCATGACGTGCTTTTTATTGTCGCGTTGCATCATGAGGCTAATTTTCTCCATGTTTTGCATGGCCTTTTGGCAAGGTTCATCGCAGGGATACTGGATAAAATTGGCCACGGTCAAGCGGCCCCGGAAATCAAGGGCACTGATGTTTTGCCCATCCTGGTTGATGTATTTAAAGCTAGGGATACCCGCTGCGGCATCGTACACGCTAAGCTCTTTTTTAACCGCTTGCAATCGTTTAAGGCCGTTCCGAGAAGCCATGACGCTTAAAATCGGGATACCGATGATAAACGCAAAGAAGCCAACGATGCTAAAAAGTTTAGTCTTATTCATGAATCCAATCTATTTATAAAAGCAACTCGATTTGAGGCTTTTTGTTCAGGATTAAACCGGTTTTGCAAACAAATCAAACTCGGCTGCATCCGTGATCTGAACTTGGGCAAAATCGCCCACGCGGAGGTAGTTGCCCTTGGTTGGTACAAGTACTTCATTATCAACTTCTGCCGAGTCGTGTTCGGTGCGGCCAACAAAGTAGCCACCCTCAATACGGTCAACCAGTATCTTATAGGTTTGGCCAATCTTCGCTTGGTTCAATTCTTCCGAAATCTCCTGTTGTACCTCCATGATGGCTTGGGCACGGGCTTCTTTCACCTCGGCAGGGATATCGTCCTCGTACTCATAGGCACTAGTGTTTTCCTCGTGCGAGTATTGGAAAACCCCGAGGCGATCAAAGCGCATCTCGCGCACAAACTCAAGCATCTCCATGAACTCGGCTTCGGTCTCGCCTGGAAAACCCACGAGCATGGTGGTGCGGAGTGCCAAGTTGGGCACGATGGCACGGGCTTGCTGGATCAGCTCCACCGTTTCTTCGCGGGTAATTTGGCGGCGCATGCGTTTCAGCACATCGTTGTTGATGTGTTGCAGGGGCATATCGAGGTATTTGCACACCTTGGGCAACTCGGCCATGGTATGCAATACATCCACGGGGAACTTGCTCGGGTAAGCATAGTGTAGGCGAATCCATTCAATGCCTTCTACATCGCTGAGGGCACGAAGCAGGTCGTTGAGCTTGCGTTCTTTATACAAGTCGAGGCCGTAGTAGGTGAGCTCCTGCGCAATGAGCATCAGTTCTTTCACGCCGTTTTTGGCCAAGGTTTTGGCTTCTTCAACCAAGGACTCGATACTGCGCGAAATATGCTTGCCCCGCATCAAAGGGATGGCGCAGAACGAACAGGTACGGTTACAACCTTCTGATATTTTGAGGTATGCAAAATGCTGAGGTGTCAAAAGTACACGCTCGCCCAAGAGTTCGTGTTTGTAATCGGCCTCCAATTTTTGGAGTAAAGCAGGAAGTTCTAAGGTGCCAAACCAAGCATCTACCTCTGGGATTTCAATTTGCAGTTCATCCATGTAACGCTGTGATAGGCAGCCTGTTACATAGAGCTTATCAATATTGCCGGCACCTTTTTCATCGGCGTACGAGAGGATGGTATTGATAGATTCTTCCTTGGCGCGGTCAATAAAACCACAGGTATTCACGATAATGATATTAGCGTCATCATCGTTGCTATCGTGTACCACATCAAATTCATTGGCACGCAACTGCATCATCATCACCTCGCTGTCCACCATGTTTTTGGAACAGCCCAAGGTAACTACATTAACCTTATCTTTTTTGAGTGTACGGGTTTTCATCCATTGGTTTTTCGCCTGCAAAGGTACGAATTACTTATCTTCGCGGTATCAATAATCAACTTAATCATGAATATCCTTCTTCTTGGCGGTGGTGGCCGCGAACACGCTTTTGCTTGGAAAATGAGTGCTAGCCCGCTGTGCAAGCAGTTGTTTATCGCACCTGGCAACGCCGGAACAGCGCAACATGGTACCAACGTTCCAATATCGGTGAACGATTTTCCCGCCATCGAGGCGCTTTGCCTAGAGCAAAAGATTGATATGATCATGGTTGGCCCCGAGGAACCCCTGGTTCGTGGCTTGGTTGATTACTTCAAAGCCAAGCCTAGCCTGGCCCATATCCTATTGGTTGGCCCTAGTGCCCAAGGGGCATTGCTTGAAGGCAGCAAGGCTTTTGCCAAGGAATTCATGTCGGAATTCGGTATTCCTACCGCGGCATATCGCGAGTTCAACAGCAGCCAACTTGACGAAGCGCTAGCTTACCTCGACACCCAAAGCGCCCCCGTAGTGCTCAAGGCAGATGGCCTTGCAGCGGGCAAAGGTGTAGTTATCCCCGATAATATCCCCGAGGCCAAGACCGAGTTGAGCGAAATGCTCCAAGGCCGATTTGGTGCCTCCAGCGAGAAGGTAGTCATCGAGCAATTCCTTAAGGGCATTGAATTCTCGGTTTTTGTGGCTACCGATGGAAAGGCCTGGACCTTGTTGCCCGTGGCCAAGGATTATAAACGCATTTTCGAAAATGACCTCGGCCCAAATACCGGTGGCATGGGCGCTGTTTCGCCCGTTCCTTTCGCCGATGAAACCGTGATGCAAAAGGTAATAAGCCGCATCATCGAACCTACCGTGACGGGTATCCAAGCCCGAGGCATCGACTATAAAGGCTTCATTTTCGTCGGCCTCATCCTCGTGGATGGCGAGCCTTTCGTGATAGAATATAACTGCCGCATGGGTGACCCCGAGACAGAGGTGGTGCTTCCACGCATACAAAGCGATTTGGTAGCGCTATTGCAAGCCATTGCCAAGGGCGAGGTGGCACAGTACGGGATGCAAATCGACCCTAGATTTGTCACAACTATCATGTTGGTTTCAGATGGCTACCCCGGCGATTACAGTAAGGGCAAGGTCATGTCGAGGCTCGATGCTACCCGTGGCAGTTTATTGTTCCACGCTGGCACCAAGCTCGATGCACAAGGCCGGGTGATAACGGATGGCGGCCGTGTAATGACTGTGAGCTCTTACGGTTCAAATATGTATGAGGCCCTCGCGATGTCGAATAAAAACGCCGGTACCATTGATTTTGAAGGTAAGTTCTACCGCAGGGATATAGGCTTCGACCTTTAATCGTTTTGATTTTTTATTTTTTGGGCGCATGCCGCTAAGCGGCACCGGGTGTTCCGCTCTAACTTAGTTGCCCCCGCGTGGCTGGGCCTGGCGGCGGCTAGTCGCTACGCGCCGTTACCGCCAGCTGGCCCAGCGGGCGCGAAGCGCCCGCACGCGTGGGCGCCTGCGTATCCGCTACACCCCCTTGCGCAGGCACTGTTTTACATGATACCATAAAAAAAGGCGATACTGTTTCCAGTATCGCCTTTTTATGTTTAAGCCTAGCTAGTGAAAACTAGAATGGGCATTTTTTACATGGGTCGATGGTGATGTTTTCTTTAGCACCAGACTTAGCTACTTCGCCAGTAGTTCCAACAACGCGGAACTCAGTACGACGGTTTTTCTGGTGTTTTTCTTCGCTACATGGGATATTGTCGAAACAATCGTTAGTAGGAGTAGTTTCACCGTAACCACGAGCACGGAGACGATCTTTAGAGATACCTTTAGCAATCAACCAGCGTACAACTGACTCAGCACGACGGGCAGACAATTTCTCGTTGTATGATTTAGAACCACGAGCATCTGTGTGTGAACCAATCTCGATCACGTAAGTTGGGTGATCTTTAACGAAGTTATACAAGTTGTTCAAATCTGCAACAGCGTCTGTACGGATTTCAGCACGGTCGAAGTTGTAGTAAATGTGCAAGATTTGTGGTTTGTCAGCGATTGGCTGTGGTTTATCCGGTGGGCTAACTGGTTTAGTTGAAACCAAAGCGATATCTTCAATTACTACAGGGTTAGCTGGGTCGATATCTTTCACGTTGGTACAGAAAGATTCCACTTTGGTGATGTAATCTTGGAAGATAACTTTCAACACGTAGCAGCAGTTTGGACGAAGTTCGAACTGGTAGCCACCGTCGGTATTAGAAAGCATTTCTTGGGTTTCTTGACCACAATCGCTTTCCAAGATAACGCGAGCACCCGGGATTGGTTTGCCAGTTTCCTCGTCGGTGATTTTACCAACCACGCGGATGTTAAGTGGCATTTCGAGTGGAATTTTAACCAAGATAGTTTGGTTAGGCTTCACATTGCGGGTAGAAACAGGCGCAGAGTTATCGTCGTACAATGGTTTAGACGCTACAAAAGTATAAGTCTGCTCCATAGGCAACTGGATAGTTGCTTTACCATCGATACCCGTGATTAAGTTAGGAATAGCTTCGTAACCAGTTACAACTGTTGAGCCTTCGATTGGGTCGCCAGAGTATTTGTCGTAAACCAACACTTCTACGTTGTTGGCGAAACGAGTGAACGAGTAAATATCGTCATAGCCAGCGCCGCCTTCGCGGTTAGATGACAAGTAACCGTGTGTTTTTTCTGCGTTGAAGATAATACCGAAGTCATCGCTGATGGTGTTGATTGGGTTACCCATGTTGGTTACAGGGCTCCAAGTACCAGAGCGAGGAGTAGTGTAGTAAATATCCAAACCGCCAAGACCAGTGTGGCCATCAGATGCAAAATAAACAACACCATCTTCATGTACAAAAGGGAATACTTCGTTACCTTCAGTGTTGATTACTGGACCAAGGTTTTCAGGTGGTGACCAACGACCGTTTTCCATATAAGAAACATACAAGTCAAAGCCACCGAAACCACCAGGCATATCAGATGTAAAATACAACTTAGAACCATCTTTACTTAATGCAGGGTGTGCTACAGAATATTCGTCACTGTTAAAAGGAAGACTTTCAGCTGAGCCCCAGCCACCGTTAGCTTTACGTGAAGAGAAGATTTTCAAGCGGATAACGCCTTGGTCATCTTTCTTAGCAGTACCGTTTACCAAGTTATTACGGGTGAAGAACATCTCGCTAAAATCAGCAGAGAAGCTTACAGGACCGTCGTGGAAACGAGTATTGATTTTATTGGAGTATTTGTCAGGTTTTGAATAGCTAAACTCTTTGCTAGCTTCATCTACAACACTTGCTTTGCTGAAGAACAACTCTAGGAATGGGTGACCGGTCCAAGTGTGTTCGCGTTTGATAGAAACGCCACCGTCTCTTTCAGAAGAGAACACAAGGCCATCTTCGAAATAAGCCGGACCAAAATCATCGAATGCAGTATTGAGTGCTTCAACGTTTTTAACTTGGTACAAAGCGCCCAACTTTTGGAGGCGTTCAACTTCGTTACTTTCACAAGCTTTGGCCAAAAGCTGACCACGAAGATCGATAGGGTTGATAGTGGTATATTCTTCATACCACTGACGAGCAAGGTCGCATTTGCCGTTGGCTTGTAATGCCATACCATAGTACAACTTCTCTTCCGCTTTAACGTCAGAAAGGCGAACTACTTGGCCATACCAGTATTCGGCGTCAACTGTATTACCAACCTTGCGGTAGCAATCTGCCAATTTACGCTTTGCTTCTGGCTCATCGCGTTTATCCAATATGTTTAGATAAGCTTCAATGGCACCTTGATAGTTCAGTTCTTTGTACATGCGATCGGCTCTACTGAGCTTCGCTTTCTGGGCAGTTGCCGTAAAGGCAAAAGCCAAAAGTAGTAGAAGTGTAGCAATTTTGGGGCTGTTCATAACGGTAACGTTTATTAAGTGCTTTCTCAAATTAAAAGTTGTATTATCAAATCTTAAAAATACCTAGGGGTGACAATTTTATCAGTCTTATAATCAAAATTATACCCAACCATCACCTCGTAAGAACCTCCAGAGGGGCCTTGCAAAGGCGTTAAGGCATAATCATAGGCTAAACCAATGCGGAGGCCTGAATTGTAAAAAATGTACTGCATCCAGAAATCAACCGAATCAAAAGAACTTGATTGTTCTAGTGCAGTTCTGAAAGCAGCACCTACCCACAGTGATTTATTAAACAAAAACGAAAGGTCGATGTCAATCTCGTTGGGTGCTCCAACGCGCTCGTCGTTCTGGTTGCGCTCAGCAAACATACCTACGTTTTTCCAGAGAAAAATAGGTCGGAAGTCAACGTGTTGGTTTAGTTTAACTACAAAACCAGTCGTCACAAAATAGTGGCGATATTGTTGCGCCCATTTTACTTGGTTGGGCGTAAAGCCCTCCCGGCGTAAATCATTATTTAGCAAGAATGGAGCAGAAATACCGACAAACCATTTTGGTGCTTGATAGTACATGCCTGCACCCACGTTAAACATCCAATAATTTGGTGTTGGGTTCGCAATGAATGACTGATCAAAATCATCGTACAGATCAAACTCTGTATCTTGGTTAAAATTAGCCTGATAGTTGGTCACACCTGCCATCAAACCAAATGCTAACCTTGATTTACCTCCATTGATGGGAATGCGATAAGCGTAGTTCGAATAAATATCGTAAGTCGTATTACGGCCAATTTGGTCACGTCCCAAGCTTAAACCCAAAGCAACCTTATCATTGTGTAATGGCGTGTGGACGGTTAACGTTTGCGTTAGTGGAGCCCCCTTAATACCAATCCATTGGTGCCTGTGCAAAGCCACTATACTCAATGCTTCCTGGCTACCAGCATATGCAGGATTATAAGACAAAGCATTAAAGTGGTACTTCGTAAACATAGCATCCTGCTGCGCACTCGAATGAATGTGCAGAGCTATAAACAATGCTATTTGAAGGTATTTAAACATATAAAAGTGAATGAGTTTGGAAACGAAAATCGATTACAAACCCTTTTCAAGGGGTAAAGATAATCAGAATTACTAAAAGGGAGTATAAACAAAGGAGATTTTGTAACTTTTTGAACTAAATTTACTTTTCTCAAGACTTCATTTAGCCCTTTATGGTTGCACTTGCAATACTAGTAGTTCATTTAGGCTAACTTTTGGCATCCATTTCGCATAGAACTTCCCATCAAGAGGTATTTAAATGACCTTTTCCGCTTCCTTTTTTGCCTTAGATTATCCAACATCGAACACTAGTGTACTATAAATTTATACTTTTACGCCCAAAATAATAGCCCCATGAAAGCCTTTCTACTTCCCCTGATTGCTGCATTATTCCTAGCATCATGCGCAAGCCCTGAAAAATTGACCAACAGCGGACAATTTGACCGTGCCATAGAAGTTTCACTCAAACGACTGAAAGGCCGGAAGAAAAACCCTAAGTTTGTCATGTCACTAGAACGCGCTTTTTTAAAAGCAACTGAACGCGATATGCGCAGTGCTGAAAACCTCAAGCGGGAAGGCAACCCCGAAAACTGGGGTCGTATCTATGCCCTATACCAATTACAAAAAAACCGCCAGAACAGGATTAGTCCTTACCTACCCCTCGTGGCAGATAACGGCTACAGACCCGATTTTAACTTCATCGACGTTTCAGAGTTTGAATCAGAATCAAAACGTAAAGCCGCTGAATTCCTCTACGCTGACGGGCTCCGCCAGCTCGAAATGGCCCGTGCTAGCCAAGACCGCATGACTGCACGCAATGCATACGGTCAATTTCAAGCCATACAACAGTACTATTCTACCTATAAAGACCGTGAAACCCTCATGGCTGAAGCTCGCCAACTTGGCACTACTCAGGTTGGTGTCATCATGGTCAACAATGCCCCAGTAGTTATGCCCGAACAAGCAGAACGCGAAATGCTCCGCCTCGATGCTGCCGGCTTGAACGATGCTTGGACCAACTATACCGTGGATCCTCAATCTGTCACAGGTTTGGATTACGTGGTAGTGATGAATATCAAGGAAATTGCCATCAGCCCGCAAAACCAACGCGAACGCCAATACACCGATACTAAAGAAATCCAAGATGGCTTTGAATACGTGCTCGACCGCAATGGCAACGTAATGAAAGACTCCCTGGGCCGCGACATGAAAATCCCCAAGATGATTAACGTAAGGGCTAACGTGGTTGAAATTTACCAACACAAAGCTGCTCGTGTAGGTGGCATGCTCGAGTTCCGCAAGGTTGATGGCAACCAACTTATCAAAGCTATCCCATTAGCCGTTGATGCTGTTTTTGAAAACTATGCCGCCACCTTCATGGGCGATCGCCGAGCACTGTCTCCTGAAAGTAGCAAACGCATCGGTAACGCACCACTACCCTTCCCTGCCGATCCAGCCATGCTGTTCCAAGCAGCCGAGATGATGAAACCAACCGTTAAGCAACATATCCTAGATTATCGGGGATTGTTGCCCTAATGGCTTAGCGATGTGGAGCTGTGGTCCGAAGGGCCAGACCAAGCCGCCTGCGGCGCAGGGCCGAGCGTCAGCGAGCAGCGTAACGTAGCGACCCGAAGCCGCAACGCGGCAAAGGGTAAGCCCCAAAATATTAAGTATAAAAAAAGCCCGGCTATAAACCGGGCTTCTCTTTTTTATCGTTTCAGCTCTGTTTCTAAAGGTGGATACTGGAGGTCTAATTTCTCTAATACGTCAACTACTTCCTTGATGATGAAGTAGTTCCTGTACCAGTTCTGGTCAGCGGGTACAATGCGCCAAGCTGGCTCAGCACATTTGTTCAACACGTCCTCGTAAGCATCTATATAAGCATCCCACTGCTTGCGGGTTTCCCAGTCGCCATCGTTGTGCTTCCAGTATTTTTCAGGCTCGTTGAGGCGTTCTTCTAGCTTTTCAAGCTGCCTATCTTTCGATAAGTGCATGTAAAACTTAACGATGACGGTATTGCTATCCTTTTGTAAAAGCTCCTCAAAATTGTTGATGGCTTTCATGCGGAAGGCTGCTTTATCCTCGTCAATCCACTTGTTGACCCGTTGAACCAACACGTCTTCATAATGCGAGCGGATGAACACGCTGATATGCCCCTTAGCCGGAGCTACCTTGTGGCAACGCCAGAGAAAGTCATGTGCAAATTCCTCCTCGGTTGGTTTTTTATACGAGGTAACCGACACGTTGATGGGGCTGGCCTCATTAAATAACGCCTTTGTAGAACCATCTTTGCCACTTCCGTCCATGCCCTGTAAAATGATTAAAAGGCCATGTTTTTTAGACGCGATAAGCCTGTTTTGCAATTCTGCAAAGCGCTTTTGCAAGTCCTTGGTAGCCTTTTCAATCTGCTCTTTGTTGGCCGATTCCGGGGCTTTGGTACTAAAGTCTTTGAGTTTTATCATTGTAATTTATTGTTGTGGCAATTCAGGGCATGCCAGTTTCAAGTAGCTACAACCATCCAAAGGCAACGATACTTCAGCGCCGTAAGTACTGCTTTTGTACACGCGGTTATTACGGATGTAGGCGGCATTTGGATTTTTCGATGCCATGTTGGGCTCTAGCACAAACTTGAATTCTTTTTCCCAGAGTTTACGGTCGGCCTTGCTCATGTTGGCCAAGCCATCGGGTGTAAACTTGAAGAACACTTCAAACTCGTCGGCTCTATCAGTCATTTTTTTAACCGATACAATTTCTACAACACCTTGAATCGCCGGCGCATAGGAACAGGATGGGTAATCAATGGCCACTTGATCTAGCGGCAAACCACCTTCACTTTGAGGTTGTGCCACAGCTGGATTATTGGCAGGTTTAGGATTTGAGCTTGGAGCCGATTGGCGCTCGGCCAATTCCTTGGCACGCTGCGCTTCTTTGGCTCTCGCTGTTTCTTCGCGACGCTTCACGTCAGCTTCCATTTTAGCCTTGGTACGTGCCTCGTTCTCGGCAATTTCTTGTGCTTTGCGGGCTTCGTCTGCGGCACGCCTTTCGGCTTCAAGTCGGGTTCTTTCGGCTTGAAGTTCAGCTTTACGAGCGGCTTCCTCTGCTATTTTACGGGCTTTTTCGGCTTCTGCCTCTGCTTTTAAGCGTGCGGCCTCGGCAGCTTTTTCGGCCTCGATTTCTGCTTTTATGCGGGCGGCTTCTGCTTTGCGTTGGCGTTCGGCTTCTTCGGCAGCAGCTTTTTCAGCAGCCAAACGAGCTTCTTCCTCGGCTTTCAAACGGGCAGCTTCAGCAGCTTGGAACTCAGCTTCCTGGCGTAAACGCTCGGCTTCAGCTTGTTTTTCGGCTTCTAGTTGTGCTGCACGCGCCGCTTCACGCGCCGATATTTCGGATAGTTTTGGTTCAAGTTCGAACAAGTCGTTGGGTAGGCCCGCCGACTCGAGAATCAGGTTATTGCAAGATTTGCCTTTTTTGAGCTGCAAAACTTTCATGGCAAACTTGGTACCCGGCCTAATCTGGTACCGAGCGAGATAGTCAGGGCCAATGTAGTAGCGGCCATTGCCTGCCTCTAGCATAAAATCAATGCTTAAGGGAGTGTTTTGCGGCATCAACTCGCCTTCTTTGGTTTCAAAGTTGAGCATTACTTGGTATTCATCGTAACCAGTAAGGCTTGTGGCGGCGTCGCTTACCTTGCGCACTGAAACCACTTCGACTAATCCCTTGGCAACCTGATAGTTACAAGCGCCAATTTTAGTTGTCAAGTTGCTTGAATTTTGAGCCCACAAACCGCTGCCCGACCCCAATGCAAATGCTAGAAAAAGTAGTTTTTTGAACATGATTATATTACTTTATTATGTTAAGCTTAGAATTTTCCATTGCTTATACGTAGCATTTGTCCCTGTGGTTGTGAATTCGCAAAGATAGCTATAAAAATTTGATTTGCGTTTTTAGCCTAGGGGAAAATTTGGTGAAGGGTAAAATTTGGTGAAGGGTAAAATTTGGTGAAGGGTGATACACATAGATCCTTTATTTATTTCATCATTTACTCATTTCATCATTTACTCATTTCATCATTTACTCATTTCATCATTTACTCATTTCATCATTTATTCTTTTTGGGCGCTTCGGCGCTACGCGCCGCCGCTGTCCTACGGGTGCGCTGGACGCTTAGTGCGCGTGGCGCACCGCCCGCATGCGCGGGCGCCCTCCGGCCAGCTAGCGCATTTGGCTTGCAAATGCTTGCAGCCAGTTAATTATAACGACCACAAAAGTAAACCGAGCACTGCCGCGATAACCGCCAAAAACTGCATCATGAAAATCACGTTGTAGCGATGTACATCATATAGTAATTCCATCACTTCGCGCCATTCAAGGCCCTTGATTAAGCCTTCATTGCCTAGTACCATATATTTGCGACCATGACCAGCCTGGTTACCATGTTTTTTGAGCACCAGGAAATCGCTGTTTAGAAAAGCTAAATCATACAATTCAAAGGTATTCAAATGCTTGATAATAATACCGTTGCTCGATATAAAACTCCATATGCCCTTGGTTACGTTTCCATCGATAGACCGCAGGTAAGCCGAGCCTTGCTCATCTTCACGGGTTTTAAGCTCAATGGGTTTCAGCTCTGGTTTAAAAATATGTAGAATTTGCTCCTGGAAGGTATCGTCGTCACGTACTTCGAGCCATCGTTTATCAATGTAGAGGCCTGTTTCCTTGAACGAGTCTGAAAAACGTTTGATTTTGGGGAGCATGGTATCAATATACTCGTCCATGTCGTTGCAGTACGGCAGTTCCGTTCGTACAACGCGCATCAGGTAATCAAAAAAGTAACTTCTCAAACGCATTTTCTAAAGCTTCAATGTTTTGGCAAAACTACAGTATTTTTGCAACATTACACGATTCAAGCAACAAGCCATGAAAGACGATAGCAAGAAGAACTACATTCCACCACCCCAGTTTGAGGGTGGCGAAGCCGGTATGGACCAGTTTGTCCAGCAACATTTGGTTTACCCGGCAGCCGCACTCGAAAAAGGCGTGGAAGGCACGGTTACCTTGCGCTACTCTATTGATCCTAGGGGCCGGGTGACGCAAGTAAAGGTAGTCAGGGGCATTGGTTCTGGCTGCGATGAAGAAGCCGTCCGTGTACTTAGCCTCATGAAATTCAGGGTACACAAACATTGGAAGTTTAGCGTAACACACCACAATAGTATCATGATACACTTCCGCTTACCCAGTAACCCGATTAAAACCGAGCCTGTACCAAGCGCCGAAATGCAAATTCAATACAATATTATCCCCAGCAGCAAGGAGCCTGAGCCAAGCAACAGCGGAGGCTATAACTATACGATAGAGTACTAAGAGTATGTTTGGACTTTAGCTTCCGCCGAAAAACAGCTCTTTTCCGATGATTTTTGCTTAAAAAAATAGTTACGTAGCCCCACTATGCGCCCATTTTTTAAAGCAACCTCATCAAAAAATAGCTCGTTTTTCCCTCGAAACCCAAAATCCAAACATACTCTTAACTACTTTTTTCGCCTACAAAGTTTTGTTCTTTCAACTTGAACAAGATGTTGAAAGAGGTCAGCGAACCGTAAATTTTAGTGATATATTGCTGTAGGTTCACTTTTTCTTCATCATTCAAGTTGGAGGCGTTAATCCGTTGTTCCATCACGCGCAGGCGGTCGCGCACCATCACGATTTTGTGGAAAAATGCATCAATACCCAGTTCGTAGCCTTTCATATCGGCACGGCCTGGTTCAAAAACCAATTTGCCATTGATCCATTTATCGTTGAGCGGTACTTCTTCCTGGCTTAGGCCCCAGTGGTTAAATATGTTGAGCATAGCCAGCTCAAGCTCTGAAAAACTTACCCCACGGTTTGTTGGTATAGCTTCAATAATTTCCCAGCTGGTATCCTCGTCGGCTTGTTTTACACCGTACAAGATATAGCAAACTTCATAACCGCTAGGGTTTAACTTGGTGATGACACCATCTCCGTACGCAGCGTGGCGTACCCTTGATCCGATTCCGAGACGCATAATTTATGAGTTATGAGTTATGAGTGCAGAGAGCTGAGTATAGGATTAGAGTTCTGAGTGCAAAGCGCAGCATAAATTAACTTTGCTCTTTGCGCTCTGAACTCATCACTATTTGAATCGCTGTTTCATTCAACCGTTGAATGGCCAGGGGAATGTTCCAGGCATCGCGGTTGCGAGGTTCAACGTAGTTGGAAATAGACCTGATTTCGAGAAATTGTTGTTCTAGTTGTAGGCAGGTGTAAAATACCGCAGCGCCTTCCATGTTCTCAATATCGGCATCGCAGCTATCGAGTAGGTTGGCGATAGATGATGCCGTTCCGTGCACCTTGTTCACGCTGATGGCATGGGCATGAGGTAGAAAATGAAACTGTGCCGCGGCATCGTTCCAAAGCCGACCTGAGCGGAAAGGTTTTTCATCGGCCTCGACCAGTTGGAGCTTGAACATACTGCGGAATGTTCCATCAGCCTCTTCCACGCCGAGGTCGAATACTTGCTCGCTGAGTACATTTACCACATCGCCCAAGGCATACTCGCGGCTGATAGCCCCGGCAATGCCAAGATTCAGCACCAGTGTAGGCTTAGGGCCTTGGCTCAAGCGCTTGGTCAAGGCAAAGCTCGTGGCCAACATACCCACTCCTGTCACGAGGATTTCTACATCCTCGCGGGGATGGAGCGATAACCACTGTTGTAGCGGTGCTATCTCAAAAGGCGTGGCGGCTACGATTAAAAAAGACAATCTAAATAGTTAGGAGTTAGGAGAGAGGAGTTAGGTGTGCCCCCGCCCCGGCGAGCTTTGCTCGCCCTACCCCCGCTACCAACGACGCGTAGCGTCTGTGCAGTGGAGGGGGTCGCCGCAACGCGGCGGGGGGAGGCGCAATTTAAAGATGAACGATGAATGCCGCTGCCTGCGCCAGGCATATGGAGCGTGGCCGCGCCAGCGGCCAGACCGAGCCGCCTTGTAGAGACGTAACGTGAAATGTCTCCCGCCACAGGCTGGCAAGGCGGCGAAGGGCCGAGCGAACAGCGAGCGCGTAATACGCCGACGGCGCAAAGCGCCGGGGCGCCCTACAAATTAACGTCTAGACGAACTGTTAAATTAGCTGGCGCTTCAGGTTTAGCCGGACGAATTACGTACAACGCGTTGAACACGTTGCGGCCAACTACCGACACCTTCACGTTTTGGTTTACGCTGTAAGCCAAACGGGCATCACAAACCAAATAGCCGTTGTTGAAACGGTCAAACCAGTTCAAGAAGTTTGATACAGCAGCGTTGAAAAAAGGATCTACCCCAGTAATACGGCTGCGGTACTGTACTGAAATACCACCAGAAAGCTTGGTGTAATTCATCTCAGCATCAATTTTAAACGAGTGCTGGAAGCGGTACTTCAACAAGTTTTTATCGTTAGGGTAGGTCAAATTTTGTTCAAAGGTGCCGAAGTTCTTGTATTTTGGTTCAATAAAAGTATAGCCTGTAAGCAAGTTCAAAACACCGCCCAATACTTTACCGCTACCTGTAATGGAGGCTTCCGCACCCCAAATATTAGTAGCACCAACATTGATGGATTGAATGCCTAAGAAAAATGAATCCTGTGCTCCACTAAACGTAAACTCAGTCATGTTTTCATACGACTGATAAAACCCTGCTACGTCCACAAAACCTTGCCATTCATCGATTTTAAAGCCTTGTTTAACGCCCAACTCCGAGCTCCAGCCTGTTTCAGGGGTTAGCTGCGGGTTAGGGAAAACGTTGTTGCCGCCGGTTGAGGTAAAAATATATTTCTCGCCCAAGGTAGGGAAACGGTAACCTTGACCCCATGAAGCACGGATAAAGGTGGCTTTTGCAAGCTCATAACTTGCTCCTGCTCTGAATACCGTTCTGCCATCGTTAATAGCACCTGTTACTGGATTGGCAATTGTATATGTTCCAAAAGAAATACCTGTAAAAGGGCTTACCGGGCCTGGTGCGATGATGCTATCAGGCGATGTTTGGTAATTATACTCGAAACGCACCCCAGCGTTGAGGCTTAAACCTTTAACGGGTTTGCCTTCCAACTGTAAGTAAGGTGCTACGTTGAGCTGCTTGTGGCGGAAGTCGCCGAGTACTTCGCCTTTGGCATCTACATACTGAGAAGCAATACCCGAAACGATAGACAATTTACCGATGCGCTCCATACGGCCTTGGAACTGGTACTCGCCGTAATATAAAGTATGTGCGTTGGACTGGCCGTTGGTGTTGTTGTTGTCGACCTTGTAAATACGGCCTTGGAGGCGGTGGCGATTGCCTTTCAAATCGTAGAACGACATGTAAGGGTCAATCGTGAACCTGAGGTTATGGCCCTGGATATAAGAGGCCGCCGGGCCAGTAGTGTTACCTTCAAACTGTCCACTGTATGAATCTTTCCAGAAGAAGAAGTAAGCATCAGCTCCAGTGTTGACAAAAGCATTCAAACCGATGATAAAACGCTCGGTTATGTTGTATTGCAGCTTGGCGTTGAAGCGGTAACGACGGCTATATGTATCTTTTACAAAGCCCCTATTTTGGAGGATATTACCACCTATTACGTAGCCAAAACGCTTGATGCGTTTAGCATGGGCAAACTGGAAACCAGCCTCGAAAGGCGGGTTTTGGTCCCACCATTTATTGTTGAAAGTATCTACCGTGTTGTTGGCGGTATCGGTTACATAAAGGCTACGCGGTGCGAAATAGCCCGTGTAAAAGCTTGAGAACTTAGTAACTGGAGTTGTTTTAGGCGAGATGGTACGCACGTTTACAATACCGTTCAAGGCGGCAGAGCCATATAAAGACGAGGCAGCGCCTTTGACTACTTCCATTTGGTCAACCATTTCAACGGGCACGTCGCCCCATTGTGGTAGGCCGAGGTCGCCTTGTAGGGCAGGAATATCATCGATGAGCAACATCACGCGACTACCCGTACCACTAGAGAAGCCAGAGCCCCCGCGGATATTCGCCTGGCCGTCAATCATATCGACGCCTGGGATTTTATCTAGGACCTTGTCGACCCCCGTTGCAGCGGTGTTCTCGATAAGGCGTGGTTTCATGATATCAAGGGTAACGGTTACTTCACCAAGTGAACGCTCTACCTTTGAACCGGTAACGGTAGCGGTGCTCAGGATATTATCAGCTGCTTGAAGGGAATAATTTTGCTGTACTTTTTGGCCTTCGGCCAGCGTAAGGCTAAATTCAATCTTCTCGTAACCCGTGTAACTCAGTACAAAGTTGTAAGTGCCTGGATCAAGCTCAATGATGAAGTTACCGTCGAAGTCGGTAACGGAGCCATTGCCCGAACCATATAATATAGTGGCGCCAATGAGCGGTTCATTATTTGCTTTATCTGTTACAATGCCCTGGAATACAGCCTTTTGGGCAATAGTAAAAGTAGAGAACAAGCACATTAAGCTTATGCCAATAATATATTTCATAGCAAAAGGATTTGGTGTTTCGAATATGATTTAGTTGGTCTCTTTTTGTTTTCGGATGTGCAACACCCGCAAACAGAGGGCAAATATATACTGAATTCGGTAAGTTAGGTTACTTTCGCCCAACACTAGGCTTAAATTAGGTGTGGCTTTATTGATAATCAAATGCTTATCTTTGTGCGTTGAAACATATTTTTTAGCAGAAAACGCTGCAACATGGCTTTAAAGAAACTTATTCGCTTTGTCAAATTGAGCTTTATCTTCGGTGCAATTATCTTTGGGATAGTGGCTTACACCCACAATGTATCTTACACATTAAGCAACGAAGACATGGAATACAGCAATAAATATTTAGCCTTGTTGCCCGACTCGCTTCAGGTTAAAGCCCCCGCTAGGCTTGGCGATACCATGTCGTATGAAGATCAAATCCTTTTGATTGAAGCCGTTCAAGCTGCCGTGTTGCAACACAATCCAGTTGGAAAAGGTATTCCAGACAATCAACCGCGCAACCCTAAAGATTTGTATAATTTTGGAGCAGGGCTTTGTTTCGACCGGAGTTATACCTTGGAAAAGATTTTCTTGTCGCTGGGCTTTAAAGTACGCCACATGAGTTTATATGCCGACATGCCCAACATGGGTCTACTGGCGGAGATGACCAAGGCCCAAATTCCAAGCCACGCTGTGTCTGAAGTAAAAACAGCCGAGGGCTGGCTCATCGTAGATTCGAATAACCCCTGGCTTGGTTTGGATCAATCGGGCAAGCCCCACTCTATGAAAACCATCAAGAAGGCCAACTACCAAGTAGCTTGGAAAACACCGCCCGCCAAAGGTTACGATTTGTTCTACTCGAAAGATTGTACCTATATATATGGTTTATTTTCAAGGCATGGCCGTTTTTATCCACCCTATAATCCAGTGCCAGACGTGCGTTGGGTGCAGCTTTTCCAAAATTTATAGTTTTAATCTAGTACGGCATCAGGTCATGGTATAGCACTTGTTTTTGGGCAAGTGCCTACAACTGCGTATTTATACCTACCTTTGTGGCCTTACTTATATATTCTTATACATGACCTTTAATGATTTGGGCTTAATCGAGCCCATCCTGAAAGCCCTCCAAGAAGAAGGCTACACCCAACCAACACCAATCCAAGAGCAAGCTATACCCGTACTGTTACAAGGACAAGATTTGCTCGGTTGCGCCCAAACGGGCACCGGCAAAACCGCCGCTTTTGCCATTCCAATTTTACAACAAATGTACGAGGCGAAGCCAGCCGGCAACGCCCCACGCAAAATTAAAGCCTTGGTTGTTACGCCTACCCGCGAGTTGGCCATTCAAATTAGCGAGAGTTTTTCTGCGTACGGAAAATATACAGGATTGCGCAATACCGTCATTTTTGGTGGTGTTGGCCAAAAACCTCAAACCGATGCCTTGCGCCGTGGGGTTGATATCCTGATTGCTACACCAGGTCGTTTGCTCGACTTGATGAACCAAGGTTTTATCTCGCTCGATGACGTGAAGTTCTCGGTATTAGACGAGGCCGACCAGATGCTCGACATGGGTTTTATCCACGACGTGCGTAAAATTATTGCCAAGCTACCTGCTAAACGCCAGTCCTTGTTCTTCTCGGCAACCATGCCGCCTACTATCGTCGAATTATCCGACAAGATGTTGGGCAACCCACATAAAATAACGGTTAAACCCGAGCAGGCGACTGCCGAACGCGTGGAGCAAGCCATTTACTTCGTAGATAAGGCCGATAAGCCCAAGCTGCTCATCCATATTTTGGAAACTAACCCTGCCGGCTCGGTATTGGTTTTTGCAAGGACCAAACATGGTTCCGACAAGGTGGTGAAATTCCTTGCCAAGGCAGAGATTACGGCCGAGGCCATCCACGGGAATAAATCGCAGGTAGCCCGTCAAAGGGCCTTGGGTAATTTCAAAACGGGCATCACCCGTGTATTGATTGCTACCGATATTGCCGCACGTGGCATCGATGTGGCCGAGCTGTCGTTGGTCATCAACTACGAGCTGCCCAACGTACCCGAAACTTATGTGCACCGCATTGGCCGTACAGGCCGGGCCTCGGCCAGCGGCATGGCCATTTCGTTTTGCGAAGAGGAAGAAGTACCGTACTTGAAAACGATACAAAAGCTTATTAACCAGCGTATTCCGGTTATAGATGAGCACCCCTATGCCGATGCAGGCATTGCGGCACAGTCTGAAAAACAACATCAGCCACCGCAGGCCAAAGCGCCAAAACCACAGCAAAACAATCGTCCGAGAGGGCATTTTAACCGCAACAGTAATAGTGGCGGCGGTAATAAACCTAAGCGTTTTTAAGGTTTAGCTGAAACTAAAACACACATTGCCGCAGTTGGCGTCCCCGCCAACGGCCGTACAAGTTTGACGGTAATCTGCGCAGTTTTACTGAAGGCTCGTTGGTGTGACTCTAAAATGTATACAAAAATGAAGTTGATACAAATATTCATTTTGACATTTATGACGTCAACAGGATTTGCACAATCTGTTGACGAAAAAGGACCGTATTATAATTTTATAGGGAGGTTGGTTGAGACGGTTAGATTACCACCCGATTGTGGGACTTTTGCCTTTGCTGTTGTTCATAAATATGAAGTGCTGAAAACAAATTATGAAGGATATGACAGGCAATACGTTTTGATAATTCAAACTTGCCCTGAATTTTTAAAAGCAAATTTTTTTCAAAGGGGCAAGGTCTATAATATTGACGTGACTGCAAATAGTGGCGTAGAATTCACCTATTCTATGAATAATGAATATGAAAAAGAAGACTTGCCAATTTTCTGGACAAAAAAAGTAAAAAGAACAATTCGATATAAGTAATAGGGGGCTTCCGTCTTCGGTGTGGGTGGCATAATCATTTTGTCATTAGCTCCATTCATCAATTCGTCATTTATACTTTTTTGGGCGCTGCGCCCGCTGGGGGCGGTCGCCGGCGTGCTATGTGCTCGCTGTCGCTCGGTGCCTTGCGGCACCGCCTCCCTACGGTCGGCGCACTTCGCATGCCTAGCGCAAAATACAGGCGTTCAGTCTTAAAAATAAACCTATCTTTGGTTGGCTATTACACCGTTTGCCCTGCGTGAGCGATGCGGAGCCGTGGCGCAAAGCGCCAGACCGAGCCGCCTTGTAGAGACGTTTCGTGAAACGTCTCCCGCTGCCGGCGGGCAAGGCGGCGAAGGGCCGAGCGAACAGCGAGCGGCGAAGCGTAGCGCCCCGCTGGCTGCGGGCGCATCATTGCGCCCGCAGCCAGCGGGGCACGCCCCAATAATTCCAAAAAAAACATCCTTAAAACCTGAAATACAAGCCTCTATGACCTTTGAAGAATACCGCCAACACGATGCGCTTGGCCTAGCCGAGCTGGTACGCAACAAGGCTGTAAGCCCTAAAGAACTCCTTGATTTAGCCGTGGCCCGTGCAGAGGCCGTGAACCCCAAAATCAATGCGATCATACACCCGCTGTACGATTACGCGGCGGCCATGATTGATAAAGTTCCCGCCAACGCAGCCTTTGCCGGTGTGCCCACCGTGATTAAAGACCTTGCCTTGCACGTGGAAAATACCCCGCTCGAATCTGGTACACGAGCCTCCAAAGGTTTCATCAGCAAAAAGGATGGCGAATACGTAAAACGCTATCGTTCAGCGGGTTTGCTATTCATGGGCAAAAGTAATACGCCTGAATTTGGCCTTACACCTTGGACAGAGCCACTGTCGTATGGACCAAGCCGCAACCCTTGGAATCAAGCCTACACCACGGGTGGATCGAGCGGTGGCTCAGCTGCCAGCGTAGCTGCTGGTATTGTGCCTATTGCCACTGCCGCCGACGGTGGAGGCTCTATCCGTATCCCGGCGGCATGTTGTGGCTTGGTGGGCTTAAAACCATCGCGTGGGCGTATTCCCCTCGGCGATTTCACGCTAGATGCATGGTCTGGCGCCGTGGTGGAAGGCTGCGTTTCGCGCACCGTTCGCGATACTGCAGCGTTTATGGATGCGATGCAAGGCCCCATGGCAGGTTCTCATTATAGATTTCCGCAAAGCACCAGCTTTATGGACGCCATTGCGCAGGCACCACGCAAGCTACGCATTGGTTTCAGCACGCAGCACCCACTTGACCACAAGATCGATCCTGAAAATGCAGCCGCTATACAAAAAACGCTTCAAGTGCTTCAAAGCCTTGGCCATGAAGTTGAAGAAGTACCCCTACCGATTAACCGCGAAAACCTACTGCGCGACTTTATGATTATGGTTTTTGCCGAGACCTCGGCCATGGTACGCGAGATAAAAGCTGAATTCCCCAATTTTGATACCCGTAAAATGGAGTATAATACCCAGGTATCGGCCAATATGGGCAAATATTACAATGGCCAAGAAGTTAGCTTTAGGCGTAGAAACTGGAACAAACTAGCTTATAAAATGGGCATTTTTCACCAAACTTACGATTTGTTGTTGACACCCGTGTTGGGCCAGCACCCTATCAAAATCGGCGATTTGGGTAACAGCCCTACCGAGGATAGGCTATTGAGCCTCGTATTGAGCCTGGGCCTCGACCGTTTTGTACCACAATCCATGATTGACAAGCTGGGCGATAAATCACTAGGCTACATTCCATACCCGCCACTGGCCAACATGACCGGTCAGCCAGCCATCTCACTGCCTATGCACTGGTCGGCAGCAGGTGTTCCGGTTGGGGTGATGTTCACCGCACCTTTTGCCGACGAGCAGACTTTGCTACAACTGGCTCAGCAACTGCAAGATGTTGAGCGTTGGCAAGATAAGTTAGCGCAGTTATAGGCGCTTAGAGTATGTTTGGATTTTGGGTTTCGAGGGAAAAAGAGCTGTTTTTCGCCGGAAACTAAAGTCCAAACATACTCTTAATCAGCATCGCGTGCCCGTGTGCGCCTGCCGCGCAAGCCGCTAGGATACCGTACTGGCCATTTTCAGCAATCAAACGGTTGGCGGTGGTAGTTACTAATCGTCCGCCAGTAGCGCCAAAAGGGTGCCCGATGGATAATGAACCGCCCCAACTGTTGAGTTTGTTCATATCAATTTGGCCCAGTGGTTTATCGAGGCCCAACTTGGGGGCATAGCTTTCTGAGTTGAGGGCTTTGATGTTGGCCAGAACTTGTCCAGCGAAAGCCTCGTGTATTTCAAATACATCAATATCAGACAGTTGCAAGTTATTGCGTTTCATCAATTTAGCGATGGCGTAAGCAGGGCCAAGCAGCAACTCGGTCCATAGATCTTGACCCGTAAACAGATAATCCACAATTTCAGCCTTGGGTGTATAGCCCAAGGCTTTTGCTTTTTCCTCCGACATGAGGAGGACGGCGCTGGCGCCATCGGTCAAAAACGATGCATTGGCGGCGGTTATGGTGCCGTTTTTACGATCGAAAGCAGGCGGAAGCTTTGCGATTTTTTCAAGTTTAGTATCGCCGCGAACGCCGTTGTCGCGTTTAATATTTTTGAAGTGGGGCGGGAATGAAGCTTCTGTCACCTCGCGGGCCAGCGTGCCATTTTCCCAGGCATTATGCGCATTCTGGTGTGAGCGAACGGCCAATTCGTCTTGCTCTTCACGACTTACCTGGAAGTTTCCGGCCAAGATTTCGCAATCGTTGCCCATGGTACGGCCAGTACTATATTCGGCGATGGCAGGCTTTTCGGGTAAAAAATCTTTCGGGCGAAGGCTGAAGATGAATTTCAGCTGGTCGCTAAAACTGCGGATTTTCTGCGCGTTGAACAGCTTGGTGCGCATGGCTTTATGGAAGCCGATGGGAGTATCAGAAGAAGAATCCGTACCGCCAGCGATAACCACCTCGGCATGGCCCAGGCGGATAAGGTCGGCAGCGCTGGCAATGGCCTGGTTGGCCGAAATACAAGCTTGTGAAACTGTGTGGCAGGGTGTGGTATTGGGTATACCAGCAGCCAGTGCCGCTTCGCGAGCCACGTTTGGCGTTTTCATATTGTGAATCACACAGCCCATCACCACGTTATCCACCAGTTTAGGGTCAATGCCAGTCTGGTGCAAAAGGCCTTGGATGGCCATTTGGCCGAGTTGCCAGTTCATCAAATACTGGTAATCGGTACCAGCTTTCAAGAAGGGCGTACGGGTTCCGTCAACGATAACGACTTTGTGATTCGACATGCTGATATTTTTTTTGTGAAGCGACAAAAATAGCATCTAATCCACACATTAAAGCTATTTTTGCAGCTTATTCCACCTGCATGAGCAAATCAATCAGTAATAAAAACTTCGCTATCGAGCCACAGGAGGCCGTCGATTTTCACCTTCGTTCGGCTTGGTTGGGCGTTTCAAGGATGTACAACGAGATTGCCCTGAAATACGACCTCACCATGTCGATGGCGTTTATACTCATCAATGTATCCAAGAAAGGCTCGAACCCTACTAAAATAGGCCCGGCTATGGGCATGCAGGCCAACAGCTTGTCGCGCACGCTTAAAACCCTGGAAGACAAAGGTTTAATTATCCGAAAAAAAGCACCAGACGATAAACGCGAGATTTACATCTTCCTCACAGAAGAAGGTGTAAAAGCCCGCAAGTTTGCCAACTCCATCATCGCCGATTTTAACCAGATGGTCTACAGTAAGGTTGAGCCCGAGCAGATGAAGGTTTTCCTCCAGGTTTTTGACCAGATTTACGGCACCATCGACGAGATGCGCGAGCGCCTTATCCCTAAAGAAGTATAGTTTATCCCCAAAATAATCTTTCATGCTTATTCGTTCACGCGCACCACTTCGTATCGGCCTTGCTGGCGGTGGTACCGACGTTAGTCCATATTCCGACCTCTACGGCGGTGCTATCCTCAACGCTACCATCAGCATGTACGCCAGCGCGAGCATCAGGCCGCTGAATAACGGCACCATTTTGCTTAATGCTATCGACCTTGGCGAAAAATTCAGTACCGAAAGTACCCTAAATATCCCTATTGATGGGCACCTCGATTTGCTGAAAGGTGTTTATAACCGAATCGTTAAAGATTTCAACACCGGGCCATTATCGTTCGAGTTGACCACCCACGTCGAAGCACCTAAAGGCTCGGGGCTCGGGGCTTCGTCAACCATTACGGTGGCTATTATCGGTGCGTTTGTGGAATGGCTGCGCTTACCACTCGGCGAGTACGACATTGCCCGTTTGGCTTTCGACATTGAGCGCAAGGACCTACACATGGCTGGTGGTAAGCAAGATCAGTACGCGGCAACTTTCGGCGGGGTTAACTTCATGGAATTTTACGAGGACGATAAGGTTATTGTAAACCCGCTCCGTATCCGCCAGGATTATATCAACGAGCTAGAATACAATATTTTACTGTACTACACGGGCACCAGTCGCTTGTCTTCGGCTATCATCGAGAAGCAATCGGAGAACTTCACCAAGAATTCCGATAAATCTATCGAGGCGGCGCACAAGCTCAAAGAACAGGCCATCCGCATGAAAGAGGCCGTACTCACGGGCCGAATGAGTGTACTCGGCGAGTTGCTCGACTTTGGCTGGCAGTTCAAAAAGCAAACTGCGGGCGGTATTTCAAACCCGGTTATCGACGAGATTTACAACACGGCCATCCAAGCGGGTGCTACCGGTGGTAAAATTTCGGGTGCTGGCGGCGGTGGATTCATGATGCTTTACGCACCGGGCAACACCCGTTTCGCGGTTATGGAGGCCTTGGAACCATTCGGCGGGGTGTTCAAACGCTTCACCTTTACGGCAGAAGGTTTAACTACTTGGACGGTGCAGGATTAAGCTGCAAGAAATCGTCCATGCGCATGCTTTTCACAAACTTGGTCTCGTAGCTAATCTCGCTATCCTTACTCCATTTCTTGCTGAAAATCAAGCCAATACCCTCGGCATAATATTCCTCAAACTGCCTTTCTTCCCGAAAAACGCCACCGTCTCTCGGGGTCACGGTAATCACTTCTGCACCTTTAAAATAGGCGCAGCGGTAGGTTTTGCCCTCCTGTTCATGGTCGGTAATGCCTTGAAAAAAACGGTCCCGGGTCAGGATCATATCGGCGGTCGAATCGCTGTCGGCAAATATAATTTCATAGCGGTAAGCCAATGAATCCGACACCACGGGCTTAAACGGGAAGGTAATACCTTGTCTGATTTGCGTTTTGCGGACCTTGGCCAAACCGTCGCCGTTCGGCTCGTAGGTCCTGCTGTCAACCAGTACCAAGCCAGCGTCAGATATAGACTCGCGGGTTAGTTGCTCGACCACTAAATCTTGGTTATACCTATTGGTAATCAAGTAATTGCGCTTGTCTTTATCCTTTACCTGCAAGTAATAATCGTAATATACCGGTGCGGCTTTATCGTTGGTGGCATATTGATACACCAGCCCTACGGTATCACAAGGCACCATAAAGCGGCTCAAATCAAGGTCGTTTTCAGCTTCAGGACTGCCACAAGCGGCTAAAAACAACAACGCGATAGCTAGGTATTTTGGCATATGTAGGTTTAGTTTGGTACGGTTAACGACGCGTCAAAATTAGCGAATCGGGCACAGTCATTTTATCATTTTTTCATTTCATCATTTTTTCTTTTTGGGCGCTGCGCCGCTACGCGTCGCCGTTACGCTACGGCGCTCGCTATTCGCTCGGCCCGCTGCGCGGTCTGGCCCTGCGGGCCACGCCTCCGCATCACTAGCGCTTGCCCCGGCAGCGAAGCTGCCGGGGGGGCTGATTGGTTCTGTTTTCATAGTGATTTACCACCCCGTCTGCGCTACGTGGCGTAAAACGCCACCTGCGCATCCACCCCTCCTTTGCATGGAGGGGAGTCTAGGTCTTGTTTTATATTGCTGATAATCAATTAAATATAAGATAAGCTAAATTCCCCTCCATGCAAAGGAGGGGTGGATGCAAGCGGAACGCAACGCGTGTAGCACAGCAGACGGGGTGGTAAAAAATAATGCTGTAAGCAATACACTAGAGCCAATCAATCCTGCGTTTTTTGGGCAAGCCAGCGCAAAAAGCCCGCGTTAGCTGGCCGGAGCGTGGCCGCGTAGCGGACAGCCCGTAGGGCCAAGCGCACAGCGCGCGCGTAGGACAGCGGCGACGCGCTAGCGGCGCAACGCCCCAAAGAAAAAAATTCAACTAAAATCAACCCTCTCATGCAGCCTCGACCCAACATACTGGTAGTTTGTGGTAAAAACAAAAAACGCAGCCGTACTGCCGAGTTTATCTTCAAAAACGACGCACGATTTAATATTCGTTCGGTAGGGCTTAGCCCCAAGAGTGAGCGTAAAATTTCTGAAAACGATTTACAGTGGGCCAACTTTGTCTTCGTGATGGAGCGTACACATCGTTCAAAAATACTGGAGCTGTACAGCCACCTTGAACTGCCCGATATCGAAAACCTCAACATACCCGATGAATATGAATTCATGGATGAAGAACTCGTGGAAATGCTCCAAGATAAGATGAATCACACCCTACACTCGGTTTTCAATATCTGATGATGAAGCCCAAACAACTGTTGTGGCCTATCTACGGCATACAATTGTTCTTTATACTGTATGTATTGGCTAGTTTTTACTATCCGGGCGGGTCCCAAGCCGATAAAACGGCCATTGGGTTTAGCTGGATGCACAACTATTGGTGCAATTTGCTCGATAGCCAGGCCATCAATGGGCAAGTTAACCCTGCCAAACCCATTGCCTTGTTGGCCATGATAATTTTGTGTGCTAGCTTGGCTTTCTTTTGGTACGTTTTTCCGCAACAAGTTGATCTTGGGCGAGCATGGAGTAAGACTGTACAAATATCCGGTATGCTTGCCGCTATTGTAGCGGGCTTGTTGTTCACTAAAATCAATCATGACCTGATAACGAATGTGGCCTCTTTGTTTGGTTTAGTGGCCATCGCGGGAACATTTATCGGCCTTTACCGACTAAAATTGAAAGGCTTATTCATGTTTGGCGTATTCAATATGTTCCTCGTGTTACTCAATAATTTCTTGTATCACAGTACTATATATATTTATTACTTGCCGCTTGTTCAAAAGCTGAGTTTTGCCAGTTTCTTAGCATGGATTAGCTGGATCAGCTATCGCTTGTACCTGCGGAAGAGTACTTCGACTTAGAGTATGTTTGGACTTTAGCTTCCGGCGAAAAACAGCTCTTTTCCGATGATTTTTGCTTTAAAAAATAGTTACGTAGCACCACTATGCGCCCATTTTTTTAAGCAACCTCATCAAAAAATAGCTCGTTTTTCCCTCGAAACCCAAAATCCAAACATACTCTTAGGTTTATATCATCAACTCGTGTACCCAATCCATTCCGCCAAGTTGGTGCATCGCATCGGGTGCTGGCAACATTTCTGTAATCCAAACGGGGCCTTTTTGGTACATCCGTTCCAATAATTTGACAAAGCCGGGATGATGGGCATCTATGTATTGCGGCTTACCTTCTGCCACTTGGGCAAAAAAAACAGGCGGGATGTTGTGCTCCAGGAGCCAAAAGTGTAGTGCTTTGAAAAAATCAGCTTGTTCCGCTAGTAATGCACTGGGCAACAACCAAGCTTGGCGCTGCAATACGATATCCATACAACGTATACAAGGCTTGGACTGGGTACCGTAAGCTTGGTTAATACTCGTGAGCAATGGACTTATACTCGGCAGACCTGTTTGGAATAAAGCCAAAAACTGGAATAGAGAAGAACGTGCTTCTGCATCTTGGAAACCCAGGCTAAGGGTATCATAAACCTTGCCGTCGGGCCATTGCAAAACACAAGAGCCATCGGATACGCTAACCCTGCAATCGTCAAGGGATAGCACGCACTGGGAATCATCCAAAGGGTCGGCTTCTGGGAGTACAATGACCTGCGGGCACACCCATGGGTGGATGTTGGCATTAAAAGGCCCTTGGTCAATTACTTCTACACGGGCAGCGTTATTGTCCCTAATTTGTTGTAGTACGCTTTCTGGTAATTCATGTAAAAAGCGTGCGAACACCCTGCCATCCCTTGGGTAAACGGCATGCAACACCGCTGATTGTATGTTGCCCTTGCGGTAGCAAAGTTGTAATGCGGCATTCAAGGTAGGTGCCGTTTGGCCGAACTCAGGTTTAGGTAAAATTACTTCATGGGGCAAACCTTCCACTAGCGCTGCGGTATCAATGGGACTAGACTGATCACTTTCATCATTTGATATGGCCAACCAACTGTGGTAGAGTTCAAAAAAAGGCACTTGCCCTTTTTCATCGGCCAGGCTTTGGTGCAGACGGAACAGCTTTTGTTGTTTGAGCTGTAATTTAGACAAGCTACCATAATGTTGTATTATGTATGCAATTTGCCGGCGGAGCGTTTCTATGGCTTTAGGCTCCACAGATATAGACGCTTGGTGGTAAACATCCTCGAACAATAGCTGGTCGGGTTTAATGTCCATGGCCTGACCAAGATGCTCTACCGTCCATTGCTGGATAAAGGCACAAGCCTGTTGCAGCAATTGGTGCCTTGCTGGCGCATCAGCGTTGGGGAACTGGGCTTTTAAATGCTGTAAGTGTTCCAGCAAGTTTAGTACGGGTGCTGCAAGATTTTTGTCCTGTTGCTTATACCAGCCCTGCCATTGCTCCAACCAATTGTTGGACAAGTGCTTAACGGGGAAAACCCATTCTAGGAAACCTAGCGATTGTAGCTCGAGCAGGTAGGCTGTAAGTTCCTCTGGACTAGCTTCAAATTGTGCACAAAGGTAGGGTAAGGCTTGCTTGAAAGCCGTGCCAGGCTGGCTTTGCCAATATTGTAGCAAGAAATCTAAGCCAGCGCTGCGGTCGAGCACTTGAAAAGACTCGTCGGATAGATACTGTGTAGCATATTCATACACATCGGCTTTGGCCCTGATGCTTGGGTTAGGCCTTAAACCAAGCTGCATATAAAGTGCCTCATGCTGTAATGTATATGCTCTAACTATTGGGCTGAGTTGTTGGTTCAAGCGCAAAAATGCTCCGTAACGGATAGGCAATTGCTCGGCAGACAGGCCTACTTGGCTTAGCGATGCGGAGGGGTGGTGCGTAGCACCAGACCGCGAAGCGGGCCGAGCGACAGCGAGCCCCGGAGCGTAGCGACCCGAAGGGGAAGCCCCCAATAAAATATCTATATCGTTCAAACCTACGCTGCCCAAGAAACTAAATGGGGAGGTTTTGGCCGCCGCCCTGGAGGCATATTGCAAAATACCGAGGGCAATTTGGCGACTTTTTTTGTCTACTTGGTCTGGCGAAAAGCGTTGAATCGAAGCCGTGATATCGACCGAGGTGAGCGGCAAGGCCAAGCTAAAAGGCTGTATTTGAGCCAGTTGATAAGCCTGTTGTAGCAGTTCCTGCCAAGCATGTTCGGTAGCCTTGAGGTAAGTATCGTCCTGGTAGAAAGCACGATCAGCCAATTCGTTTTGGAAGACTAGCTCGTGGTACAAATCAGCTTGTAGTATATTGGCCAAGAACAATAAGTTATTGTGGTTCAGCAACTTACCTTTAAATACATTGGTCCTGAGTTTAAAAAGTAGCTGGTGTTTTTCGCTGTCATCTATGGTTTTGAGCACCTGAAAAAGCTTATCTGAGATGGCCGCACGCTGGCTCAGCCATTGTTGATTGGCCATGTACATTTGCCGGACAATGCGGGCGGGCAGGGCCATGTCCTGGCTAGGCGCTAAACAGTCCAAAGGCAAGCCAGCCAAGCGCGACAGGTATAGGGTTTGGCTCATTGCTCGGCGAGCGATTTTATATTGTCGAAAAGGCGATGAATAAGCCGGCGATCCTCGGTGATGACAATTGCTGTGCCTTGCATTTCGGGGCGGTACTGTAGGTTTTCGCGGTGTGAACTCAAGAGGCCCTGCGGTAAACTTACATCTACCAAGCGCATACCCTCGGCATCGGGGAAGGGTGCCACGGCCTGCACAAGTCCTTGAAGCACACCGTGTTGGCGATACGGATAGGCATCAAGCCGGATATTGACCCTTTGGCCGGGGGCTACTTTACCTGAATTGGCCTCGGGCAGCACCAAACGTACACGATAGCTGCTTTTGCCTTGTTCGGGCACCACGGTCATGATGGCGTTGCCTGCGCTGACAAAGCTGCCCTGGCGGAGATCCTTGTTGAACTGCACTTGGCCGTCGGTTGGGGCGTAGAGGTTAAAGTTTTCATCCCAGCTATCGAGCATGCCCTTGAGTTGAGCAACAGCTTCGCGAGCGGCACGGGATTTAGTCGACTCTATTTCGCCCGCATTTAAACGCAAATCTTCGATGGATTTATCTAACTCACTTATTTTAAGGTTATTAGATATCATTTCCATGCGCAAGGCTTCCAAGCGATTGTTGATGGCCAGTAACTCGGCAGTAGGTTTATCGAGGTTAACTTTAGCGGAGGCGCCGTCGTTGACCAGTGCTTGTTCGCGAGCGAGTATTTGTTGGGCCAGCAGTTTTTCTTGCTGTAGATTTTGGAGTTGCTGTTCGAGCGAGAGGTTTAATTTGCGGTAGTAGCCTGCTTGCTCCATCAGCATCATGCGTTGTTTCAGCGAGGCTTGGGTGCGGGCGAAGTAGAGGTAATCTTGAATTTTATCCCGTAGATTCGAGTAAGCGGCTTGCACATCGGCCACGCGCAAATCGCTGGGCAATGGAACGGATGCATAGGCCTCCGGCGCCAAGGTAGACAATTGAGCGACGAGTGATTTAAGCTTTTCGATATCCTTAAAATCAGCGGGATTATCGAGGCTGGCTAGGCGTTGCCCCTTGCGGACGCTACTGCGATCGAGGACCCAGAGCGAGTCGATACGTGCGCTGGTTTTAGGCACGATGCCCAGGGAGGGAAAATCGGCCAGTACCACGGCCCGAGCGCTGAGGGCATCGGGGTAGCGAATCAACCAAGCGAGGAAAAATAGGGCAAGGATCAGGGCCAGAAAGAGCATGGTGCCCCAGCGAACCATCCAGTGGGGCGTTCGTTGGAGTATGACTTGTACTTCTTCACTACGAAGTTGAATATTTTCGGGGTCGTTGATCAGCATGTATGAAAATGTGCATAAAAATACTCAAGATTAGTGGTATTGCTACCCTAGCGGGTAAAAAACATTTCAATCTCGAGGTAGTGGAACTTCGATGGCGCTTAGGGGCTTTATAGAAATGCCGCTATTTAAACGGAAGGCACTCAAAGTCTAAAAAAAAATCAATTTAGATTTGGTTATATCATATGATTATGCTTACCTTTGCCCTGCTTTTGAAGAAAGCGTTGGTGGAAACCAAAATTTGGCCCGTTCGTCTAGGGGTTAGGACGCAAGATTTTCATTCTTGTAACACGGGTTCGATTCCCGTACGGGCTACAAAAGCACAGGATGTGCAACATTCAATTTATCGGGTACACGGCCCGTTCGTCTAGGGGTTAGGACGCAAGATTTTCATTCTTGTAACACGGGTTCGATTCCCGTACGGGCTACAAAGGCTCCTCAGTAATGAGGAGCCTTTTTTTGTGCCTCACCCCGCCGCTCTGCGGCGACCCTCTCCCCGGAAACGCTCGTAAACTCGCGTGCGGAGAGGGTTTCTGGCCGTGCTAGACATGAAAGCCCCTCTCCACAACATGCGCAGCATGTGCCCGTGGAGAGGGGTGGCACGAGCGGCAGCTCGTGACGGGGTGAGGCACTATTCCCGCCGCGCCAATGTCTTTAGGGGCGCTATATACCCCAAAAAACCACAAACAGCCAATATACCAAACAAAAAAGCCATCCCCTGTAAACAAGGGATGGCTTAGCGATAGCTTATTAAAAGCCGGGGTGTAAGAGCATTACGCCTCGGTGCTTTCTTCGGTTGTTTCAGCTACTGGAGCAGCAGTTTCAGCTACAGGGGCAACAACTTCAGCTGGAGCGTCTTCGTTCAACACGTTGAATGGAACTTGACACTGAACGAATTTGCTGAGGGCGATGTTTGCCACGTAAGAACCAACAAATTTAACTTCTTCAGCAAAAGTGATTTTACGACGCTCGATCTCGATGTCGTAAGCTTCTTTGATAGCCTGAGCGATAGTGATGCTAGAGATAGAACCAAAGATTTTACCACTAGTACCGGCCTTAGTAGAAATAGTAAGCGGTTTTTTAGTGATTTTGTCAGCGATAGCTTTCAAATCTTCAGTCATACGGGCTTCGCGCGCTTCGAGGGCACGAAGTTTACTGTTCAGGGTGTTTTTGTTGGCGGTGTTCGCAATGATAGCAAATCCTTGTGGGATAAGATAGTTACGACCATAGCCAGCTTTAACGCTCACGAGCGTGTGCGCTGCCCCGAGATTTTCTACGTCTTTTATAAGAATGACTTCCATGGAAGGTTTTTTTAGAAAATTTAGAACGATGGTTGATCCGGCTACGGCTTATTTGCCCATGTCGGTAACGAAAGGAAGGAGGCCAAGGTGGCGAGCACGCTTGATAGCCACGGTCACTTTACGTTGGTATTTAAGGGAGTTACCAGTGATACGACGTGGTAAGATTTTACCAAAATCATTGGTGAAGTTCATCAAAAAGTCAACATCTTTATAGTCGACATATTTGATACCGAAACGTTGGAAACGGCAGTATTTCTTGCGGTTTTGTCCAATTTTAGGGTTGCTGAGAAACTTGATGTCTTCTCTGTTTGCCATGATTGAAAAGAATTAATCGGTTAATAAAGTGGTTTGGGTTTACTCGGCTGCGTCAGCTTCTTTAGCTTCACGCTCAGCTTTTGCAGCGGCGAATGCTTCCCTGCGTTTCGCGATTTTGCCAGAACGTTTGTCTTCGTTGTACTGAACGCCAAACTTATCAAGTTTAACAGTCAAGAAACGGATAACACGTTCGTCGCGACGGAACGCCAATTCGATTTCATCGATCCAATCACCGTTGGCGCATGATAATTCAACGGTGTAGTAAAAGCCCGAAGTGCGCTTTTTAACGGGGAAAGCAAGCTGCTTTAAGCCCCATTCTGTAACATGAACCAACTCGCAGCCACGTGATTTGAACTGCTCGAGGTACATGTCAGCTGTCTGTTTTACTTCATCGCTGGACAGCACTGGATCTACGATGAATGTAACTTCGTAATGCCTCATAAAGCGGGATTAATTAAAAAGTTGTAAATGAGAAAATAAAAAATGTTTGCCTTTCGCAAAAGGCGGTCGCAAAGGTAAGGATTATTTATGATTCGAAGCTGCTTTGGCCCGAAATATTTTTCTGCATGGTTTAATCTAGCAAATTTTGTAGCTCAATCAGCTTGGCTGCGCTAAATCCTTGTTTTTTAGCATGTTCCAAAACTTTCTCCGCCATGGCTTTGGTTGGGTATTGCCCGGATACCAAGTAGTACTTACCCTTGTGTTCAAAGGTCGCAGGTTTGGTCAAACCTTTTGCATAAGCCAATTCATATTCTGCCTCAAATGCATAGAGTTCTTCCCCGGTGGCGAGTAACACCCCGTAAAATGTATCTTTATACTTTCCGGCATCTAGCAAGTCGCCATATGTTGGATACCATGACCCCGGTGATGTAGGCATATCGAAAACCAGGTGCTCTTTCACAAAGCTAGATTCTTTCCACAACCAGATGCTCGTCCGGCTTGAAATGACGTAATCGCCGTCTTCCATGCCGTTAAAGTTCTTGTTCATCACCAAGTCTTTGGAGCCGTCACCATCGTAATCCACCAAGTAGCTCTCGTCGGTGTACCACGGGGTTTCCCCGCCGCCACTGTAGGCTACAATCATCGAATCAATTGGCTTGGCCGATTTACCCGCGTACACATACATCATGATTTCAGAAGATGTCACGTAATCCTTCCGCATGAAAACGGCGGTGTACGCGTCGTTTATCGCACAACTAACGGTAGCAAAATAGGTATCGCCTTCATAGTTGGTGTTGCCTACCAAGGGGTTAAACAATGGAGCTCCTGCAAAAATGGAGCGGTCTCGCATCAGTTCCGTGGTATGGGTCGACTCGTAGTAACCTGTCCAAACATGTAAGGTGTCTACTGCGATTTTGCGGCTGAATAAAAGTGGGTTATACCAGTCTTGGGCTGCTAGGTTGGTTGTTAAACTGCCTATGATTAAGGCTATCAAAGTTATGTTTCGCATGATTTTAAGTTATGTTGTTCCAGATTTTCAATAAGGTTTGCTCTTCCTTTTGCCAGGTCCAATCTTGTGCGGCAAGGCTACAGTTGGCTTGTAGCTGGGCGTATGTTTCCGGTTGTTCGGCCAGCGTTTGAATACATTTAACTAGGGCCTCGGGATTTAACTCATCGAGCAATATGCCTACTGCTTTTTCTTGGTTCAAGGCTTCGTACTCCGGGAAGCGCATGTTTAACGATGGCACGCCTGCTTGGACATAATCGAAAAACTTGTTGGCTAGGGAGTAATAATAATTTAAACTATTGTTTTCCAGCACATTAATACCCAACCAAGCTTGAGGCGTAATCTGCCGTAAATGCTCCGGTAGTTGATAACCCAAAAATTTAACCCGATGCTCAAGGCTTAGCTTTTCGCATTGTGCCCTAAGGCTAGCCGATAAATCGCCCTCCCCTGCAATCCAAAGTTCAAAGCCTTCTAGGTGTTGCATGGCCTCAATCATTTCAGCTAGGCCACGCCCGGTGTTTAAGGCGCCTTGGTACAAGAGTATCTTGGCCTCGGGCAGGGGTCTTGTTGGCTTAAGTTGTTGCGCTAATGGCATGTTGCGCACCAATCCAAACGGTACCCTGTACTCCTGCTCTAAGGCTTTAGCCAAGGCTGCCCCAACGGTGTATCGGGCCTGTGTTCGGGGTACAAAAGTTTGTCCAATCCAGCGCCAAAAACGTTTTACAGCAGGCCGTTCGGCGAGTTCAGGTACCTCTGTAAAGTACTCGTGGGCATCGTAAATCACGGCTTTGCCTTTGAGTTTCGCGGCAAGCCAACAGGCGGGCAATGTATCGAGGTCGGCGGCGCAAACGATATCAAAACGGCTGAATAAAAGCTTGATAAACAAGCGTGTATTAAACTCAGCGTACATTAAAGCGCCACTACCGAATATACAATGAATACGTTCTTGCACAAAGGAGCGTTCTACAAGCTGTACCGAGCGTGGTGTTTGTCGGCCCAGCAAGGTCACTTTCGGGTAATGTTTAGCCAAACTACCCGAGATGCGTAGCATCCGTTGGTCGTAATTTGGGTCGGCCGTGGCGCAAAGGATTATATGTTGGGGGTTGCTTTCCATACTGAGTCAAAGATAGCGATGAAATATGAGATGATAACTATGAAGGAGGAACTATGAACTATGAACTATGAACCGATGATTAAACGGAGTATTCTAAAACATGTCATTATTCGTTGTTCATAGTTATTTTTTTGGGCGTTCCGGCGCGTTGCGCCGTCGGGCTTTGCGCGGCTGCGCGGGCTTGTACCTAGCGCCTGCGGCGCGTCGGTAGCGGCTTCGCCGCCCGCTCCAATCCCTAACGCGAAGGGCGGAATTGATTGGTTATTGGCTTTACCCCTACATAGATTTTTTACCACCCCGTCTGCTGCGCTACACGCTTTGTGTTCCGCTTGCATCTTCCCCTCCTTTGCAAGGCTACGATTAGGACACATGTTTTGCTTCCCCTGCCCAAAGGGCAGACCATATCGGTAGCCGCGGGTTAAGCGCAGCGCAACCCGGGGAATCAAGCGCAACCCGAGGTCAAGGGCGACAACAGAAAATCCGTTGCGGAAAGCCATTTATGCATGTACAATACAGGAATCGCCACGGAACGGCAGCCGTACCGAAATCCGGTCGAGCGAAGCTCGGCCCAACCCCCGCTACCAACGGACGCGCAGCGTCTGTGCAGTGGAGGGGGTCGGCGCAACGCGTCGGGGGGAGGCGCAAAAGACTTTAATTTCAATTAAAATTTGCAATAAAAACTTGTACCCATTGCGCGGCGAGCCAATGTAGAGAACCATTTTTATCTATTACCGCCGCGCCAATGGATTTTTGGGCGCTTTTTACCCCGGGTTGCGCTTCGCTGACCCGGGGCTACCAAAAGGGGCTGCCCTACGGGCAGCGTTTGTCTATACATACCCTTAAACTACCAGCCAAAAAATGTGTCCTAATCGTAGCCATGCAAAGGAGGGGTGGATGCGCAGGTGGCGTTTTACGCCGCTGGGTCTGCGCCAGGCATGTATAAACGAAGCGGTTTTGCGAAGCAAAAACAAATGTACTCAATGTACATTTGTAGCGAGAGCACCATTTGCTCCCGCAAATGGCTCGTGGCCGCGCAGCGGCCAGTGCTGCAAGGCACCGAGCGTCCAGCGAGCGCGCAACACGCCGACGGCGAAGCCGGGGCGCCCCAAAAAAACTAGCGCTTAATTTCACCGTATTTGCCTGCAAAGTAATCGCGGTAAGCATCAGCGATACCGGCATGGCTGTTCATGACGAATGGACCTTCCGCCACGATTGGCTCGGTATAAGGCTCGCCGCCGAACAAGAGCAAGTCGAGCGCCTCGGTGTTGTTGTGCTGTACCTGAACACGGCCAGCCTCCCGGTCAAACTCGATGAAATTACCCGCCTGAAAAGTTTGTCCGTTCAGTGTAGCTGGACTGCTGGGCAAAAAGGCTGCCACCTCGATACCAGCAGGAAAATCCATCTCGAAAACTTGACCTGCTTCCAGATGCAGGTGGTACAAAAACTGCTCGGTATATGTAGGTATCGCTGCTTTTAACGGGCCAAAAGCCCCGACGATGACTTTGAGCCAACCCGCTTGATCTGCTAGTTCAAATTTGGGCACATCAGGGGCTTGCACCGCCATATAAGCGGGCTTTTGAGCCTTGATGGCTGCTGGAAGGTTAACCCAAAACTGAAAACCGTGAATTAAACCATCACCCACTTGGCTATCGGGATTGTAGTTTTCATCGTGTATAACGCCGTTGCCTGCGTTCATCCATTGTACCCCGCCCGAGTAAACCTTGGCGTAGTGCCCAGCACTATCCCAATGCTCGTCTTCACCTTTGAGCACATAACTCAGGGTAGCGATACCACGGTGTGGGTGCGCACCAATACCCTCCACGCTTTGTTGTGTTTGTTTAAACGGTGGTATGTGGTCTAAAAACACAAAGGGCCCTACAGCCTGGGCATATCGGTTGGGCAGCAGCCGGGCAATACTTACGTGCCCTAC
Organism: uncultured Saprospiraceae bacterium; assembly: GCA_964508975.1. Classification (GTDB taxonomy): domain Bacteria; phylum Bacteroidota; class Bacteroidia; order Chitinophagales; family Saprospiraceae; genus CAZDVQ01. The sequence goes on from CAZDVQ010000001.1 coordinate 236,956, forward strand.
GCGGGAGCGCGTGCCTTGTGTCGAGAAGCTAATTTGCTTGTCCATGTTTTCCTTTTTTTGAGGAGTAGAACAAGTATTGGGGCTGCAAGTTCGGTTAGGGGGAGGGAGCTAAATGCTTTCGTTTACAGCAATAAACTATGAACTATGAACTATTTTCGCCGCCCCCCTCCACTGCACAGGCCGCTGCGCGTCCGTTGGTAGCGGGGGTTATTTGGACGGGGGCAAGCCCCGCTAGGCGTACAATTGTGCGGCTCTACTCTGCTCTCTGCACTCTGCTCTCATAACTCTAATCGCATCCTCCTTCAACAGCCTCGGGGGCTACACGTTCAAATTCGAAGCCGGCGTAGCGCTCGGTTACTTTATCTAGGGTTTGGAATAAAATAGCAGGGTCGTACTCGCTGACCAGCACGCTGCGGAGTTCTTTGATATTGGGTAAGCCCCGGAAGTAATTGGTGTAGTGGCGGCGCATTTCAACCACGCCTACTTTTTCGCCTTTCCAGTCGATAGAGCGGCGTAAGTGCTCACGAGCGGCTTCAACGCGTTCCTCGATGCTGGGTGGAGCCAATAGCTCGCCGGTGGCCATGTAGTGTTTCACCTCGCGGAAAATCCAGGGGTTGCCGATACTGGCCCGGCCAATCATGATACCGTCAACGCCGTAGCGGTCGCGGTAAAGGACGGCCTTCTCGGGCGAGTCGATATCGCCATTGCCGAAAATAGGTATTTTGATGCGGGGGTTATTTTTCACTTTACCGATAAGCTCCCAATCGGCCTCGCCCTTGTACATTTGCTGGCGGGTACGACCGTGGATTGACAAGGCCTGTATGCCTATATCTTGCAAGCGTTCGGCTACTTCTTCTATGTTTTTGGTGCTATCATCCCAGCCCAGGCGGGTTTTCACGGTAACGGGTTTATCGGTTGCTTTGACCACGGCCTCGGTGAGTTGAACCATGAGCGGTATGTTTTGCAAAATACCGGCACCAGCCATTTTGCACACTACTTTTTTCACGGGACAACCGTAGTTGATATCTATAAGTTCAGGGTTAGCTTTTTCTACAATTTTGGTGGCCTGCACCATCGAGTCGAGCTCAGAACCGAAGATTTGAATACCAATCGGGCGTTCATCATCGTAGATGTCGAGCTTGTGCACGCTTTTATCCGCATCTCGGATGAGGCCCTCTACCGAGATGAACTCGGTGTACATCAAGTCGCAGCCTTGTTGTTTGCAAAGGGCACGGAAAGGCGGATCGCTCACGTCTTCCATGGGAGCGAGCAACAGGGGAAATGTGCCAAGTTCGAGGTTGCCAATACGGACCATGCGCTTAATTTTTGTGCAAAGGTAGTGACAAATTGTTGGATGAGCTAGTACTTCGCGCGCTAGCGATGCGAAGCGGTGGCGCAACGCGCCAGACCGAAGGGCCGAGCGAATAGCGAGCCGCGTAGCATGAGCGCTGCGGTTTTGCGTAGCAAAAACAAATGTGCCAAGCGCACATTTGTAGCAAGCGAACCATTTGCCCCCGCAAATGGCTCGGCCCCTTTCTTTTGGGGCGTATAATCATACGCCCCAAAAGAAAGGGGAAGCGCCCAAAAAAAATCCCCCAAATCAACCCTGTACGAAACTCAAAATCTCGTCCACGTAATCGCGGTTGTTCGATAGGCGGGGTACCTTGTGTTGCCCGCCCAGCTTACCTTTTCGCTTGAGCCACTCGTGGAAAGTGCCCTTGGGCATCAGCTCTATTTTCAAGGGTTTGAGGGCGATATCTTTGTAACGTTTAGCCTCGTAATCGCTGTTTTGGGCCTGCAAGTTGAGGTCGAGCTGCTGGGCAAAATCGGCCATATCGGCGGGAGCATCTTCAAACTCGATGAGCCACTGGTGCCCTGCCCTATCTTGGGCATCAAAGTACACCGGGGCCACCGTATATTCTAGCACTGTGACGCCAAAAGCCGCGCAGGTGAGCGCGATAGCCTTGTCGGTATTTTCAACCATCACCTCCTCGCCGAAAGCGTTGATAAACTGTTTGGTACGACCTGAAACCTTGATTTTAAAGGGTTTAAGCGAAGTCACCTTCACCGTGTCGCCAATCATGTAGCGGCAAAGCCCGCTATTGTTCGAGATGACCAAAGCGTAGTTTTTATCCAGCTCGGCATTGTCAACGGTCTTGGCCTCGGGAAAAGGTTGGCCCAACTGATCGAGGCTGATAAACTCGTAAAAAATACCGTTGCCCAGGAGCAGCACCATATCGTCCTCGCCCTCGTTGAGTTGCACGGCGAAAAAGCCTTCCGAAGCGTTATACACTTGACGATACTTGACCTGATTGCCCGGCAACAGTTTTTTGAATTGCTCGCGGTAAGGTTCAAAACTCACGCCGCCGTGGATATAAAGCTCAAAGTTGGGAAACACCTCCAAGAAATTAGACTTACCCGTGATTTCGAGCACGCGTTTCATCAACACGAGCGTCCAGGTAGGCACGCCGCTCATGTTGGTGATATTGTGCCCGATGATATGGTGCGCCATGCGTTCAATTTTGGCTTCCCACTCGTTCATCAAAGCGATATCGAGGCCGGGCTCGTGGAAAAACTTGGCGTACGGTGGCATATTTTCCAGCATGATGGCCGATACGTCGCCCACGCGGGTTTCTGCGTTTTCTTCAAAGGTGTAGTGACTGCCACCCATCACCAGGCCTTTACCGCTCGACAAAAGCTGGGTAGATTGCGCGCTGTTGTACCAGAGGCACATCACATCGTGGCTGCCTTTCAGCAAGCATTGCGAAATATTATCGTCGGTCACGGGGATGTACTTGCTCTTGCTGCCGGTTGTGCCCGATGATTTGGAGTACCAGGTCACACGGCCGGGCCAAAGCAGGTCGCGCTCGCCCAACATCATACGGTGTATCAGTGGCTGCACGGATTCATAATCCACCACAGGCATTTTCTGTTGGAAATCCTGGAGCGTATCGCTGGATAAAAGCCCATGCGATTGGCCCCAATCGGTTTTAGCGTATTGGCCAATCAGCTCCTCCAGTACCTCTTGCTGGGTGCCTAGAGGGTCGGCCAAGTATCGGTCAATTTGGCGATACCTGAATTTAAGGTAAACCCGAACCAGTTCGTTTAACCAAGACATAGCGCGCTATTTAAGGTCATCTTAGGGGAGTTGCTTTGCTTCATCGGCCTTAGCCTTGCGGTTGCTTTCCCACCAGAGGTAAGCAGCGCAGCCAACCACAACGTAAAAACCAATGGTAAAGGTTTGGAGCAGCGACTGGATGAGGAACAGCAAAATTCCCAGCATCACCCCTTGCTTGGCGTAACGTTCAAAGCTGGTATGGCCAAACAGGCTGCCAAACACGATATAACCGGTACAAACCGGTATCAAAATGAGCACCCAAGCGTAGTTGTACAAAATATGTTCAAAGCCCGAATAGCCTTCATCGATGGTCCAACCAAGGAAAGTTCCAGGTATAAAAAACCAAACGAGCGCTACGAGGCTCACCCAGAAAGAGAATTTAGATAGGTATGTTTTATCGTCTGCCAGCTTAATCATGGGATGAAATTTAGTGCAAAGTACGCAAATACCCGTTGAATTATAGCACATTTGATGTACTTTTGTGGGCCAAAGTGGCAAAGGCTGCTTTATTCAATTGATTATGAGGGGCCTCCGCCGCGTTGCGGCGGCGCTACGCTCTGCGGCTCGCTGTTCGCTCGGCCCTTCGCCCTTCGGGCTCGGTCTGGCCCTGCGGGCCACCGCGTCGCATCGCTAGGCCGATTTGCGGGCCACCGAGCCATTTGCAGGAGCAAATGGTTCGCGCAGTCGCTTCGCTCCTTTGCGGAGCACTTCGTGGTTCGCTCGTTACAAATGTACATTGAGTACATTTGTTTTTGCTTCGCAAAACCACTTCGCTCAAGCATCGCTAGGCCGATTTGCGCGCCAAGTACATTCTACACAAACATTCAGCATACAACAACAATAATGGCTCTAGACTTAAACGGCAAAGCCTTACTCGTAACGGGAGGCACAGGTTCATTCGGAAAAAAATTCATCGCGACGGTGCTTGAACGCTACCCGAACGTTAAACGCTTGGTGGTTTTCTCGCGCGACGAGCTGAAACAGTTCGAGATGGCGCAGCATTTCCCACAGGAAAAATACCCGGCCATGCGCTATTTCCTCGGGGATGTCCGCGATGGCGACCGCTTCCGCCGCGCCTGTGAAGGCATTGATTATATCATCCATGCCGCAGCCTTGAAGCAAGTACCTGCTGCCGAGTACAACCCTTTCGAGTTTATCAAGACCAACGTAATGGGCGCACAGAACATCGTGGAGGCTGCACTCGACTCGGGCGTTAAAAAGGTAGTTGCCTTATCAACCGATAAAGCGGCTGCTCCGATTAACTTGTACGGTGCTACCAAGTTATGTTCCGACAAGCTTTTTATCGCTGCCAACAACCTCAAAGGTAGCCGCGACCTCAACTTCTCGGTGGTGCGTTACGGCAACGTGATGGGCTCACGCGGTTCGGTTATCCCATTCTTCCTCGACCGTCGCAAACAAGGCGTTTTGCCTATCACCGATGAGCGCATGACCCGCTTCAACATCACCTTGGAAGAAGGTATCGAAATGGTACTCAATGCTTTGGAAAATGCTTGGGGTGGCGAGATATTCGTGCCAAAAATCCCGTCGTATCGCATTACCGACGTGGCCAAGGCCATCGCACCTGATGCCGCATTCCCGATAGTAGGTATTCGCCCCGGCGAGAAAATCCACGAGGAAATGATTACCGAGGCCGACTCGTTCACCACGGTTGACCTAGGTACTTACTACGCCATTTTGCCACAAGTTCCGTTCTGGGACAAAGAAAAATATTTTGCCCACTTCAACGCCAAACCCGTTGAAATTGGCTTTAAATACAACTCAGGTACCAACACCGAATGGTTGAGCGTGGAGGAAATCCGCAGTTTGATCACCGAATTCGTTGACCCAACATTCACCGTGTAACATGAAAGCAATACCATACGGCCGCCAAAACATTACCCAAGAGGACCTCGATGCCGTTTGCACGGTATTGCAATCCGATTACTTGACGCAGGGTCCTGCTATCGCTGAGTTCGAGCAGGCTTTTGCTAAATACATTGGTGCTCAATACGCCGTGGCCATTTCAAATGGTACTGCAGCCTTGCACCTTTGTGCCATGGCCTTGGATGTGAACGAACAATCGCGGGTGCTTACCACCCCGATTACCTTCTCGGCCTCGGCCAACTGTGTGCGCTACTGCGGTGGCGAAGTTGATTTCGTGGATATCGACCCCAACACAGCACTCATGGATCTCGACAAGCTGGAGGCCAAACTTGCCAGCAAACCCAAGGGCTACTACCAAGGTATCATCCCGGTAGACTTTGCAGGCTTGCCCGTTAACCTAGAGCGTGCCCGCCAAATAGCCGACCAGTACGGTCTCTGGATTATTGAAGATGCTTGTCATGCCCCAGGTGGTGCATTTACCGATAGTAAAGGTCAAGCCCAACGCTGTGGCAACGGCCAATTTGCCGACTTGGCTATTTTCTCCTTCCACCCGGTGAAGCACATTGCATCCGGCGAGGGTGGCATGATTACCACCAACAATAAGGCTCTTTACGACAAGCTCATCATGCTGCGTACACACGGTATTACCAAAGACCCGAACTTGATGCACGAGAATCACGGTGGCTGGTACATGGAAATGCAAACCTTGGGCTACAACTACCGCTTGACCGATTTCCAGGCTGCATTAGGTACATCACAACTCAAACGTGCAGATGAAGGTATGGCCCGCCGCCATGCCATTGCTAAACGCTACGACGAGGCATTTGCACAGCATGGTATCAAAACCTTGCAAGTTGGGACAAATCAATTCCATGCCTACCACTTGTACATTATTTTACACCCCGAGCGCAAAGCATTATACGACTACTTGCGGACTAAGAACATCTTTGCACAGGTGCATTACATACCCGTACACACAATGCCTTATTACCAAGGGCTTGGTTTCAAAAAAGGGGATTTCCCCATGGCAGAAGCGTATTACGATCAATGCCTCAGTTTACCCATGTACCCTACTTTGACGGATGAAGAACAGGCGTATGTGATTGATTGTGTAGTTGGTAGTTCGGAGTTGATAGTTGGTAGTTGATAGTTTTTAAGGAAAGTTTTAAAATCAAACCAACGCTCAACTTATAACTACCAACAATCAACTACCAACTAAAAAAAATGACCCTCGCCATTATACCAGCCCGCAGCGGCAGCAAGAGAATCCCTGGCAAGAACACGAGAGCGTTCTTGGGTAAGCCGATTATTGCCTACTCGATAGAAGCAGCGTTACAATCTGGTTTGTTTGACGAGGTGATGGTATCAACCGACGACGAGGACATCAAGCAAGTGGCTTTGACCTATGGTGCCACAGTTCCATTCATGCGTTCAGCGCAGAATTCAGATGATTTTGCGACTACCTCGGCAGTGTTGATCGAAGTGGTTGAAGCTTATGCCCTGTTGGGTAAAAACGTTACGACGGCAGCTTGTATATACCCAACAGCACCGTTTGTCAGTGCCGAGAAGTTAAAATCGGCGCATGCGTTATTGCTGTCGGGTGCGTACGCCTCTGTATTCCCCGTGATGCGATTCTCGTACCCGATACAGCGGGCATTACGCCGTACCGAAGCGGGTTTGGTGAACATGATGCAACCCGAGCACCTGAATAGCCGCTCACAAGATTTAGAACCAGCCTACCACGATGCGGGTCAGTTTTACTTTTTCCAAGTAGCCGATTTTTTAAAAGCCGGCGCTATTTTCAACGACAACTCCGGGGCCATTATCATATCAGAGATGGAAGGCCACGACATTGACAACCTGGAAGATTGGCAAGTGGCGGAGTTTAAGTATGGGGTACGTTATGGTAAATAAGTCCAAACCTAATATCATACTCCAAGGTCGGGGTGACCAACAAATTGGCTTCGGACACTTAAGTCGGCTACTTGCAGTTGGGCAAATACTTTGCGATTTGTTCGAAGTATACTTAGTTACAGCAGATATACCTGAAAGCCTTTCCTTTGAATACAAAAAAAGCAGTATAACGGTTTATCATTATCCAGATACAAGTTATGAAGATCAATTGCGTATTTTAAATACAGAGCATTTAATCCATGAAGGAATTTTCATATTAGATGGTTATGAGTTTACGGAGGCTTATGTGCAAAAACTTCGGTTAGCATTCAAAGTTATTTTAATTAATGACATTCCAGAAGAAGCCATAGATGCAGATGTGATTTTAAACCATGGAATAGGTATTGAGCGTAAAGATTTCAACGCCAGTATAAAAGCAAATTTATTCCTTGGGCCTAGGTATGCGATACTTCGTAGGCAATTTCTTGAATTTAACAGTAATATAAGTGCTTCACCAGGACAGTTATTTTTAAGTTTAGGGGGAGCATCCACTATGGAGCAGCTAAAACCAATATTGGAGTCTTTAAATTTAAATCCTAGGATTGAAGCCTGTCATGTTGTATTACCGTTTTCGGTGATGAACGAACCATGGTTCAAGGATTGCGTACTTCAATCTAGGTATAAAATAAAACCCTATTTTGGTCTCAGCGCTAATGAAATGATTACCCTCATGGCACAATGTAGCGTCGGCATTACCACTGCTTCCACATTGAGCTATGAATTTCACAAAATAAACCCCAAGGCTCGGCTTTATATCCTTAAAACTGTCGACAACCAAGCTCGCTTGTATGATGGACTCCTGAACGCAAAGGTTGCCCAAAAGTATCCAATAGATCATAGATTCAACGCCGACCATACTTCAATCCAACTCCCTATAATCGACCAGCATGTATCCACAAGGATTCGTTTGATTTGTCACATACTTTTGGGGGATTTAACCCCATTTTTACAAAAAGCAGCATTGGCTGATATCTGGACGGCTTATGACTGGGCTAACCTACCTGAAGTAAGACAATCCTCCATAAACCAAGGATCAATTTCAGTTGACACACATAAATCTTGGTACGCAAAGAAAATCGAAAGCCTTCATAGCGATTATTTCATATTTAAAGATGGACAAAACGCCATCGGCCAAGTCAGGTTAGAAAGGCTGGATGAAACTACTGTTGAAATTAGCTACCTGCTCGACCCTGCATTTCGGGGTATGGGATTAAGCACTTATATGCTAACTACTGCGATGGCTACAATTCTTAATCAAAAAGCTGTTGTATTCAGAGCATTAGTGAAGCCTGAGAATATAGCATCGATGAAAGTTTTTGAAAAATTGAAATTTACCCGACAGGCAGACGAGTGGATAAGTAATACTCAGCTTGCCGTGTTTAACCATAAAAAACTACCGTAATGAAAAGTATTAAATTTGGCAATTACTGGATTGGTAAAGATCATAAACCCTTTATCATCGCCGAAATGTCGGGCAATCACAACCAATCACTTGACAGAGCCCTTGAAATTATACGTGTAGCCGCTGCATCTGGCGCACATGCCATCAAGCTGCAAACATACACTGCGGATACCATGACCATGAAAGGGGCCTACACTATAACCGACCCGAAATCCTTGTGGAATGGGCGAGAACTTTGGGATCTGTACAATGAGGCTCATACACCTTGGGAATGGCACAAACCTATGTTTGAGCTGGCCAGGTTGCTAGGAGTCGAAATTTTTAGTACCCCTTTCGATGATACTGCTGTTGATTTTTTAGAAAGTCTAGGTGTAGCTGGATACAAAATCGCTTCATTTGAAAATACAGATCTGCCTTTATTGAAAAAAGTTGCCCAAACTGGCAAACCTGTAATTATCTCTACTGGAGCTGCCACGCTTGCAGACGTAGATGAAGCCGTTAGAACCTTAAGAGCCAATGGTTGTGAAGAAATAGTATTGTTGAAATGCACATCTACCTACCCTGCAACGCCAGAGTTTAGCAATATTCTTACTATACCATTCTTAGAGTCCGCATTTAATTGTCTAACTGGCTTATCTGACCATACAATGGGCTTGGGCGTTCCAGTAGCAGCCGTAGCTCATGGTGCAGTAGTCATTGAAAAACACTTTACACTAAACAGGGCAGATGGAGGTGTAGACTCGGCATTTTCGATGGAACCACAGGAGTTAAAGGCGCTCGTAATTGAAACAGAAAGAGCATGGCAGTCACTTGGAATAGTTCAACTTAACGTTCAAGAAGCCGAAAAGCCAAATTTAGCATTCAAGAGAAGTTTATATGCTGGAAGTGATATAAAAGCTGGCGAAGCATTCTCAATTCATAATGTCAGAATAATAAGACCTGGTTTTGGCCTGGCGCCTAAGTTTTACGATATGATCTTGGGAAAGCATGCAAGAACAGATATTAAGGCTGGAAGTCCAATTAATCTTGAAAATATTTGAAAATTTAACTTTTTTTAACCATCTTACTGTTATCTTTGTAAAAAAAGAAAACAATGAGATACTTGCTGATTTTTGTATTTACAATCCTTTGCGCTTCATCCAAAGGGCAAGACGGTCATTTTCATAACTGCGGTTCCAGTCACATCAACGAGGCCTTGCTCCGAGACAAGGCAATAGAAAAAAAACAACAAGAGCTTGACCAATTATGGTCAATTTACCAAAAAGATGATAAGAGATTGGCTCCTCCGCCTTATACGTTACCTGTTGTAGTCCATATAATCCATAATAATGGACCTGAAAACATATCTAATACGCTAGTGAACCAAGCCATTCAAGATTTGAATGATGCATTTAGTAATAACGGCTACTATAACCAAATGACAGGAGTGGACACACGAATACAATTTTGCCTCGCCCAGAGGGACCCTAACGGATTGATTACAAATGGTATAACGAGAACCGCTTCTGCTCTGACAACTGTCAATATGAACACGCAGGATATTGCTTTAAAAAATTTATCTCGATGGGACCCTACACAATACATCAACATTTGGATTGTAAACGAAATCTGCTCAAACAGTAGCTGTAGTGTTGCAGGATACGCTTATTATCCTAGCGCTCACGGACAATTAATGGATGGTATCGTTCTTGAATATGACTTCATGGGGGTTTCTCCTGCAAATAGTTCTGTATTAGCCCATGAAATGGGTCATTATCTTGGCTTGTACCACACATTCCAAGGCGGATGTGCAAACAATAACTGTGCTGTTGACGGTGATAAAGTTTGTGACACCCCTCCAGATGCTTCTACAGCAAACATTCCCTGCGGAATTGCAGTAAACTCATGTACTACCGATGTAAACTCTGGCTTTAGCGTTGACCAGAATGACTTGATTACTAACTTTATGGATTATAGTAGCTTAACCTGCTATTCCGATTTTACTACAGGGCAAAGAGATAGAATGCATTTCTCGATTGATCAAGTCCGAACGAGCCTTCTCCAATCCCCTGCATGTCTACCACCATGTAGCAACCCTATAACTTCCAACTTTACAACACCAAGTTCTACCATTACGGTTGGTTCTTCATTAAACTTTACAAATTTAAGTACTGGTAATACTAATTCTTGGACTTGGCTAATAAATGGTACCCCTTTTTCTACTGGATTCAATACCAGCTACCAATTCAATACAATTGGTGCATTTGAAATCTCTCTACTGGCAAGTTCCAATGATCCTTTGTGTACTACAGATGTTTTCAGTCTTACCATTGAAGTGAATTGTAACATCAACACTAGCTACCAGTTTCAAAGCAATTACATTGCAATAGGCCAAAATACTACTTTTACAAATTCATCCCAAAACGCAACAAGCTCAACTTGGTTAATCAATAATAATAGCATATCAAATAATTCAAACTTACAATATACATTTAACACGCCTGGTATTTATGAAGTGTGCCTTCAATCAGCTAATGGGCTTTGTTCAGATAACTATTGTGAGTATTTCGTGGTAAATGCGTCAGGACTACCAGATACTTGTTCGTCCACATTTGCTTATTCTTATAACCGGCCAAATGTAAATGATGTACCTAATATTATCATTCCTTACACCGATGGAAATCTATTAATCGCTGGTAAAGTTTCCGACAGTGCATACATTATGAAAGTTACTCCGAGCGGAACACTACTATGGTATCGAACTTTTAACTTTACTTCCTACCCTGAAACAATAACCGAGCTGTTTGTTGACTCCGATGGCTTTCTGGTAGGCAGTGGAATGGGATGGGACGCAGGTAGTACTTTCCGTGGGTTTATTTTTAGATACAATCCCAATAATAACACAATGCAATGGTCTAGAGCGATGACCTTTTCGTCAGTAGCTAGCTCAATAGTTGAACCTACGCCTGGTGGACCATTTCAAGTTATTTACCGCAACTTAAATGCCTCATCACCAGGTATTGCCAGAGACCCTGGAATTACTCAAATTAATAGAAATACAGGGCAACCAACTAACGCTTACACAAGACAGTTAAATTTAGCAAATACCCATGATGACCTCGTAGGCGCTTTCAATCATAACAGTTCTACTTATGCATTTGGAACTTACAATACGGGAAGTCAACTTAACACGACTAGACCAGCACTTTCGAAATTTGATGCAAATGGTAACTTAATTTGGTCAAGGCTCTTCTTGTATAATAACGCTTCTAATAACAGAATTTATTGCAATACTGCAAGTGTAGACGGAGATACTATTTTATTAGGCTTCTATGGAGACTACAATGGCAGTGGAAATTTCCAAACCAACGAATTTGGAGTAGGCAAAGCAGATATAAATGGGAACCTAATTTGGGCAAAAAAATATAATGTTCAAGGTTTTAGTGGTTTAAATCCAGTTAATATTACAGCTGTGTCAGATGGCTACATTATCATGATATCTTCTTATTCAGGAAACCCAACAACTACAATATTAATGAAGTTGAATAGAAATGGGGATATAATGTGGTCCAAAAAATACCGGAACAACGACGGTGGAGTAAACAATGCTTGGTCTTCAAAACAGCTTTATACTGATGGGAATAATCTCTTTTTTGCAGTTGGTATGTATAATCAGTCTAATTTTGACTACGCAACAGTTCTTTTAAAAACAGGGATGGACGGTGTGACCGAAATCGCTAATTGTCCGCTTATTAGTGATATAGATATCTCTCAAGCAAATTCCCCAAATTTAAGCTATTCTGTTTCTCCCACGTATTATAATACCACTATTGGATGGACTGGCGTCACCGCAACGCCTGCAAACTCATCGGTCGCATATTCCCCCTTCTGCACCACCGCCTGCGAATCCTGCAACAACGGTATCGACGACGATGGTGACGGCCTACCCGATTGCCTCGACCCCGATTGCTGCAATCACCCTAGCTGTAGCATCCCTACCATAAACCTAGGCAACAACGTAGTTAGCTGCTCCAACGCTACTACAATCAATGCAGGCGCTGGCTACACCAGCTATACTTGGAGCACCGGCGCTACCACACAAAGTATCAGCGTTACGCAAAATGGCTTGTATAGCGTAACCGTGGCAAACGCCTGCTTTAGCTTCGCTGATACTATTCAGGTTACTTTCCAAATTACACCTACCCTAGAACTTGGCCCCAACATCAGCGCTTGCGAGAACCAAGCGAATGTCATCAACGCTACGCCTGGCTTTACCAACTACATCTGGGGCGATGGCACACCCGGCCCAACCATCAGCACCTACGGTGCAGGAACGTACAGGGTCACCGCAACAGATGCCTGCGGCAATACACAAACCGATGCTATTAATGTCACTTTGCTGCCTAGGCCCGTTATCGACCTCGGCCCTGACACCGTCATCTGCGCCTCAACCAGTTACACGCTTCAAGGCCCAAGCCTGGCTCAAGGCATTTACGCCTGGACCCCCAATACAGGGCTCTCCTGTCAAAACTGCCCCAACCCATCCGTAACGCCCAACACCAATACCACCTATTACCTCGCTTTGACTAACGCCCAAGGATGCTCATCAATCGATTCGGTTAGGGTAAGTCTCAACATATGCTTCCTCACAACCTTAATCGATACCGCTGCATGCCAAGGATCTACTGTGAATATTAATGGTGTAAACTATCTAGCACCATCAACCACAACGATTACACTCAACAGTTCACAAGGCATTGACTCTATCATTACTATTCAAGTAAGTGCTTGGCCTACCTACAACCAAAACTTTAATTTCGGTCTTTGCCCAGGTCAATCACAGGTATTCAACGGTGTGACGTTCAGCGGGAACCAAAGCCAAACGTTTAACCTCAATACGATCCAAGGTTGCGACTCTACAGTGCTCATCACTACTTTCCCTCTCCCTAGCTATAATCTAGTTATTGATACTACCTTCTGCGAAAACAGCCCACTTACTATTCAAGGATTCTCTTTTAACAGTTCCCAAAACCGCACTTTCAACCTCAGCACCTGGCAAGGATGCGATTCTACCGTACTAGTTCGGGCCCAAATGCTCGACTCCGTTGCACAACAATTCCAAGTGCAAGCCTGTCAAGGCACATCCTACAACTTTAATGGTACACTAATACCCGCCGGCACGAACAGGAGTTTCGTTTACACAGCGTTCAACGGCTGCGATTCTACGGTAACCGTGCAAGTGGAGGCCCTAAACACCAACAATAATCAAGTCAACCACCATACTTGCCTAGGTATACCAGTTGTCATCAATGGTCAACCTTACTTCAATGATACAAGTTTCTGCCTGAATTTCAACAACCAGTTCGGTTGTGATTCTATCATCTGCCATACTGTTTCAACCCATAGCCCCGCACCCCTGCAAAGTACTAGTTCAAATCTTCCCTGCTCCGGAAATGGGACAGGTAGCATTACCGTTAGCTCAAACACGCCCGACCGTCCGTTAAGCTATTCATGGCTCCCTAATCTATCCATAGACTCCGTGCTGTACAGTAGCCAAGCTGGTATTTTCCAGGTTACCATCACGGATAGCTATGGTTGTACCGCTAGCATTACCGACACTATCGTTCAACCAAGCCAACTTGATGTCGATATAAACAACATAAACCCTTCATGTCCAGGGTTTAATGACGGGCAAATCAATATTTCCGTTAATTCCGGCATCCCCCCCTTCCAACTTTCGGTAAATGGACAGGTGCAAACCAGTTTAACCCTGAGTAACCTCGCCCCAGGAGTTTATGATATTCAACTTACCGATAGTAGCACTTGCAGCTTTAACCAATCCATAACCTTGGCTAATCCTCCATCCATTTACATCAGTATATGGCGCGATGCTACCGTTAATTGGGGTGATACCGTTAACCTATCGGCTTATGTACAAGGGCAAGGCCCCCTATCCTACAGTTGGTCGCCAAGCGTTTCCTGCGGTACTTGTTTAAACCCCGTTGTGGTCGCCGAAGGCTTGCAAGTTTATACCCTGCAAGTAACTGACGCCAACGGGTGTACCGCAAGCGATTCTATAACCATCAATGTGCTAGATTTTAATTGCGACATCTTCTTCCCGAACGCTTTTAGCCCTAATGGTGATAACTTGAACGACTCTTGGATACCCGAGGCGCTACCTTGCGTTGAGTTGTTTGAAGAAATACTCATTTTCGACCGCTGGGGCAGTCTAGTTTATGGCGCCCGTGGCCTAGCAATCGATGCTGCTGGCTGGAATGGCAAGTTCCGCGGGCAAGATGCTTCTTCAAGCGTTTATGTTTACATGGTAAAGCTGCGATACGCCAATGGCCAAATAAGCGACTGGTTTACGGGCGATATCAACCTCATCCGATAATTTTTTTCTTTTTTGGGCGTGCCCCCTGCCCCGTTTACACGGTGCAGGGGTCGTACCCCTCTGTGCTCGCTGTCGCTCGGGCCTACGGCCCTGGCCCATACGGGCCAGCACGCCGGGCTACTCACGCGTTCCTTGCCATCTAATCGCCTATGCTTGACACTCGGGGCCTTGCTTAGGCTAAAGTCCAAACATACGCTTAACTTTGCTCCAAAGTTCGCTCAGTACTAGCCCATGAAACACATATTCCTCGTCCACTCCCCCATCACCTGGCTGTTCTCCCGTAAGATAGCCGAGCAGCTCCACCTCCCTGATGATGCCATATTATACATTACGGACAGGCAAATTAAAATCGTACCACCGCATTTCAAACAGGCTGAAATACCCTACCCTTACTACCCTACCGAGCATATTCCAGCCAAGGTCTTGTTTTTCCAAAACTGGAATACCATCTCCACCGTCAGGCACTGGATAGATGATTTCACTGGCCAATCACCCTATACATTATACCTCCCGCAGTCTTGGTCAAATTTCTTGCACTTGCTCATCGCCAATCCTGCATGCCAAGGCTTTGCTTATTTCGAGGAAGGTTTAATTGGCTATCGGGCCGACAAACCCTGGGAAAAATTACCCACGCCGTCCGCACTCAAAAAACTGCTTTACCAGCTCAATTTCTTGGGCCAATCGCCTGCGGGTAAATCTTGGTACAACTTCAAACACCCAAAATACCAAGCCCTCTACGTGGCCGACGAACGCGCTTTCCCCGGTATTGCTAAAAAAGTGGTACTTGGCCTTCCGTTCAAACCGGTACCACTCCATGAGCCGATTGAACAACTACTGGTTTTTGACCTTTGCCATGAGGCTGGTTTTGGTACCTTTGAAGCACAAGGCCAAGCATTGGAACAAATGATTACGTATTTTGAGCAACACCAATTGCAGAAAGTATATTTCAAATTTCACCCAGGCCAATCAGCCGAGATTAAAGCGAGTTTGTTGGCCATCATGCAACAAAGCCAGCAAGTAGAGTTTGTTGCTTGCCCTGAAGCCTATAGCCTAGAAGAAATATGTATTAGTAGTAAACCTAATGTTTATACCGGGTACAGTTCAATGGGTTTATACGCTTTGCTTTCGGGCTGTAAATTGTACACCTATGGGCGTTTAATCTGTTTCTCGCACGAGTGGCAGCGGATTTTGGGTGCATTGCCAGTCCTTTGTCTAGAGCAAGGCGTGGAAGTACCGTGATAAAATAACGCGCGATGGATGCGGCGGGCGCCGCAAGGCGTACCAAGCGCAGCGCAGGTATGAGCGAACCCCGAAGGGCACCGTAAGGAAGCAAAGCGACTGCACGAATAGCGCACCCAAAGCAGCCCGACCCCGAAGGGGGCGCGCCATAAAAAGCAAGAAAAAACTGATTTGAAGCGTATCTTTACACGAATTACACGCCTAGACAAATAAAATGAACATACTAGACGCCATACTTGCGCCTTTTTATATAGCCTTGATTTTTTTCTTTGCCGCTCAGTACAAGAAATCAAGGCTAAAGGGCAGTGCTTTGGCGCCATATTTTTTGCCAGGCTTGGCTTTCAAACTGTTTGGGACCATTTGCTTCGCAATGATTTACCAATTCTATTATGGTGGAGGCAAACTTGGAGGTGACACTTCGTACTACTGGCGCTACGGTAACAGTTTACAACAAATTCTATTGAACAACCCTAGCGATGGTTTCCGGCTGTTGCTGTACAAACCGGGGACACCTCTTCCACAGGATTTACTGATTTACATGGGTCGAATACCCCGGTTAAACGCCATCGAAATGTTCCAGATGGCAAAAATCGTATCGCTCATTACGGTTTTTTCGGCCAAGACTTACCTAAATACCGCATTCCTGTTTGGCACTTTTGCCTTCGTCGGGCAATGGAAAATATTCGAGGTATTTGCTAAACGCTACCCAAGCTTAACTAAACCTTTGGCTATTGTTTGTTTGTTCACACCATCATTGGCATTTTGGGGCTCGTCCATTTTAAAGGACACTCTTTGCTTGGGCTCGCTGGGCTTTGTGTTTTTCAACTTAAACAATATTGTCATCGAGCGTAAAAATATAATACGTTCTGCCATATTGTTGGCTATTTTCACAGCGGCAATCTTATCGCTCAAAGCTTATATCATCCTTGCATTTATGCCTGCGGCAGTACTATGGTTTGTATTCAATATCTCGAGCAGGATAAAAAATAAAGGCATGCGCATCCTACTTTTTGTGGTACTCTTTGGCATGAGTGTACCGCTTGGGTTCGTCGTTTTATCACAGTTAGCCAAGGTGAGTCAAAAGTACCAGCTCGAAAAATTAGAGGAATTGGCCGAGGGTTTTCACAGCTACCACGGCCGCTTACACGAATCAGGTGCAGCAGGTAGCGGTTACACCTTACCATTTTACGGGTTCACGCCGGTGGGTATTTTACGATCATTACCAGCTGCTGTAAACGTAACCTTGTATCGACCCTATATCTGGGAAGCCCGCAGCCCAGTGATGCTGATATCTGCAATGGAAAGCCTTGTATTTCTACTATTTAGCATTTACCTGATTTTTAAAGCAGGTGTTTTCCGTTTTTTCAAATACTTCGGGCGGGCAGATGTAGTACTCTGTATGACGTTCAGCATTATTCTAGCCTTGGCCACAGGCTTAACCGCTTTTAACTTCGGAGCATTGGTCCGGTTTAAAATACCGCTTATCCCTTTCTTTGCTTCTGGCTTGCTTATCATTTACCACTTTTCGATAGAAGAAGCTAAAGCCAAAAAAGAAACATTAATGCGCCGTAGAACACTAGCTAAAACATGGTCGAAACCAGCCGGTGAAGGTCCTCAACTAGCTAAATAAGTCTTCAAATATAGCTTGGCTTGAAGCCACGGAGTACCCTTGTATAATGCTATCCCTTGCGGCTTGCCCTAGCGTTTGTCGCTTTTCGGTATTTTCCAGCAAAATACTCAATGCTTTGTGCCAATCGTTAGGCGTGCTGCATAACATACCGTTTTGTCCGTCTTGAATAATGGTGCTGTTCACCCCAACGGGCGAGGCCACGGCGGGTATACCCAAGGCCATGTACTGTATGGCTTTAAATCCACATTTACCTTTGGCCCAAGCATCGTCGCTCAATGGCATGATGCCTATGTTCAACCGCAACAAATCGTCAATTTCGCTTGCTTCTTGCCAAGGCACAAACTGCAATGATTTTAATGATACTTCGGGCGCTTTATCAGCTATTACAATAAAATCAAAGTCAAAGCTTTGCTCTAACTGACGAATAACTGGGTAAATTTCCTCCAGATAATGTAAGGTTGAGTGCGTGCCCGTCCAACCAATACTCAGCCTGCCAACACGCTGATCCTTAACCCGGTTGTGCTGCGTTTCGGTATTCACTACCGTGGGCAAAAGCACCACGTTGGCATTGTACTGACGTGCAAAATCGGCCAGGTATGCATTCCCGCAGGATACCTTGTAAGCCCATGCACATATGTTGCGCACTTTACCATGCCACTTCACTATAGCGGCCAACTTGTTGTGGTCAGATGTATTCGGCAACCAGATGGCATCGTCAAAATCGTACACCAAACGTTTACCCATTACCTTGCTGATCAAAAATTCGAAAACTGGCGGGCCAATCGGCGATGCTTCGCGGTGCACAAACACATAATCGTACCGGCGCAAACTAAACAGCAACAAAAACCTGCGCCAGAAGCCCAAGAAAGTGTGCATCACCTTTGTCAATTTATGCCCAGGCTTGTACAAAATAGCCCAAGCTTCATCCGACCAAAAACTATGGTAGTCGTAATCAAATGTAGCCTTGTCAAGATAGGGCAAGTAGTGCTCATACCTGAACCGCTGTGATGGTGCAGTGCCGCGAGGATAAGGCGAAAGGATTAGTATTTTCATGTGCTTGCTGCCTTTACAGGGCATCGTAAACTTGGTTATACCGGGCAATACCCGCTTTTAGGCTGTAAAACTGCTCCGCCCCATCGAGTATGCACTGTCTATCAGCTTGCAACAGCTGATCCAGCTTTTCAAATGCTTGCGTGTAAGCAGCCTCGTTGAGCGCCGGGAGGCAATAACCCGCTTGGTATTGCTGCGTAATTTCGTCTACATCGCCTACTCCTGCATTCACGATACAAGGTATGCCCATGCCCATCATCTCGCCTTGTTTTACCGGGGAAGAAGCTTTTTTAGAAAACACAGGCTTGATGAAAAATATACCCAAATCTACCAAACTCAAGTAGGTAGGCACTTCCAACCTCGGCGATTTGGTAATGACCAAAGCCTCTGCAGGAATGCCCTTGGCCAGGGCTTTATCCCGGATAAAACTTTCTGCTTCGCCGGTTACAAACAGAAAAACGGCCTCGGGTTTAAAACGCCTCAACACTTGGAAACAATCCAACATCTCGTCGAGCATGTACCAGGTACCGACTGAGCCCAAATAACCCAGCACAAACTGGCCAGGCGCTAGACCCAACTTGGCCCTCAGACTGTCTTGCTGTGCATGATTTACCGCCGATGTATTAAACAAATCTAAATCGGCGCAACAGGGTATTACACTGATTGTCAAATTATTACGCTTAATGTGCGACCATTGCAGCATTTCGGTTTTACCGGCCTGGGTCAAGCTAATTACATGGTCGGCTTCCTGCAAAAACTGGGTTTCCTTGCGTTTAAAATAGCTATAAACAAGCTTAAACACCGGGTTATTTTGCGGCCAAAGTCCGCCGTCAACGCGCTCATCAGCATAAAAACCGCGCATATCAAACAGGAACTTAAGGCCCAGTTGGCGTTTCATTTTCAGGCCAACCAGCGCCGAGATATAGCTCCGGCAGTGTACCAGGTCAAATTTACGCTCGCCGTGCAGTTTGAAGGCAAGCTTAGTCATGGCCCGCACATCTTTAATCGTAGATACAATGGGCGGGGTCTTGGTGTAAGGCAGTGGCTGCCAATCGATACCGGCCGCCGCACAAATTTGGCTAATTTTAGCTTTATCTTGCTCGAAAGCGGCTGCCTTTTCAAACGAAATCAAGGTAAAACGATGCCCTAAACGGCTCAGCCCCTCGAGGTAAGGTAGCACCTGCGACTGCCCCAGGGGGTCGGTCATGCCATCGTACGATAAATATAAAACGTTCATCCAAATTTGTTTCAGTGATTGCGGCACAAAAGTAAGCGCTTAGGTGCATTTATTTATAGAAAAAGCGCCATAGCATGTCTGCACACGTAAATAGGCTATTGCACAAGCGCATGAGCACATCAGCACATTGATCATTAGCATATTAATTTGGGCGCATGCCGCTACGCGGCACCGGGTGTTCCGCTCTAACTTACGTCGGGCCTAGGCGGCTGGGCCTGGCGGCGGCTAGTCGCTCCGCACCGTCACCGCCAGCTGGCCCAGCGGGCACTGCGTGCCCGCGCCTATGCCCTAGTGCGTATCCGCTGCACCCCCTTGCGCATTCCCCCACCCCACGCGTGAGCTGCCCGGAAGGCAGCGGCGATAGCCGCTGGTGCGCAGCACCGAGCGACAGCGAGCCTGGAGGGGAGCGACCCGAGCATCGCGAGGGGCACGCCCAAAAAGCATAAATGATAAAATGAATAATGGATGAAATGACGTCGAATTAGCCAATTTTGATTTTTTGAATTTTAGCTAGTTTAGCTTTTAGCAAATTTTAGCAAAAACAGCCTTACGCTAATTTTAGCAAAAACAGCCTTATCTTTACACCTTCATCAATCCAATAATATCATGCGACAAAGAATTGTAGCCGCCAACTGGAAAATGTACAAAAACAGCGCCGCCGTGCAAGCTTTTATCCAAACTTGGCGCGATACTGCCCCTAGCCTGACTCAGCCCGTGGTGATTAACGCTCCATTCCCCTTCTTATCCATGCTCTGCGATGCATTTCATGGCGACCAACACCTGGCCATCGGGGCTCAAAATTGCCATCAAGAACTGGAAGGCGCCTACACCGGCGAAACTTCGGTAAATATGCTACAATCCATTGGTGTTCAATACGTTATTATTGGCCACTCAGAGCGCCGTCAATACTTTAAAGAAGATGATGCGCTGCTGGCCTTGAAAACCCGCCGCGTGCTTGACGCAGGCATTCGCCCCATTTTCTGCTGTGGCGAAACCTTGGATGTACGCGAGGCCAATCAACACTTTGCCCTTGTAGAAAAACAGCTTAAAGATGGTTTATTTGCCGTGCCTGCCGCTGAAATCCAGCAATGTGTCATCGCGTATGAACCTGTTTGGGCCATCGGAACCGGCGTTACGGCTAGCCCAGAACAAGCCCAGGAAATGCACGCGCATATCCGTAGCCTGCTGACCCAACAATACGGCGAAAGCATAGCACAAAGCATGACCATCCAGTACGGCGGTAGCGTAAAACCCAATAATGCAGCCGAATTATTCTCAAAACCAGATGTTGACGGGGCATTGGTAGGTGGTGCATCTTTACAGGCAGAAGACTTTATCGCGATTATAAAAGCTATTCAATAAAACATGGATTATTACAAAATCTCGCTGCCCGCCAGCGGCGAACAGGCCGAGATATTAACGGCTTTACTCGGTGAATTCCCCTTTGACACCTTTGACGGCGACGAGCAAACCTTGAACGCCTATATTTTGGCCAAAGATTGGACGGAGGATGTCAAAACGGGTGTTGCAGAAACGCTCTCGGCCTTTGAGTTAAGCTTTACCGAAGAACATATTCCGGCCGTAAACTGGAATTCTGCTTGGGAAGCCGCTTTTGAACCCGTAAAAGTGGACAACTTTTGCGGTGTAAGGGCAACTTTTCATCCAGCGTATACCGATGTGGCTCACGAGTTGCTGATTGACCCTAAAATGTCGTTCGGAACTGGCCACCACAGTACCACCTGGATGATGATTAGCCTGATGCGTGATATCGATTTTACCGGTAAACGCGTGCTAGACTATGGCTGTGGCACAGGTATTTTGGCTATTTTAGCCGAGAAACTAGGCGCCAGCGAAGTGGTTGCGCTAGATTATGACCCTTGGTGCGAAGAAAACACCCGTGAGAACTTGGTTTTAAACAATTGTACCCAAACTGTCGTAAAACTGGGTGAGTTACAAGCTGCGGGAGAAGCCCCATTCGACATTATTTTGGCCAACATCAACCGCAACGTAATACAAAGCAACGCTACTGCGTTGTATCAGTTGACCAATCCTGCTGGCACCATGTTGTGCTCTGGATTTTTACAAAGCGACGTGGCTCCAATTGCAACACAACTGGGTCAACTGGGATTTACCCAAACCGCACAAGAAGGCAAGCTCGACTGGGCTTGTGTACGCTTCCAAAAAGCTTAAAAAGCAGCATGACATGAAAAAGACTTTATTACTCCTGTTTATTGGTTTTTGTTTGACAAGTAAGGTTTGGGCTCAGCCCGAACCGCTAGAACTGCCCAGCCGGGGCGACTTCCTGAGGGAGCTTGAAAACTTCTTGAACGCAACCAAGCGCGAAGACGTAGACAAAGCGTTTGACGCCTTTAAACTAGTAATAAACGATGCTGCCAAAGTGCCCGAGGTCCGGTACAAACAGATTTACGAAATCAGTACCGAGATGCGGAAACAAAAAATGCGGGCTTTCCCGCATTATGAAGCTTTTATGACTTGCGTGGGCACTATACTGGCCGACGAGGTGGTGGCTGGAAAGCACTTTGCTAACTGGGGCAACATCAGCATGGGTATCATGGCCGATTTAAAACAAGGCCGCACCCAAACCTATGAAACCTGGCTTGATTTCAGCCGGAAGTTTTTCAAATCAGGGGTTATTTACGCCGGAACCGATCACCAGTGGAAGCCTTCCTCAACAGACTTCCAAATTGAATACACCGAGGAACAAATCCTGAAAGTTAGCTACCCCAGCACCAACATGCTAGGATTTAGGAGCGATGATACCTTGGTTATCGAAAATTCCTCTGGGGTGTATTACCCGCTCACGGGAATCTGGACAGGCGGTAAGTCGCTTGTAAAATGGGATCAACCCGGCCTGGAAAACGTGACTTGCGAATTCAATGCCTACCAGATTGAAGTGAAGCAAACCGAGTACACAGCACCCGAGGCTACCCTATACCACCCCAACTTGTTCACCGGCCCGGTAAAAGGAAAATTCCTCGACAAAATTGTAACCAACAGCCCTGCGCTGCGCTCGTCATACCCTCGATTCGAATCCTCTGAAAAACGGATTAGCCTGCAAAATATTGGCCCAGGCGTTGAGTATCGAGGCGGTTTCAAACTCTACGGGGAGCAGATTATCGGTTATGGCGACGAGTTGGAACCAGCTAGTATCAAGCTGTTCAACACTACGGGCGAACTCGCATCAACGGTGCATTCCATCCAGTTCAGTATCATCATCAACGATCGGATTTTGTCGGAGGAGGCCGAGGTAAGCATTTACTTTGGTAAAGACTCTATTTATCACCCAGGTATCAACTTCCGCTATACTATCCCGATTAACACCTTGAAATTGTCGCAAGGCAACCAGGGCCGATCCAAAACGCCGTTTTTCAACTCGTTCCACATGATCGAGATGTTTGTGAGTACCCTCGAGTGGCAAATCGGTAGTAACCGTTTGGAAATCGGCAAGGGCGATGCAAACTCCATCTCGCGTAAGGAGGTTGTATTTGAATCGCTTAACCTTTTCGACCTGCGTCGTTACGAGCGCTACCACAACGTGTCGAACTATAACCCCATTGCCAAAATCGTAACTTTTTGGCGGGAATTGGAGGCCTTCAAAAAGTTGAGTGTATCGCCCAACCCCGACGATTACAACACCTTGAAAAAGGTAGAGAAAATCCTGAAAACTAAAGTCCGTGACTTGGACATCATCAAGTATCAACTCGACCAACTTGGCCCATTCGAACGCAAACTCATGGCCGAGGACATCGCTTACATGATTGACCCCAAGTTTAACATAACTATCATTGGCCGTTTGTTAAATGACTTGGTAGAAGATGGTTTTATTTTCTACGATCCTGAAACCAAGGTAGTTACCCTGCGGGATAAAATATTCCACTACAACGACGCCAGCATCAACAAACGCGACTTTGACCGGATTCGGATGCTATCAAACTATATCCCACCCAAAACAGAACAAGGTTTTAATATCGACACCACCTCGAATCCAGACAAAAGGGTTAACGCGGTACTCGACATGTCGGACAATACCATCAACGTGAACTGGGTACGGAAACTGGTGTTGAGCGACTCGCAAAACGTATCCATTAAACCCCTACCTGATGGCGAAGTGATTACCGTAGGTAAAAACCGGAACTTCCAAGTTAACGGCGAAATGGTGGCTGGTAGCTGCAACTTCGTGGGCAAAGGTTTTAAATTTGACTACGACCGATTTGAAATGCTTGCCGATTCGGTAGACTTCATGGAAATCAAGATCACGGAAAGGGCCATCGACCCTTATACCATGTTTAAGACACCTTATGAAGCCGTTGAAGCCGACGGCATGCCCACCAAACGAAAAGAACCTCTACAATCAAGGTTAGAGAACCTTTCGGGTATCTTGTTGATTGATGCACCCAACAATAAATCTGGCCGGGAAGACATCAAGATATTCCCTTCTTTTGAATGTTTAAGCAATGCCAGGGTGCATTACGATGCCAAGTTCATCAGAAACGGCCAGTACAAACGCGAAGATTTTTACTACGAGCTCGATCCATTCATCTTTGATACCATGGATAACTTCAAGCCTGAATACCTGAAGTTCACGGGTAAGCTAAAGTCAGCAGATGTATTCCCTGACGTTCGCGAGCCCATCCGTATCATGTGGCACGACCTTTCACTGGGCTTCGAGGCTAAAACACCAGCCAACGGTTACCCGATTTACAACGGCAAAGGCCGTTTTACCGATTATTTCGGTATCAGTAACTCAGGCCTCATCGGTAATGGCACCGTAGAATACCTCGGCTCGAAGACTAAATCTGACGATATCGTTTTCTTGCCCGACCAGATGCTCGCCTCTTCAGACGGGTTTAAAATCGACGAAAGCCGTGGCACTAAACCAGAATACCCCAAAATCAAGGGTGATGCGGTCGACCTGCAATGGTTCCCCTACAAGGACAGCATGTACGTGAAGTCAAAGGCTGATCAACCCTTCGAGGTGTTTAGCTCTGGCGACTACAAGCTCGACGGCTATTTGATTCTCTCCCCCGGTGGTTTGTACGGTTCTGGTGCATTTGACTGGGATGAAGCCACCATGTTCTCGGAACAAATGCTCTTCGGAGCTAACTCGGTTTCTGCCGATACCTCAAGGCTTAAAATTAGGTCGCTTGACCAGAGTGATATCGCTTTCGATACTGAAAACGTGAAAGCTACCATCGACTTCGATACTAAGCTGGGTCGTTTCATATCTAACGTGGACGAAATTTCGACCGAGCTGCCCTACAACCGGTTTAAAACATCGCTCGATGATTTTACCTGGGATATGGATAACCAGACCATCCAACTCGCCTCGGTCAATAAATCGCAAGGCTACTTCTTGGCCACGGGCAAAGGCATGGACTCGCTCTTGTTTACGGGCACACGGGCAGATTATGACCTTAAGACCAACGTGCTCCGCATCGATGGTACCGAGTTTATCCCCGTGGCCGATGCCCGCATTTACCCGGTTGACCAAAAAGTTGAGATTGGTGTAGGTGGCGAGATGAAGCCTTTCACCAATGCTAAAATCATTGCCGACACCAGCAACAAATACCACGTGATCAATCGTGCCGATGTGACTATCGAGGGTAAATTCAACTATAAAGCTTCAGGTTACTACGAGTATAACGTGGATGGCAAAGAGCAGGAAATCTTGTTCACCAACATCACCACCAAAAAACTCGACAAGAAAAAATTTGTAACCATAGCCGGTGGTAACGTAGCTGAAGAAGACGACTTTAACGTGGACAGCAAAACTAAGTTTAAAGGTACTGTACGCTTGAGCGCCGACTCGAAAAACCTCTCTTTCGATGGCTATGCGCTATTGGACACCAAGGTAATCCCGCGTTCTGACTGGTTTACCATCAAGAGCCCCATCGACCGTAAAAATGTGCAAGTCACATACGATATCCCACGTAACCCTGCCGGCGATAAAATTTACACGGGTATTTACCTTTACCGCGACTCGCTTTCCTTGTACCCGCTCATCATGGCGCCCAAGAAAAAAACCATCGACCGTGCTATCTTCAACGTGGTCGGTATCATGGATTACGACAAGGAAAAAGATGAGTTCATTTTTAAGGATTCAACCTACTACCTCAATAACGGTCAACGCGGCAACACCATTGTAGTGTCAGATACTGATGGTAAATTATTTGCCGAAGGTTTGTTCCAGTTTGGATCTGGTTACGATTTAATCACCCTGCAAACAGCCGGACAGTACACGACCGTGCTCGAAAACCCCGAGTATAGTTTTAACTTGGTCGGTGGTTTGAAAATGCCTATACCCGATATCTTACTCGATGCCATCGTGGCCGATATCAACCAAAGCGAGGCTGACGCAACGCCAATCGACTACGCCACATTGCCATACATTCCAAAAGCGCTCCGCCAGTTCATTACCGATGATCGCAAAATCGATAAAATCATTACGAAGATGGAGGATGATAACCGACTGGAAATCACACCAGACATGGGCTACAGCTTCTTCTTTTCCAAGTTCAACCTGAAATGGAGCGACGTGAACATGTCTTTCATCACCCGCGGGGCGCTTGGCCTTTCTACCATCCGAGGTAAGGCTATCGACATTGAGCTTAAAGGCGCTGCCGAAGTGCAAATGAGCCCCCGTGGCGACGTGCTGAACCTTTATTTCGAGACGCCATCTGGGTACCGTTATTATTTTACCTACGGTGCTGGCATTTTACGCATTTTCTCAACCAACGAGGGCTTCAACACGGCATTTAATGGCCTCAAGAAAAAAGACAAAGAGTTCAAGCTACCCGGTGGAGAAAGCTTTGTCATCGAGGCAACCTCAGAAGGGGCCATGAACAGCTTTATCAACCGCGCCCGGATGTAATTTCAAGTTTGAGCTATTGGCTTGTTGATTTTGTAGTATTTTTGGGGCCTCCCCTCGCGTAAACGCTCGGGGCGCTACGTTACGCAGTTCGCTCAGTCGCGTTGCTTCTTTGCGGAGCCCTTCGGGGTTCGCTGTTCGCTCGGCCCCGCAAGCGGGTCTGGCCCGCTGGGCCACCGAGCCATTTGCAGGAGCAAATGGTTCAATTGCTACAAATGTGCATTGAGCACATTTGTTTTTGCTTCGCAAAACCGCTTCTTTCATGCATCGGTAGGCCGATATTACGTTCTACACTACCTTCATTTTTAGCCAAGAACCTTATGAACCGTTTTCTATTGTCAGTCATTCTTGCCGCTGGGCTCATCGCCGCTTGTAAACCGAACCAAAAGCTACCAAATGCCAACATTGACCGCAATGATTTGAACCAAGTGGCAGGCCTGATTTTCACAGCTTTTCAACAGCAGGACCATGCCATTATCAAACCTTACTTGCCCGGCGAAGCTGAGTTCCGAGAAGTACTAAACGTGGCATTAAGCGCCGATACAACCAAAAAGGTAGATAAAGCGTTCATATTGGCGGCACTTGAAGAGCAAATGTCCGACATGCTCAGCGAGTCACTCTTGCGTTCTGAAGCAACATTCCACCAAATTTACAATCGTTTTGCCGATGCAGGCGTTCACTGGAAACAAGCCAAACTGAGTAAAGTTACCTTTGAAAATGCCGACAACAATGCATTTGGCGGTATCCAGATTAAGCACCTGATTATGGAGGTTGAATACAAAGCCCTTAAGCGGACCATTCGCTTAAACAGCTGTATGAAACTGAAACAAGGCTGGGTACTCGGAGAATCATTTGACGATATTTAATCCACCATGCTACTGCCTCGTTCTACTTATTACCGTTTTATACTGAGCTGCTGTTTGTTGCTACAAATAGCCGTTACGGGAACGCTCTATGCACAAACCGAGGACAACAACATCGAGCAATCAGATGTGGTTAACGTTAGACCTCTAGATCAAAAAACATGGCAAGAGCAGAGCAAGGACATGTCGTTTATCGAAAAGCCAAAGGAAAAACCCAAGGAGAAAAAGCCCCGAGAAATCGACTTGAACCTTCAACCCATTAGCTCCGTACCATCGGGCTTTTCGTATGTGCTATACGCCATCGTTATCGTGGGTTTGTTGGCCTTGTTGGTTTACATGATCATGAACGGCAACTTCAAGGCAAACTCGAAAGTTAAGGGCAAGCCAATCATCACGATTGAAAACCTGGAAGACAATTTACAGGACGCCGATGTTGACCCCTTCCTACAAGAAGCTTTAGCAACCGGTAATTACCGCATGGCCTTGAGGCTTAAGTTCTTGAAACTGATGCAAACCTTGAACAAACACGGTAAAATTGCCTGGCGAAAAGACAAAACCAATCTGCACTACCTCGGCGAAATGTCGGCGCAAGCCAACTGGGAGCAATTCAGGTTTTTAGTATTTGCCTATGAACGGGTTTGGTTTGGCCATAGCGCCTTTACACAGGACGACTATAAACAACTTGCACCCAAGTTTGATAGTTACAAATAAGTAATTATTAATAGCTATTTTTGTGTTTTCTTAACCCAGATACCGACATGAACGCTGACAAGAACACCCCGTTCTCGCAAAGTGCCCGATACTTCGCTCGGTATCGCCCGGATTACCCTATCCAGATTATATACTTTTTGAAGCGTAACCGGCTTTTAGACCGCGACTTTGTGGTAGCCGACATCGGTTCAGGTACTGGTCGTTCCAGTGCCCTTTTCCTTCCACATGTGAGCAAAGTTTTTGGTATTGAGCCTAATCCCGATATGCGGGCAGAGGCAGAACGTTGGCTTGCAGGCCAGCGCAATTACCAAGTACTTGAAGGCAATGCCGAGCAAACAGGCCTCCCCGATCAATCGGTTGACATGGTGGTTTGCGGGCAGTCGTTTCATTGGTTCAATACCGAAGCCGCGAAGGCTGAGTTCAAGCGTATTCTAAAGGATAACCGCCCCGTGGTACTCATGTGGAACATGCGCGACGATGCTGCATCGAATTTCATGAAGGCCTACAACGACTTCCTGGAGCTATACGCCCACGCTGACCGGGTTGACCGCCGGAAATCCATGAACCCGAAACTGTTTAACGAGTTTTTTGAACATGGTTGCGAAACCATCGACATGCGCTCCGAGCAGGCCATTACCCTGGAAGCCTTGAAAGGGCGATACCTGTCAAGTGCTTATGCGTTCCACGAAGAGCACCCACGCCACGCCGAAGCCATGCAGGCATTGGAAGCCATATTTGCAAAATATGAATACCGCGGCGAGGTCATCATGATTTACAACACCGTGTTGGTTTTCGGCATGTTTAAACCCGAGGTGTTACCTTTATGGAAAAAGGCGTTCTTTACATTATTAAGGATTCCAGCTTTTTTCGTGTACGTGTTCTTGCTCACCGCGTTGTTTTTCCGTGGCCTATTCCGCGACGTGAAGAAAAAGATAGCCAAGTTGAGGAACAAGTGAACACTGTTCGCGTGAGCTGCCCAGCGGGCGCCGCCGAAGGCGGCGGTGCGTAGCACCGAGCAACGCGAAGCCCAACGGGGAGCGACGGCAGGCGCCGTAGGCCCTGCCGGCACGCCCAAAAAAATAAAATACATCAATAATTAAATACTAAATCTTTAGCTATGTTGAAGTTAATGCGTATTGCTGTTGTTTTTGCGCTGTTTTTGTCGGCCTGTAGCTCGCGTGAAACCAAGACAGAAACCGACGAGAGCGGCTTTAAAATTGAATACCAGGTGGATAAAAAAACCAAGGTGAAGGATGG
The DNA here is from genome assembly GCA_964508975.1 of uncultured Saprospiraceae bacterium. Taxonomy (GTDB): domain Bacteria; phylum Bacteroidota; class Bacteroidia; order Chitinophagales; family Saprospiraceae; genus CAZDVQ01. Next base: position 266,562 of record CAZDVQ010000001.1, read on the forward strand.
TGTACAAAAGAAATACAGCGCCGATGGGAAGCTTTGGGAAGAGGCCAATTATAAACTTGGGAAGTTAGAAGGCGAGCGTCGTTTGTACTTTCCAAACGGTGGCATCATGCGCATTGAAACCTACAAGGACGATAAATTTGACGGCCCTTTTTACGAGTATTACGAGAACGGCAAAAAATCGCAGGAAGGTAAATTTGTAGCTGATGGCCGTGAAGGCGAGTGGAAATATTATTACGCCAGCGGCCAGGTAAAACTGGTGATGAACTACCTTAATGGCCTGGAAGACGGCCCTTTTGAAGAGTATCACGAGAATGGGCAATACAAGGCCAAGGGCACTTTTAAGGTGGGCATAGACCGCTTTGGGCTAAATAATACGGAGACCGACAACTTTGAGCACGGTGAACTATTGCTGTACGACGAGCGTGGCGAACTAGAGAAAAAATTGCAATGCGAGTACGGTATTTGCGAAACACTTTGGCAAAAAGATACTTTACAACCAGCGGAATAGTTACTTTTGACGTTCGTGTATGGATAAAAAAGAATAACTATGAAAAGGATATTGCTGGCTTTGCTTGCCTTGGTACCCAGTTGGGCCGCTGCCCAAATTGGCGCCGATGCTGCTTTCGAATTTTTAACCTTGGCCAATACCGCCCGCATCAATGCATTAGGTGGGAGTTTAATCACGGTTAAAGATGATGATGCAGGCTTGGCCTTTCAAAATCCAGCGCTACTTAATCCATTGATGGACAAGCAGATAAGCTTTAACCATAGTTTTTACATGGCCAATATAAACCATGGTTATGTGGGCTATGCACAGCATGTAAAATCGATTAATACAACCTTTCACACCGGGATTCAATACGCCGATTACGGTAAATTTACGACCACGGATGCCACGGGGCAAGCACAAGGCGAGTTCAAGGCCAAAGACTGGTCATGGACACTTGGTGCAGGCCGCATGTTGAGCGATAAATTATCGGTTGGTGCCAACTTGCGCATGGCTGGCTCGAGGCTAGAGTCGTACAATGCCTTCGGGATGACTGTAGACTTGGCGGCCATGTACGCTGACACTGCCAGGCGCACCAACGTGACCTTCGTGATTCGGAACGCTGGTTTTATGCTGAACAATTACGAGGACACGCGAGAGCCCATGCCCATGGACATACAGTTGGGCATATCGCACAAGGTAAAATACCTACCCATCCGTTTGTCGATTATTGCACACCAGTTACAACGCTTGGGCATTCGTTATGATAATCCCGCCGACCGCTTCCAGACCAACATATTTGGTCAGCAAGAAGAAGTAGGCCCAGGTGCATTTGGCCGATTCACCGATAATTTTTTCAGGCATTTTATATTTAACGCAGAATTGCTCTTGGGCAAGAAAGAAACTTTCAGGGCCAGGATAGGCTATAACCATTTAAGGCGTGGCGAGTTATCGGTAAAAGGGCTGCGCAGTATAGCAGGCTTTTCGTTTGGTTTTGGCATCCGGGTGGCCAAAATCAGGTTTGACTACGGCTGGGCAGGCTACCATATTGCCGGCGGCTCGCATCAATTAACACTAAGCACCAGCTTGAATTCGTTTATTAAATAAAATAATGCATGCAACGCGGTAGCCTTTCCTAAAGTCTTGTCATTAAAGAAAAGAGAAAGAAGGTATGATCGCATTAAGTTTTATTTATGTGGCGTTCACGTCGCATATCTCCTATTTAATTTTGGAGCGAAGAGAAGACGCTTTGAAGTTACCCGTTTTTTGGGTACTGTTACTTGGCCTTGGGCTAAGCGTATATCTAACGTTCCTGTTATTCAGGACACAGCCCTGATTGAGTCATTCTGGCATAACTGTTGGGTAATTGGTCAACTCAATTGCCCCCGTTGTGTTGTATAGTCGTAAAATTACCTGGAAAAGGTCTAGCATATGTTTAAACGAACACTATTTCTCTCGCTTATTGGATTATTCCTCAGCTTTTCGCTACAAGCCAATGATGGCCCAGGAGAAAAGGCTATAAAGTCCCTAAATAACTTTGTATTCTTCACGAATACATCTATAGAGCAATTGGTCAATACTCGGCACGCCTTACAAGATTTCAACAGGATGTTGAACGAGTACTACAGGCGCCGCATTGACACGATTTACCTAGCCCCAATTGACATGTTGTCGGGGGTATCTTCAAATGGCAAAACGATTGACGAACTTTATACGGTGCTCAAAGACAACCGCGAGGAGCAACTGCTAGACCGTTACCACAACGTGCTGATGGTTGAAGCTACTGACCTCTTGGTTATCATGCAGGATATTCAACAAGTTTGCGACGAGTTGCACGCTTACACCAATAAGCGTATGTATAAAACGGATACAGATTTTGCCTACCCGTACTTACAACTGTACAAATTATCAAACTTGTTTACCCGTTTTAAGTGGGCACGTGACCACCTGAACGAAACCCTCAAAAATGTACACAAGGCATACCGGGTTCGTTTAACCAACCGCAAGATGTCATCGACCTACGAGATGATGAACGCTTGGCACAATGTTTCGGATAGCTTGATGTTTAACTTGGAAGAAGCCGATAGCCTACACGTTCAAGTTAAACTGGCCCAGCTCAAAACACTCCAAAACAAAATTGCCGGCTTGGTTAAGGTTGATATTGACTTGGAAGACGATTCGAAAATTGAAGGATTTATCCAGGTTTTCGACGATATGAAATCAAACGGCGAAGCTTATTTGAACTTTGCACGCAAGTATATTGGCCACTTCCCTGGGAATAAATTCTCCGAAAAATGTGGCCGCACATACTTTCACCCCAACGATTATAACCTCATCATGGCTAATGATGCATCGCGGACTTTCACCAGCGATTGCAATGATTTCATTGAGCTTACGGGCGAGCTTTACCTGCAATTTATAGAGGAAGTTCCAATCATCGACTTTATCGACGCACGCGAAAAAGATAAGCCTTCCATCGATTGGGATAAGGAAAACCCAAGGGCCAACGAACAACCCCTCGTTAGCCAACCTAGTACTCCGGTTGCTACCCCTGTTGCTCCTAAAGCAGCAAGTACACCTATAGTAGCAGAGGTTAAACCAAAGGTAGAAGCTATACCTAGCCTGGCTACAACACCAAGCACCGCACCCACGGTTGAAGTGCCTGTAACCAAAGTTGAAGCCAAACCAATGACTATACAAACGGCCTTTGAACAAGCTGCGCCAATCAACTTGGTCTTGCTGCTCGACGTTTCGTCATCAATGGATTACAGCTACAAACTCCCATTGCTCAAAACCGCTATGGCAGAAGCGCTGTTGCACATGCGCCCCGAAGACCGTATTTCGCTCGTGATTTACTCCGGCGAGGCACGCCTCTTGCTCCGTTCAACTGCTTGCCGCGATATTGAAGTTATCAAGGAAGCCATCAACGAAATGGAATCTGGCAGCTACACCAATGTGGACAAAGGCCTTAAATTAGCTTATCTCGAAGCCAACCGTCACTTTATTAAAGGCGGCAACAACCGAATTATCATGGCTACCGATGGCCAGTTCCTGATTAAAGAAAGTACCAAAGACTTAATCAAGCGTAAATCTGCTGGCGGTAATGTTGATCTCTCGGTGTTTTACTTCGACCTTAAAGAGCGCTCAAACACCAAAAAAATACTCGAAGAGCTTGCCCAAAAAGGCAATGGCAGCTACGCATACATCAACCGCGACAATGCCATTCAGACCTTAGTACAAGTACTTACTGATATGCAAATCAAATAATGAAAAAGGCCCCGCTGGATTTGTCCAGCGGGGCCTTTTGTTTTTTACTCGGTGGCATCTATGTAATAAACACCCTCGGTTACAAATTTCTGATCGGCAAAACCTGCATCGTATAGTTCAAAAACATCATCTTGAAGGTTACCTTTCAGCTCATGGCGCTCAAAATAGCGGCCATTTTCCGTGTAAGCCACAAACGTTTCACCGAACCTCAGTATAGCACTAGCCGGTAATACATAAGCTTCGTAGCTGCGTGTTGCAACCGATGCCTTAACCATTAAACCAGATACCATGGCAACATCGGCTTGTGGTATTTTGGCCAAGACACTAGCTTGCGAGGATGCTTCACTGGTAGGCAAAATGGCTGTAACTAGTGCTGTGTATGTTTTAGCGGCACCTGGAATTTGTATAGTCACGGCTTGTCCAAGGGCAATTTTACCCAAATCTTTAGAGAAAACCTTCAGCTCCACTTGCCATTTACCTGATTCGGCCAATTCGAGCAAGGGCGTGCCGGGTTCCACAAACTGCCCCTGCCTAGCTTGTACTAAGGTTATAATGCCGCTAACTGGTGCTTTAATATTCAAGTTAGCCTGTATACCCGATTGCTTAATGGCTGCGGGGTCGAATCCAATTACAAATAACTGTTGTTCAATACTTTGCAACTTAATCTTCTCGGTTTGGAGTTGATGCATGGCTGATTCTACATTTTTGGTAGCCGTCGCTTCTCCAGCCGCCAAAGTCTGCACTCTTTTAAGTTCAGATTCTTGTAATTTGATGCGTTCAATGCTGGTCAAATACTGCTCCTGCAACTTGATGTACTCTGGGTCGTTGAGCACTGCCAGCAAATCGCCTTTTTGCACTCTAGCACCTGCAGATAGGTTCATTTTCACGATCCGGCCAGCCATGCCAACGCTAATGCGCTGCGTAGCTTCTGAGGGCAATTGCATATAGCCTGTACAGCTTAAAGGACTGTGCATCATTGTTTTAGCTGGTGAAGCTATTTTAATACCAGCCGATTTTTGCTGTTCTGCGCTCATTTCAACACGCCTTTGCTCTAGGCTAACGGTAGCAGTTTCCTCGGTCGGCTCGGTAGCCTCTGAGGATGTTTTCTTGCCGCAAGCCATCAATAAACTAAAGCTTGCAAGACTAATGATAATATATTTCATGATTGAAAATTTAAGTGGATTGTAATTTTTCAGATTGTTTTGGGCGCTTCCCTGCCAGCCCTACGGGCCAGCGGGCCGGTCCCTTCCAGGGTTCGCTTCGCTCCGTGCTTCGCACCTGGCCTTCGGCCAGCCCTCCAGGCACCTAGCGCAATAGATTATTCTACGAGGTAAGTATATTCTACCAGCAAGCTGTTGTAGCGATGCACTAATTCCAAGTACTGCAAACGCAGGTTTGTACTAGTAGCCAGTGCCTGAATAAGCGTTGCAAAATCTGACTCACCCGATTGAATGGCTAGATTGGCACTGGATTCTAAAAAATCAACTTGATTATTCACCTGTGCCTCGAATGCTTTAATTTGGGCATCTACCAGTTGCAGCGACTCGTATTTTAAGCTCCTGGCATTATCGAGTTGTATTTCGGTCATGTCCAAGGCTTGCTTGGCCATTTCGATTTCCAGCTCGCTCCGCCTGAGTTTTGACTTTAAGTTGTTGCCCCAAATCGGGACACTCACCTCTACAGCAGCACCAACAAACCCACTCTTGCCTTCCAGTTGCTGTTGAAAAACTCCAACTGAAATGGCTGGTTTTTGCTGTGCCTTAACCATGTTAAACTCGTTTTGGGCTACCAAAACGCTGGCTTCTTGCACTTGCATCAAACTAGGGGATAAGGCCATCCCCTCTGTATACAAGAGCCTTAGTTGTGCATATTCAACATTACGATTATCAGGCATTAAAGTATCCGGAAGCCAAAGGTTCAAGGCAGTTTTAGCTTCCAATAACTGCTGCTGCATATCTAGCTTAGATTGTGCTACGCTGGCAAGCTGTAATTCGGCCAAGGCCAAGTCTAGCCTACTAGATGTTCCGGTTTGTACTTGAAGTTTGATTTTTTGGACAAAATCAACATAGCGATTTTCCGTTTGTGTCAGCAAATCCATTTTTGCACCAACATACTGGTAGCTATACCAAGCACTACGAATCTCTTGTTTCAAGATGCGTCGGTAATTTTCCAAGTCGCGCGTAGAGCGATTGACCATGCTTTCCGCTAGCGCAAGTCGTTGTTTTGGCATACCAATTTGCCCTAAGGGTTGGTCAATCTGGGCCCAATAATCAAAATTACTTGCGTTGATTTGGCCCGTCTGCACCGAAAAAACGGTTGGTCCAAACTGTTTAGTTTGCTGCTTAAGTGCTTCGTCAGCTTCAACCTGCAAGCCCAATTGTTTTACCCCAGGATGTTGTACCAGTACATAATCAATAGCCTTTAGTAACTCTGGGCTATCGGTTTGTGCCCACAAACCTTGAGTACCTCCAAGTAGCATCATGAGCCCAATAACCGTGGCCGATTTTATCTTTTTAGGCCAAACGAAAGCTTGATGCGTTAATAAATAAACTACTGGCAAAACTATCAAGGTCAATAAGGTAGCTGAAATAAGCCCACCTATGACCACCGTCGCCAAAGGTTTTTGCACCTCGGCTCCCGCCGAGGTAGAAATAGCCATAGGCAAAAAGCCTAAGGCAGCCACAGCAGCTGTCATGATTACAGGCCGCAGCCGCACCGAAGCACCTTCTATAATTATGTCTTTAAGCTTTTGTGTAGCATCCATCTTTCTGAGTTCATTTAAAAAACTGACCAAAACAAGCCCGTTCAACACGGCTACACCAAACAACGCGATAAAGCCCACCCCAGCTGAAATACTAAAGGGCATTCCACGCAAGGTCAGCGCAAATACACCACCAATCGCCGATAAAGGCACTGCCGTGAATATAATGAGCGCATATTTCATAGATCGGAAAGCAAAGTACAGCAACAGTAATATCAGGGCTAGCGCTATTGGAACTACTACTTGCAGACGTTTCTTGGCTGCAATTAGATTTTCAAATTGCCCCCCGTATTTGATATAATAGCCAGGTGGCAAGTCAAGCTGCGCATCTAGTTTTTGGCTTATCTCGGTAATCAATGACTGAACATCTCTATTGCGTACATTGATCCCAACTTTTACCAATCGTCGGGCCTCTTCTCTAGATACCAGCATGGGGCCATCTTCAAACGATAAAGTAGCCACTTCGCTTAATGGCAAAACACCTCCATCTGGTAATTGAACTGTTAAACTGGCGAGGTCAATATTTTGTCGAGATTGGCTATCCAGCCTAACAACTAAATCAAACTTGCGTTCTCCTTCGTAAATGACACCACTTTTTTCACCCGCAAAAGCAGTCCGTACAATGGCGTTCAAATCAACCACGTTCAAACCATACCGAGCAACTTGCATTTCATCGAACTTGACCATAAGTTGAGGCAAACCTTCGGTTTGTTCTACCCGGATATCTCCTGCACCTGGAATACTTTCGACTATTTTAGCCGACTTGGCAGCCAGTTGAGCTAAAACCTCTAGGTCTTCCCCAAATATTTTAATGGCTATGTCCGTTTTAGCGCCTGTCATCAATTCATTGAAACGCAGCTGTATGGGTTGCGAAAACTCAAACCCTGCCCAAGATATATGGCGCTCGAGTAATGCCTTCATCTTGCTCACCATTTCGTCCCTGGAGTGTGCGCTGGTCCATTCCTCTTGTGGTTTCATCGAAATCATAATGTCTGAATCTTCGATGGCCATAGGGTCGGTAGGCACCTCTGCGGTACCAATTTTAGATATAACTTGCTTTACTTCAGGGAATGAATCCAACAACAGTTTTTCGGTCAATGTACTGGTATGTACACTTTCCGATAAAGCACTGCCCGGCTTGATAGTCATCTGCACGGCCAAGTCACCTTCTTCTAAGGTTGGAATAAACTCACCACCCAATCTTGAAAACACAATAATTGTGGCTACCAAGCTCAACAATGCTGTACCGACTACCCAATATGGCCTATCAAGTGCCCTTTTTAATTGTTTTTTATAGATGGATTGTAAAAAATAGACAAACCGATCGGCTAGTGTCATCTGGGGATTTACATCGCGTTTCAAGAATAGACTAGCCATTACCGGAACATAAGTGATAGACAATATCATCGCCCCTAGCACCGCAAATGATACCGTTTGGGCCATTGGCCTAAACATTTTACCTTCAATACCTGTCAGGAACATGATTGGCATAAATACCACGAGGATGATTAATACGCCAAATACTGCCGAAGTATAAATCTGGGATGAAGCGCGCATCACTAAGTTATCCATGCCTTCTTTACTTACGCTCGTGCCCTTATGCTGGTGGTGTAGCTTGTGCAGAATGGCTTCAACAACTATCACGGCACCGTCCACAACGATACCAAAGTCGATGGCCCCCAATGACATCAAATTGGCCGATACGCCTAAAGCATTCATACATATAAAGGCAAACAACATGGATAATGGTATAACCGAAGCCACGATAAATCCTGCTCTCCAATTGCCTAGCAACAATATCAAAACCAACACAACGATAATGGCCCCCTCTAGCAGGTTCTTACTCACGGTGTGAATAGTTTTCGAAACAAGTTCAGACCGATCTAAATAAGGCACTATCGTAATACCCTTGGGTAATGTCTTCTGCACGGCTTCCATCTTGGCGTGCACAGCCTTGATGGTACGGGAAGAACTGGCCCCTTTCAACATCAAGGTGATACCACCGACGGTTTCACCAAGACCATTGGCAGTCATGGCTCCAAATCTTGGCGCAAAACCATAACCAACTCGGGCAATGTCTCGGACTAAAATAGGAACTTCGTCGACATGTGTAACTACAATATTTTCAATGTCCGCTTTCGTTTTGGCCACACCTTCTGTCCTGATATACCATGCGTTACTACCCTTTTCGATATAGCTACCTCCCGAGTTCTGGTTATTCCGAGCCAATGCATCAAATACATCCGTTAAACTCAAGTTGAAGCCACGCAACTGGTCAGGGTTCACGGCTACCTCATATTGCTTTAAATAGCCCCCAAAGCTCGAAATTTCGACAATGCCAGGGATACCACTAAGTTGACGTTTTACAATCCAGTCTTGGATAGTCCGTAGTTCTGTAATGTCATATTGACCCTTATAAGCCTCATCTACCTGCAAGGTATACTGAAAAATTTCACCGAGACCAGTTGTAACCGGCATGAGTTCAGGGCTGAAACCATCAGGCAAATCACCTTCGGCAAGACCAATCTGCTCACTTACTATCTGCCTAGCACGGTATGTGTCAGTACCCTCATGAAAGACCACCGTAATAACGGATAGGCCAAACCTTGATATTGACCTAATTTCATGAACACCGGCTATATTGGTCAGCACCCTTTCCAAGGGCTGCGTAATGTATTGTTCTACCTCTTGCGGGGCCAAGGCTGTGGCCACCGTAACGACTTGTACTTGATTGTTGGTAATATCTGGCACTGCATCTAAGGCCAGGTTTTTAGTTACAAACCCGCCAGCTACTACAAGCGCTATTATACCAACAAACACCAATAACTTGTTCTTTATCGAGAACTCGATAATTGGATTTTGCTTAAAATCATGATCCATGGTTAAAATATTTACGAAGCGCCTTGCATAAAATGCCTAGCCCTTGTTTAAAAGTTTAACCTAGTGTCGAATCCGGGAAATCAATGCTTTCCTATCTTGAATATATATTTCGTTTATGGCATTTACACCATAAGTAAACCGGTAACTTTAGTAGCCATTAATGGCTTCAAAGTGGGTTAAGCAAAAAACAAGGGATAGGATACTTAATTCTAATTTGCCCAATGCGTACACTAGGTAATTCGTTTACGCTTATGCATGATATAAATGCATCTAGGATAAACTAGGAGGCCCCCGCAGTGGTCGGCAAGTGATATCATCTTGCTGTTGAAAAACAAGAGTAACTTGACAACAGACCTGCTCTGTTACAGGTGTAAGTAAGCTACTGTATAAATTATCAAATACTTCAATTAAAGCCAATAGTTGTACATCCAACTGCTGGCTATCTACCTGGTGGGTATTTACTGCATCAAGGTGATTTGAGCCCAAATCAATGAGTACAATCCTTTTAAGTAATTGTAAGGGATTGCTTGGTGCTGCTTGTGAAATACCGTTTATACTAGACAGTTGCTCCGCTTGCTGGTGCATATGGGGCACAACCATGTGCAAGGTCATTAATGACCAAGACATGAACAGCATGAACATCTGAATACTTTTTACCATGACGCAAAGATACGAATATTTTTTACTTCTTACCCAGTAGGCTCTTGGCATCAAAAGCTAAAGGTAAAAACTGAGCTATACTATCACTAATCATGACCAGCGCAGTTTGCCCTTGTAGTATTAATCGGATGGCTTGCCCATAACGGAACTCGGATTCTGCAATAACTTGCCTACAAGCCCCACAAGGCGGAATAGGATGCTCCAAAATATGCCCTGATGCCTGAGCCGTTATGGCCATAGCTACCGGTTTTGCTGTTGGATATTGCGCATTTGCGGCAAATAAGGCTACTCTTTCGGCACATAAACCCGAAGGGTATGCCGCGTTTTCCTGGTTATTTCCCCTGAAAACAATACCGTTATCAAGCAAAACGGCGGCACCCACCAAAAAATTAGAATATGGGGCGTAAGCATTGGCCATGCTTTCCTTGGCTGCTTGTAGCAAATTTGCATCGGTCTGAGACAACTCCGATTCATCGCACAAATCGAAAGCTAATTGTATATGTACTTTTTCCATGAGGGGGTTGATGCTTGATACTGGTTAAATCTAACCCTAACCAGCGGTCCAAAGATACTGCTACCAATCGATATAGTACAATAAAAAAGGCGTTACCCTAGAGCAACGCCTTTTCGTGTGTATTTGTTTGGACTAAATACTATCCTCTGCGGCCACTTGAGCCTTTAGGGCCAGATGGGGCCGATGGTGAGCTTCCACCGCCTTTAGGGGCAGATGGAGCTGATGGAGCCGAACGCTGTGGCTCTACACGTGGTGCAGCAGGCGCTGAACGCTGTGGCTCAGAACGCTGTGGTGCTGGTGCACTGTAGCTTGGCGTTGAACGCTGTGGCTGTGGTGCCGGCGCACTGTAGCTTGGCGTTGAACGTTGTGGCTGTGGTGCCGGTGCACTGTAGCTTGGTGCGTTACCACGTGATGGTTGTTGCGGCGCTGGCGCATTGTAGCTTGGAGCAGGGGCACTGTAGCTTGGTGCATTACCACGTGATGGTTGTTGTGGTGCCGGTGCACTGTAGCTTGGTGCATTACCACGTGATGGTTGCTGTGGTGCTGGCGCATTGTAGCTTGGAGCAGGTGCGCTGTAGCTTGGTACATTACCACGAGATGGTTGCTGTGGTGCTGGCGCTGGCGTATTGTAGTTACCACGTGAAGGCTGCTGTGGTGCTGGCGCTGGTGTGTTGTAGTTTGGCGCAGGTGCTGGTGTATAAGTACCGCGTGAAGGCTGCTGTGGAGCAGGCGCATTGTAGCTTGGTGCGTTACCACGTGATGGCTGCTGTGGTGCAGGTGTGCTATAGTTAGGTGCAGGTGCGTTACCACGTGATGGCTGCTGTGGTGCAGGTGTGCTGTAGTTAGGTGCAGGTGCGTTACCGCGTGATGGCTGTTGTGGCGTTGCAGGCGCTGGCGTGTAAGTACCGCGTGATGGCTGTTGTGGTGTTGCAGGCGCTGGCGTGTAAGTACCGCGTGATGGCTGTTGTGGTGTTGCAGGCG
>CAZDVQ010000001.1:278211-317437 GCA_964508975.1 uncultured Saprospiraceae bacterium
CTGGCGTGTAAGTACCGCGTGATGGCTGTTGTGGCGTAGTAGTAGCAGGTGTTGTACGGTCAGGCTGGGTTGGTTTTACACCACCGTTTACCGGACTTTCGTTTACATTACCACGGCCAGGCTGTGCAGGACTTTCATTAGCGATGTTTGGCTTGGTGTAACCATCGGTACCTTTAGTAGGTTTGGTTGTTGCAGGAGCAACATTTACACCACGACCATTATCATTGCGACCATCAATACCAGTAGTTGGTTTGTTGTAGTCAAGGCCATCAGGACGGTTGGCTTCAATTGGGCGACGACCGTCGTCACCGTATGTACCATTTACATCGCCGGTGTTGTTGCCTACCGTGCGGCCGCGTGGGCCATAGTAGTAATCTTGTCCACCAGGTGCTGTCACATTATTATAGTAGTTATTGTTGTTGGCCCAAGCGGCACCATCCCAAAAACCATTGTTGTAGCCTTGATTATAAGCATTCCAGGTATTGTAGGGGTTGTTCCAGCGCCAAGGGTTGTTCCAGCCGTTATTCCAGCCGCCCCAGCCACCCCAGCCGCCGCCCCAGGTGTTCCATGTTGGGCTCCAGAAGCAGCTATTAAAGCCCCAGCCCATGTTATAGGAGTACCAAGGATCATTAAAACCACCCCAAGGAGAATAGTTCCAACCCCAATTGTTCACGCCCCAGGTATTAGCCCAGTTCCAACTCCAGTTGTTCCAGTAGAGGTTATTCCAACTGTTCCAGTAATTACCAGAGTGTACATAGATATTTAAGCCAGGCATCATCGGGTTGTAGTAAAACATGTCGATGTAGTATGGGCTGAAGTATGCGAAGCCACGAGCCGGGCGGTGAAAACGACGTATGCGTGAAGCATAGTAATAGTCGTAATCATCGTAAGATGCGTCGTAGGTGTAATCCGCGTTCGTGTTCGTCGTGTAGTTGTCGTACGTTTGCGGTTGCGTGTTGTAGTTGCCGTTGTTGGTATTATAATAATTACCACCATCGGTTGAAGGATCGTAGTACACATCGTCGTATTGGGCCGACGCTGAGAACGGGACGATCAGCGAGAGGGCTAAGATGCCCAGAGCAAAAATTGACTTTTTCATAGCCTGAATGTTTAAATTACCTGTGTAATAATGTTCCATGTATCCAAAGGGGTGTTTTCTCTAAAATTGAATTGTGCTTTAGTGCAGTCAGAACACTTGCTTTTTGCTACTTTCGCGGCAGGAACCGGTGTTGCTGATGTTTTTTGTTTTTGGGGCGTGCCCCTCGGCCTAAGGGCCTCGGGTCGGGTGCTTTCGCGCGCGCTGTTCGCTTGGCCCTTCGGGCGCCGGCGGCGAGCGCCGGCCGCTACAGCCCCCTCACGCGATTAACTATACAAAAGTAGCACCAGTTTTCGTGAAGGAAGGCCCCGCCGACAAACTTTAACGTTTTCAAATACGTTAAAGTGGCTTTTTGGCCGTAATTTGGGCCTCGACAGTTCGAAAAACTGCGCGAGGGATGCAAAGGGCCGCGCGAAGCGCGGGTGCGCAGCACGGAGCAACGCGAACCCCGGAGCAGCCCGACCCCAGCTTGCTGGGGACGCGCCCAAAAAGAAAGCAAAGAAATTAAAATCGCTTTTGCTTTCCCGGCAAAGTATATCTCGAAGAACTTTTATCTGTAATCAGACTTTTACACAAAATCAAATAGCATACCAATTACATCATGGCAAAAGAAATAACGCCTAGAAGTGAAGATTATAGCCAATGGTACATTGACATTGTACGCAAGGCTGGCCTGGCCGACTACTCGGCGGTGAAGGGCTGCATGGTTATTAAACCCTACGGCTTTGCCATCTGGGAGAAAATGCGCGACCAGCTGGATTTCATGTTCAAGGAAACTGGGCACGTGAATGCCTATTTCCCCTTGTTCATACCCAAGAGCTTCTTGAGCAAAGAAGCCGACCACGTGGAAGGTTTTGCCAAGGAATGTGCCGTGGTTACGCATTACCGTTTGAAAAACGACCCTAACGGTGCTGGCCTAATCGTTGACCCAGAAGCCAAGCTCGATGAAGAACTCATTGTGCGCCCAACTTCTGAGACCATCATTTGGAACACCTACAAAGAGTGGATTCAATCGTACCGCGACCTGCCTTTGCTCATTAATCAATGGGCCAACGTGGTGCGCTGGGAAATGCGTACCCGTTTGTTCTTGCGCACCACGGAATTCCTGTGGCAAGAAGGGCACACCGCGCACGCAACCCGCCAAGAAGCTATAGAAGAAGCAGAACGCATGTTGGAAGTGTATACAGAATTTGCCCAAAACTGGATGGCGATGCCGGTGGTGCGTGGTGTAAAAACCCCTACCGAGCGTTTTGCAGGTGCCGATGAAACCTACACCATCGAGGCATTGATGCAAGATGGCAAAGCATTGCAGTCGGGCACATCGCACTTCTTGGGTCAAAATTTTGCCAAGGCATTTGACGTGACTTTCTTGAACGAGCACAACCAGAGCGAATATGTTTGGGCTACCTCATGGGGTGTTTCAACCCGCTTGATTGGTGCCTTGATCATGACCCACTCCGACGATGAAGGCTTGGTACTCCCACCGAAATTGGCGCCAGTACAAGTAGTTATCGTTCCTGTACCCGCCCCAAGCGAAGCATTGGATACCGTTATTAAAGGTATTATGGCCGAGTTGAAAGGTATGGGTATTACCGTGCAATACGACAACGACCCTAAAAAACGCCCAGGCTTTAAATTTGCCGAGCACGAGATGCGTGGTGTACCCGTGCGCTTGGTGATTGGCCAACGCGACCTTGAAGCCGGTATGGTTGAAGTAGCACGCCGCGACACGAAAGAGAAATTCCAACGCCCCTTGGAGAACATCTCGGCGCAAATTAAAGTGTTGTTGGACGAAATCCAAGCTAACTTGTTTAGCCGTATGGACCAATTCCGCCTGGACAATACACATGTGGTAAACAGCTGGGACGAATTTGTAGACGTGGTGGACAACAAGGGCGGCTTTGCTTATGCCCACTGGGATGGCACTGCTGAAACCGAGGAAAAAATCAAGGAATTGACCAAGGCAACCACACGTTGTATACCGCTAGATTCGGAAGAAGAAGCCGGAAGCTGCGTGTTGACGGGTAAACCGAGCAAGCGGAGGGTACTATTTGCCAAAGCTTATTAAATCTTCATGAAATCACTGGCCTAGCACTACAGGAGTAGTACATATTCAGCCAAATGCAATATCTTAGAGCCGCGATAGCACATCCAAACTGTGTTGTCGTGGCTCTAAACACGAAATAAGTACTCGGGTACTTACACAAATCTACACTTAAACAAAAACCAAACATTTATGACAAAGCGCTATTCAAGCAAATTGCGATGGATTAGCCCGGCGTTGCTGGTATTGGGCTTGTTGTTCACGAGTATACAGCTCGGGGCACAGCAATTCGCCAACCTCGATGTACGGATCACTCAAGTTTCGCACAATTTTCAATGTTGTACCGATGCGACGGGTATTTCTTGTGGCTTTTTACCTAACCGACCAGAACCAAGGTGGCGTGTAAGGGTTAGGCCCAATACTGGCACCTTCGGCGGTATCACGACCGTTAACCCAGGTAGCCCGAGCTGCGGCACCATTGGCCGTAACGACTTGGTACAAAGCTACAGCAACCTTTGCGACCCTGTAATTTTGATAGAGGTTGAATCATGGGAAGACGATGCCTGTGGTAGCGATAATACTTTCAATACAGGTTGTGTAAACGATGATGAAAACCAAGTAACCACTACTTTCACCATAAACTATCAAAACGACCCGGCCAACACGAATAACAGCTACTCGTTTAGCCAGACCAATAGTTATGGTATTGTGATCCAGGTAAACTGGTCGGTAGCGGGGGTAGTACCAACGCCTACAACCAATGCCACTGCTATTTCTATCTGTCCGGGCAACACAGCTAACTTCAACGTGACTTCGGGATTATCTAATCCTGCCAATCAATTTGAATGGTATACCAATGCTGCCTTGACAAACTCGACGGGTGTAACAGGAACAGGGTTCACCACGCCAAGCTTAAGCAGTACTACATCTTACTGGGTTGCTGAAGTTTCACCGTCAGGTTGTAAAGGCCCTGCACGCCAGGTTACTGTAAACATGCATCCTTTACCTACTCCAACCATAACTGGTAACTTAAGCATTTGTTCGGGGCAATCCACGACATTGACGGCTAATGGTGGCGTGTCATATGTATGGAACTCGGGAGCCAATACACCTACGCTAAGCGTAAACCCAACTATTAGTACCAGTTACAGCGTAACGGCAACCAGTGCCAACGGCTGTACGGCAAGTACTAGTATATTAGTTACCGTAAATCCTACGCCATCGGCACCTGCGGGACTTGGTACTACGATTTGTGCAGGTCAGACAGCTACCATCAATGCTAGTAGCACTTCAGGCCTTGGTGGTACCTTGCAATGGTACGACCAATTTACAGGAGGCACTTTGCTAGGCTCGGGTACAAGTTTTACCACCGTGGCCTTAAATAGCAATACTACATTCTTTGTTCAAGAGCTTACGGCAGCAGGTTGTCCGAGTCCCCGTACTGCGGTGTTGGTAACCGTGAACCCTGCTCCTGCGCCACCTACTGCAAACGGCGTAAGCATTTGTGCAGGTCAAACAGCTACCTTGACGGCTATCGGCTCTGGAGGATCAATTGATTGGTACGCTGCTGCTACAGGTGGTGCACCTTTACAATCTGGTGCTACTTATACCACCAATCCATTGAGTGTAAGCACAACTTTTTACGCCCAGCAAACACAAGCAGGCTGCCCTAGTACACGCCAACCTGTGCTGGTTACGGTAAATGCAATCCCTGCAATACCAACAGTAGCTGACCAAACGATTTGCCAGGGGCAGTCGGCAACCATGACTGCAGGTAATAGTGGTGGTACTATCCGTTGGTACTCCAGCGCAGGATTAAGTCCAGCGAGCTTGGTATTTACCGGAGCCACCTTCACCACACCACCGCTTTCAGTGAATACTTCATACTGGGTTAACGAAACCAGCGTACAAGGTTGTACCAGTGCTGCTGACCAAGTAAACATTGTGGTTAACCCATCGCCAGCAGCTCCAACGGCAAGTGGAACCACCATTTGTGCCGGAACAACTGCAACGCTTACCGCAACAGGCGCTGGCACCGTTAATTGGTACGATGCACCCAATGGTTCTGTTTTAGGTTCAGGTACTAGCTTTACCACAGCCATTTTAAACCAGAATACCATTTTTTACGCTGCTGTTGTTGATGCAAACAATTGTACCAGTGCTTATACACCAGTTCAAGTGACGGTGAATCAGTTGCCTTTAGCGCCACAAGCAAGTGCAGCTACAGTATGTCAAGGACAAAATACAATTATCCAGGCCAACGGCACAGGTACTTTTACCTTTTACAACAGTGCTTTGACTATTTTGGGCAGCAATGCTACTGGTGTATTCGACGCCGGTATTTTAAGCCCTGGCCAATATACTTTCTACGTAAGTATCAACAATGGCATTTGCGAATCGAACCGGACTACCTTAACGGCAACGGTAACGGCTAACCCAGCAGCGCCAACGGCCAGTGGTGTTACCATTTGTACCGGAGCTACTGCAACTTTAAGTGCAACTGGCAGCAACACCCTTCAATGGTTCTCGGATGCAACATTGACCAACCTGTTGGCCAGTGGTTCAACGTACACTACGCCGGTATTAACCAACAATACAACCTATTATGTTGCTAGCAATACCAACGGTTGTCAGGGCTTGGCAACAGCAGTGAGCGTTACGGTAAATGCCGCCGCCGCCGCCCCAACGGCTAGTGGAACCAGCATTTGTGCTGGCCAAACAGCTACATTGACCGCTACAGGTTTAGGAACACTAGAGTGGTACGACGCTATTGTAGGCGGTAACTTACTGGCTACTGGTGCTAGCTTTACCACACCAAACCTCAACAATGCTACAACTTATTATGTACAAGACGTGATAAGCGGCTGTACCAGTAACCGCGTAGCTGTAACTGTAAACATCAACCCAATACCTAATGCGCCTATTTCATCTGGGCAAGTAGTGTGTGCGGGACAAACGGCTACCTTGATCGCACAAGGTTCAGGTACCTTAGACTGGTTTGATGCCCCTACCGCTGGCAACTTATTGTTCAGCGGTGCAAGCTTTACCACACCAGCTTTAAATGCTAATACGACCTATTATGTACAGGCTACCGTAAATGGATGTTCCAGTAACCGCACAGCCGTAACGGTTGGCGTTAATCCAGTTCCTGCGGCACCAACCACAACCGATGTGACGATTTGCTACGGTACACAAACCACCTTGTTGGCTAACGGCACTGGCTTGGTAAACTGGTATGCCGATGCAGCCTTATCTGTACAACTTGGTGTAGGTGCTGTATTTACGACACCCGTACTTACAAGTTCGACTACCTACTATGCCACGCAATCAGACAATGGTTGTGAAGGCGCAGCTACAGCAGTAATGGTTACCGTTGAACCACAAAGCACCATTTCGGTAAGTGGTACCAGCCCAATCTGTGCTGGCAGTACTTCAACTTTAGTGGTAAATGCGACAGGTAATACTGGTTACACCTATGCTTGGTCAAATGGTGCCGGCACCAACGACACTGCCATTGTAAGCCCAGCAATAACTACTACATATTTTGTTGAAGTGATTACGCCTGCTGGCTGTAAACTCAATGGTTCATTCACCGTGAACGTTGACCCTAGCCCAAGTGTACAAGTTATTGGCAATGCGGCTATATGTGCAGGAGCATCAACAACCTTGACAGCTATTGGTGGCGGCGCAACTGGATTAAACTACGCTTGGAGTAACGGTATCAATACCGCTATTCAAACCGTAAGCCCAGCAACGACAACAAGCTACACCGTAACCGTAAGTACAGCTGCAGGTTGTACAGCCAGCGACGTATTGCAAGTTGTGGTTACACCACAAGTGAGTGTGAACATCACGGGTAACGCCAGCGCTTGTAGCGGCCAAACCACAAGCCTTACGGCCAACGCAACGGGAGGTACAACTTTCACTTACAGTTGGAACCAATCCGCAGGCAACACGGCGAGCGTTAACGTATCACCAACTAGTTCAACGACGTACTCAGTAACGGTGACCAACGAAGGTGGCTGTACCGCTACAGATGTGTTCAGCTTGGATATTACTACGCTTTCAGGCGTGACGATTTCTGGCGATAATAACCTATGCGAGGGCGAATTGACAACCCTATTTGCGCAAGGCAATGGTGCTATCAGCTGGTACGATGCAGCTGCCGGTGGTACATTATTGGGCACTGGTGCTAGCTTTGAAACCAATAGTTTGAGCAGCAGTACCACTTTCTATGCAGAACAAACCCTGAACGGTTGTACTTCGGTACGTACTGCATACTTGGTAACGGTTATTGCAGCACCTAGCTTGAGTTCTAACCCATCGAGCAACAGCCCGCTTTGCGAAGGCGACAATTTATCAATTGATGCCCCAAGTTTGAGTGGTGTAAGTTATGCATGGGATGGTCCTAATGGCTTCACTGCAAATACGGAAGATATCAGCATCAACAGTGTAACCGAAAACGACCACCAAGGCTTCTTTAATCTAACCTTGACCGACAACATCACGGGCTGTTCATCAGAACCATATGTAGTACTGGTGATGGTAAATGCTTTGCCACCAAGCATTTACTTGCCGCCAAGTTTTAATGTATGTAAAAATGGCTCTGTGACCCTGACTGCTCCTACGGTATTCCAAGGCAGTTACGCATGGACCGGTCCAAACGGTTTTAGCTCTACCGACCAAAGTCCGTTGATTGACCCTGCCACAAGTACCACCGCAGGAACTTATACTTTGATTTTGAGTGTTGGCAACTGCTCGGCTGCTCCCGTGAGTACCGTATTAAATGTAGATCCACTACCTGTTGTAATCGCAGGTGCTGATGTAAGCCTTGAAGAAGGTACTTCGGTAACCCTTGAGGCCTCAGGTGCACTGTACTACGAATGGAGCCCAGCAAACAACTTGAGTTCAAGCACCTCAGACCGTCCGGTTTACACCGCAACGCTGCAAGGTGTTTATACTTACACGGTTACAGGCTACAACCAGTATGGCTGTTCAAGTTCAGACGACGTGGTGATTACGGTATTGCCAGCCAGCAGTATTCAAGCACCTGACTTGATTACACCAAACGGTGACGGCATCAACGATAACTGGGAAGTTTCATACCTGCAAAACTTTGGTGGATATGTACTTCAGATTTACGACCGCCAAGGGCAGGTGTTGTTTGAATCGAACAACTACACCAACAACTGGAACGCGACCTACGAAGGCAAGCAGCTTCCAGAAGGCACCTATTGGTATATCATCCGCACGGATGCAGGCCGACAGTTCAAAGGAGCAATATCGGTGAAACGCTAGCACGCCCTCGCGTGAGCGCTGCGCAGCGGTGGCCCGCAGGGCCAGACCGCAACGCGGGCCGAGCGAATAGCGAGCCGCGGAGCATAGCGACCCGAGCGTAGGTTGGGCGTAATTTATTACGCCCAACACGCGAGGGACACGCCCCGAAAACCTCAAAATCTTTAACGATTCAACTTTTCAACATGAAAAAATTAAGTTTATATATAGTGATGTTGTTGGCCGTAGCCCCTTTGGCCGCCCAGCAGATCCCGGTTTTAAACCACTATGTTTACAACCGATACCTGTACAACCCAGCCTCGGTTGGTACAGGCCAATACATGACCGCTGGACTTACACACCGCCAGCAGTGGAGCAACATGCCCGATGCGCCGGTAACCAGTTTGTTGACCATGGACGTGCCTATGTACAAGAGCAACATTGGTATTGGCGGTACTTTATTGTTTGACCAAGCGCACTTGACAAGCCGCTCTGGCGCATACGTGAGCTTTGCGTACAAGCTTAAATTCAACAAAAAAGCAACGCATTACATCTCTATCGGCGCTTCGGGCGGTGTGATTAATCAACGTTTCCGCTTTGCCGATGCCACTGTGGTAAACCCGAACGACCCTGCCATTTTTAACCAGAACAGCAACCGTTTTTACTTTGATGCATCAGCTGGTGTTGAATACCGTGCGAATGGTTTCAGGCTAGGTGTTTCGATACCGCAAATTGCTGCTAGCAGCTTGCGCTACAATGCCAGCGAGAACGTACAATTTAAAGATGTTCGCCACTTCTTAGGCACCGCTAGCTACCGTTTTGGTTTTGGCAAATCGAAGGCATTGGCCTTGGAACCTGTAGTTTTGGCCCGTTATATTCCATCTTTACCTTTCCAGGTAGAAGGCCAGCTGATGGTTGACTGGAAAGAAATCGTTTGGTTGACGGGTGGCTACCGCATGGCCGACGCATCGAACGTGAGTGCTGGTATTGGCGTGCGTATCCGCCAGTCGTTGGGCTTGGCTTACACCGTTGAGTTGAACACGGGCTCAAACCAGAACAGCGGCCTAGGCCAAACACACGAGATTAGCGTGAGCTATCGTTTTGGTGCCGGTAAAACCCGTATAAACGACATCGACATGAAAGTTGATAGCTTGTCGGACGATATCAAACGCACCCGCGGCCGTATCAAAAAAGTAGAAGAACGTTTGGATGGTGTTGAAGAAATCAATAACCAGCAAGATGAACGTTTGGACAAACATCGCCAAGACATCAACGAGTTGCAGAACTTGAAAAACGAAAACGCCAAGTTGCAACAAGAAATGAAGGAATTGCGCGAAAAATTAACCAACAACGAACAGAAAGGCGATGCCCTGGAATACAAAAAACTGGGTAGCGTTAAATTTAAACGCAGTGCCAGCAACCTGGATGCAGCCGCTATCAAAGCGCTGGATGCCGTGGTTGAAGCCTACCAAGCCGATAAAACGCTGGTGGTTTATGTAGCCGGTTTCGCAAGTTCAGAAGGTGATTTCGAGTACAACCTGAGCTTGTCGCTACGTCGGGCCAACGAAGTTCGCGATTACTTGTTGGACAATGGTTTTGATACAAACCGCGTGTTGATTTTACCACAAGGTGAAGTAAAAGACGTGGAAGCTACCCGTGCCGATAACCGTCGTTGCGATATTTTCGTGACCGTTAGAAAATAGTGTTCAAGCCATTTGAACAAACTAAAAAGCCGTTCCTCGTATTGGGGAACGGCTTTTTTTATTTGGGCGCCCCGCCGCTGCGCGGCGGCGGTGTCCTCTGGGCTCGCTGTTCGCTCGGCCCTTCGCCGCCCTGCCCGCCTGACGGCGGGAGCCGTTTCTCGAAACGGCTCTACCCTGGGCGGCTCGGTCTGCGGCTACGCCGCACCCGCCGGGCACCTGGCGCAAGGGCGTGCCTATTTTCGCTCCAGTTCTTCCAGCAAAAACTTGGCGGTGAAGCTGATCGGATGTTTGGCTATTTCTTCCGGTGTGCCCTCGGCGATAATCATACCACCGCCTCGGCCGCCTTCAGGTCCAACATCCACAATATGGTCGGCCAATTTGATGACATCCATGTTGTGTTCAATGATTAATACTGTATTACCGCGCTCAACCAGTTTTTGCAACACCTGCATCAGCATGTTGATGTCCTCGAAGTGAAGGCCCGTTGTGGGTTCATCGAGGATATACATAGTATTGCCCGTGTCGCGTTTACTGAGTTCCTCGGCCAATTTAACCCTTTGGGCTTCGCCTCCCGATAAGGTAGTAGATGATTGCCCTAAAGTAATATAACCTAGGCCGACCTCTTGCAGGGTTTTAACCTTCATCCATATTTTCTTGATTGGCTCGAAGAATACCACGGCTTCGTCCACGGTCATGTCGAGTACATCGCTAATGTTTTTGCCCTTGTACAAAATCTCAAGGGTTTCGCGGTTGTAGCGTTTGCCGTTACAACTCTCGCAATGCACCTCCACGTTGGGTAAAAACTGCATCTCGATGACCCTGCGGCCAGCACCTTGGCAGGTTTCGCAGCGGCCACCTTTCACGTTGAACGAAAAACGTCCTGGTTTATAGCCCCTGATTTTAGCCTCGGGCACCTCCGCAAACATGTTGCGGATAGGCGAGAATAAATCGGTGTAAGTAGCTGGATTGGAGCGTGGCGTACGCCCAATAGGCGACTGGTCGATCTCAATCACTTTATCAATATGCTCTAAGCCAGTAATTTTTTTGTACTTCAGTGGTTGTTGCCTGCTGTTGTAAAAATGCTGGCGCAGAATAGGGTACAACGTATCATTAATCAAGGTAGATTTACCACTACCTGAAACACCCGTAACGCAAACCAATTTACCCAAGGGCAAGTTAAGGGTTACATCGCGGAGGTTATTGCCTGTGGCTCCTTCCAGTAGTAAATACTTGCCGTTGCCTGGTCGGCGCTCAGTTGGTACCTCGATGTGTTTTTCAAGGTTGAGGTATTGTGCGGTAAGTGAATGGCCTTTGATAAACTCGCTGGGAATACCAGCCCCTACCACTTCGCCACCGTGTTTACCAGCGCCCGGGCCTAGGTCGATAAGATAATCAGCGGCCATCATGATGTCGCGGTCGTGTTCAACCACCAGTACGGAGTTGCCGATTTCGGCTAGTTCTTTCAGCGCCTTGATAAGCCTTAAGTTATCGCGTTGGTGCAGGCCGATACTCGGCTCGTCGAGGATGTACGTGATACCCGTTAGCTTGGAACCAATCTGCGTGGCCAAGCGGATACGCTGCGATTCGCCGCCCGACAAGGTGCGCGAAGGGCGGTTCAGCGAGAGGTAATCGAGACCTACATCCAGCAAGAAACCTAGGCGGAGGGCTAGTTCTTTCAAAATTTCCTGCGCGATGGTCTGCTGGCGCTCAGAAAGGTGTGGGTGCAAATCAAGTATCCACTGGCGGAGGTTGGAAATATCCATATCGGCCAGCTGTGCAATGTTGGTATCGTGTATTTTAAAGTGTAGCGACTCCCTTTTCAGGCGTTGTCCATCACATTCTGGGCAGTTCGAAATGGCGGTAAAGTCTTCAATCCATTGGCGGATATTATCCGAAGTGGTTTCATCGTACCAACGTTTCATCACGTTGATCAAGCCTTCTTGCGCCAGGTTGAAGCCGTAATCACCGAGGTTGGCATCCACGGGGATGCTTACATCTTCGTTACCGTAGAGGATCAAGTCAAGGGCTTCCTTCGGAATTTCTTTAACGGGTGTCGAGAAAGTAAATTTATACTTCTTGGCGATAGCCCTGAGTTGTTTAAAGGTATTGTTCTCGCGTACTTCGCCGAAAGGAGCAATACCTACCTCGTTCAAACTCTTGGTATCATCAGGAATCACGAGGGCCATGTCGATCTCGGTCACGGTGCCCAAACCCTTACAATTGGGGCAAGCGCCGTATGGCGAGTTGAATGAGAAGGTGTTAGGTGATGGTTCTTCGTATGAAATCCCGGAGTCGGGGCAAACCAAAAACTTGCTGTACTGGAAAATATCGTTGGTATCTTGCGATTGCACCATGATAAATCCATTACCCATTTTCAAGGCAGTTTCAACCGATTTACTGATGCGGGAAATGCGGTCGGGCAGCATTTTCACCCGGTCAATCACTACCTCTATATCGTGTGTTTTGTAGCGGTCGAGTTGTAGGTTCGGGGTAATATCTTTCAGTTCGCCATCAATTCTAACCTTGGCGTAGCCTTGCTTGCGGATACTCTCGAACAACTCGCGATAATGCCCTTTACGGGCGCGTACCACGGGTGCGAGCACCGACACGTTCTGGTCGGCAAACTTAGTCATAATATCGTCCAATATCTGCTCTTCTGAATACTTGACCATCTTGAGGCCTGTATTGTAAGAGAAGGCATCGGAGGCACGTGCGTATAGTAGTCGGAGAAAGTCGTAAATCTCGGTAACAGTGCCCACGGTAGAACGTGGGTTTTTAGACGTTGTCTTCTGCTCGATGGAAATCACCGGGCTGAGGCCAGTAATATGCTCCACGTCGGGGCGCTCCATCTCGCCAATAAACTGGCGGGCATACGAGCCAAAAGTTTCCATGTAGCGGCGTTGCCCTTCGGCATAGATGGTATCAAAGGCCAAGGATGATTTACCGCTACCGCTAATACCCGTAACGACCACAAACTGGTGGCGGGGTATCTTCAAGTCGATATTCTTCAAGTTGTGCTCACGAGCACCGGTAATATCAATATGGTCGTGGCGGGGGATTTCTTTGGTCACTGCTCTAGGCATTTCGTGGTAAATGAAGCCGCGAAGATACGCAGTTTTACCTTAGGTTTTAGGTTTTAGGGATAAGGTTTTAGGATTAGAGTTTAGTTATTAGGGATTAGTTATTAGGGGCTAGCGCCTCACTTTTTCTTGCGCCCGCCACTGCACAGACGCTATGCGCCTGTTCGTCGCGGGGATATCTTTGGCAATGGTCAGCCTTGCCCCTACTAGACGCACAATAGTGCGTCTCTACTGCTCCTCTCTCCTCTCTCCTAACTCCTCTCTGTTTATATTTCCTTTAGTTTCCGCACCCCGCGTTTTTCCAGCTTGGCCAAGAGTTTCAAGAAAACCAAGGCTGTCATAAATGCATCCCCGGGGGCGGTATGGCGATCGGCCACAGGAATATTGAACTTTTTGAGTAAATCATCCAGCGCGTAATGCGCTGTGTTGCCGTAAGTGACGTTAAAATCGTACACCCTTTTGGCCAGTGTTTCGGTGTCGATAGTTTTATTGCTCAGCTTGATACCGTAATGTTGTTTGGCAGCTTGGCTCAACATGGTAAAGTCAAAGCCTATATGATGCCCAACAATGGGCCTAGCACCTATAAATGTGATAAGCTGCCCAATGGCGTCTTGTTCTTCGATGCCGCGCTGAACCATGTTGCGGGTCATTTGGTGCACTTGAACGGCATCGGTTGTGCCCACGCCCGACTGCCGAATGGTGAGTTCTACACGTCGCGATACGTCGATTTGGTTACATTTAACCAACACCGCTCCGATGCTCAGGATTTTATCCGTGCGGGTATCCAGGCCCGTGGTTTCTAAATCTAGCACCACGAATTCCGCTAAAGCAAGAGGCAAGTTCCGGTCGATACCAGTACTTGCCTCTCGTAGATATTCAAGTGCCAAGGGCGATAAATCTCTTGGCGTTTCGTGTTTAAATACTTGTAATATTTTACTCAAAAACTGCATGGTACGGAGTTACCGTACGAAGTTACGCTGTTTTTGGGGTATAACCATACATGCCTTTCAATTTATCTTGAAGTTCTTTGCGGGCAAAGAAAATACGGCTCTTCACGGTACCCAGCGGCAACTCCAACTGGTCGGCAATCTCGTCGTACTTGTAGCCATAATAAGCCATCATGAAAGGCTGGCTCAACTCTTCTTTAATCGAGCCCACGGCGTTCATCAGCTCGTCCATGGTCATTTTGGCATCGCCATCGTTGAGCACGGTTTGCGGACCAGCATCGAGGTAGTAAGAGTTATCCGTACTGTCGAAAATGGTGTTAGCCACTTTGCGCTTGCGGTACGAGTTGATAAAAACGTTGCGCATGATGGTGCTGGCCCATGCCCTAAAATTAGTACCGATTAAGAATTTCTCTTGGTTCGATAGAATTTTAACCATTGTATCCTGATACAAGTCGTTAGCATCCTCAACATCCTTCGTCAGCTTCAAAGCAAAGCCTTGTAAGTAATTGCTAAAGTGCCCCAGTTGATGTTCAATTGTATGTACCATTTCCATTTTATTTTGAGTAGTATGTATAAAATTTAAGCGATTCGTTACAAGAACGACCTTTGATTGTGCAAAGTTAGGTGAAACTATTCGATAATTTCGTTAAGAGAAGGTTAAAAATTAATAGTATTACTATCTTTTTTAATACTAATACTAACGCATATGATGGTAAAAAGGTTTGCGATGTTTAAAAATTATTTTTTTTACTCAAAAACAACCTGATTCTGTAAACCAAATGTACATATCAAGCATCGTCATTTCCTCATTTATTCAATAATCATTTTATCTTTTTTGGGGCGCTGCGCCCGCCGCTGGCGGTCGCCGGCGTTTTTCGTGGTTCGTGCGGTCGCTTCGCTCCCTTACGGAGCACTTCGTGGTTCGCTGCGCTCCGTGCTTCGCACCCAGGCCTTACGGCCTGGCACTCCATCCGCCTAGCGCGACTTTTTTACACTTGTAGCGTATCATATCTGCTTTCACCCCTCTACACATAGTTTTTTTTACTATTTTTACTTGAATTTATCACAAAAACCACCCATATGAGGATTTTCTTACTCCTATTACTATGGATTATGCTGGGCTTTGGTTATCGGTATATAGCCCATAACCATTGTTGCACGCCCGAGCCAAAGGCGATTGACCCTGGCCCGCTCCTGTTCCGCTGGTCCGATGCCAAACCTGTTTTCGGTCAAACATGGCCTAGCTATAAAGATTCGCTGCTCCGCAACACAGGCAAAGAGCAACGCATAGAAATTACAGGTTTCTACCGCACCAACGAGGTCAACAACAGTACCTTCGCCAACTTAGGCCTTGCCCGTGCCGATATGCTGCGCCGCGACCTCGGTCTCGATAGTTTCCAGGTAAACATGCTGGGTAAGGTGGTTGAGGAAATGAGCACCGACCAAACCTCACCCTTCAAAAGTGCTTCGTTTAAATATGTACTCAACTCGTCAAACCTCAAACAGGTGGACGATAAAATGCTGATTTACTTCCCACCGAGCTCCGACGATAAAATCAACAACACCGAGATTGAAAACTACCTCAACGATGTAGCCGACAAACTGAAACAAGGCGGTGGCAAGGTTTCTATAATCGGCCATACCGACAGCCAGGGCGATGCCCCCGAAAACTACAAGCTAGGCCTCCGCCGCGCTAAATCTATCCGCGATTACCTACTAGATAAAGGCGTACCTGCTGAATCTATCACCACCGACTCGAAAGGCGAGGAAGAGCCCATCGGCGATAACCGCACCGAGGCTGGCCGTCAACAAAACCGCCGTACCGAGCTCATCTTAAAATAACTTTACACTTCAAAACTAAACAATATGCTACTCTTAAATATCCTTACTGATTTTTGCTCTTGGTGGTGGTTCTGGTGGATTCTACCGTTCTTAATTGGTTTACTCCTCGGCCGTTTTATCTGGGGCGGTAAAAAAGTAGAGAAAAACGCCAACCATCAAGTAAGCCTCGCCGAGGTTGAAGCTAAGGACGAACGCATCAAACTGCTCGAAAACGACTTGGCCATTTGCCGCTCGGTTCGCTTATCGCTGGAGCAAGAAACCAAAATGCTGAAAGCTAAAGCCGAAGAACAAGCCAAGATACAATCCTTGGCAGCCATACCGCAAGCCCCTAGCCCGCAAGCTGAAATACCTGCTGTTTTGCCTATTGCAGCCAAGCAGGATAAATATGCCGCTTTGCCCAACACCAACCTGCAAATTATTGAAGGTATTGGCCCTAAGATGGAAGAAGTACTTCAAGCCAACGGCATAACGTACTGGCAAAACTTAGCCGATGCTAGCCCAGAGCAACTCCGCACCATGTTGGATACTTACGGTGAGAAATACCGCATCATCGACGCTACCCAATGGCCTGCACAAGCCAAACTAGCTGTAGCTGGCCAATGGGACGAGTTGATTGCACTCCAAAAAAATCTAGGTAGCCAAAGCGGTGAGGAAACCGACTCTAAACTCGAGAAAATCCTCATCAAGTTGGGTCTGCTCCGCAAGTGGAAACAAGACGACCTTAAAGCGGTTGAAGGTATCGGGCCTAAAATTGAGTCATTACTGCACGAGGGCGGTATCAATACTTGGGCGGCATTGGCAGCCACACCCGTTGAACGCATTCAAGAAATCCTCAACGCTGCCGGCGATGCCTTTAAACTGGCTAAACCTGAAACCTGGCCGCAACAAGCTCAACTCGCCGCCAATGGCCAGTGGGATGCGTTGATGGCCCTCCAGGATGAGCTGAACGGAGGCGTTTAAGTAAACGATGAAGATGAGCAATGAACAATGAATATTTATAGGTATTCGTTGTTCATTGCTCATTTTTTTGCGCCAGCGATGCGAAGCAGTGGCCCGCAAGGGCCAGACCGCGTAGCGGGCCGAGCGTACAGCGAGCTGCGTAGCGTAGCGACGGCGAAGCCGGGGCGCCCAAACATCCTACAAATGCAAACCGAACCTAAAGCCCATTTTGAACACGATGTAA
Source organism: uncultured Saprospiraceae bacterium (assembly GCA_964508975.1). Classification (GTDB taxonomy): domain Bacteria; phylum Bacteroidota; class Bacteroidia; order Chitinophagales; family Saprospiraceae; genus CAZDVQ01. The sequence continues at coordinate 295,381 of CAZDVQ010000001.1, forward strand.
TACTTGTTCCAGGTCTCGTTTGTAAAGCCTTCCGTCACGATGTCGTATTGATCGTAATCAATGTTGATGCTGCGGTAACCCACGCCCACCTGCATGAAAGCGTCGGTAAATACGTGTATTTTCTTGTTGTAGGTTTGTAAGCCAAAGGCCAAAGTGCCCTCGTATCGCGTGATTTTAGGATTAAAATAACTGCTGTAAAAGGCGCCAGTGCTCACATCCGTGCCCTGGATATAATCGTTGGGCTGGGTGGTCAGCGTGGAGTACATGAGCTGCGGACCCCAATAACCCAAGTTTGTAGCCCCCTGGTACCCTACTTTTTTCTGTTGCATCACGAACTTCAAACCGCCTGTAATCTCGTTACCCCGGATGTTTTCAAACTCCTTGCCATCGCCGCCTATTTGACCGAAGCGGTACTTCGATTTTTGCCCGAAGTACATTTTATACCGACCGTGCAAGATTACTTTGCCCAGTTTCAAATCGGCTGCAATGGGGATCGATTTCCAAATCAAGTTAAAGGGATTTGTGGAAATGGCCAATGTAGATTGCACCCCACGGCTAAGCCTAGCCTCGCGGCGCGCTTCTTCCTCCTCTCGTTTACGACGGGCAATATCGGCTTCCTCACGAGCCTTGGCCTCGGCTGCGGCCTTGTCGGCATTGGCCTTGCGTTGAGCTTTTACGCGGTTTAAACCCGCCTGGTCAGGTAGGTAAGCATAATATGCCTCTGTGGTGCCCAGCTCTGTTTCCGACATGCTCGACAATTCCTCGTCCAAGAGCGGCATCACCTTGCGCAACGAGGTTTTATCTTTCATCTCCCAAGCCGCATGCGCAAACGCGAACACGAAGTCTTTATCGGTATACACCTTGGCATCAATGGCCCGGTTGCCATATTTCAACGCTTCGGGATATTTTTCAATGTAGTCCAAAGCTCGCGTCAATTCAGTCAATTTATCATCGGGCACTTGGGCCTTACTCAACTCCTCCAGTTGGGCCTTGATGTATTTCTCTTCTTTGGCCAGGGTTTCCTTGTCAAAGTTACGCAAGTTCAGCACGCTGGTCAGGCGAAACTCCTCGGCAACCACTTTATCGCCCAAGGTGCTGTTGGCATAAGCCAAGGCGTTGGTCACATTGTCTTGGTCGGAGGTGGTAGCATTGCGCTTTTCGCGTAAAAACTGCTCGCCAACAGCCACGGTATGCCAAGCGTTGTAGCGGTCAATATTCTTGATATTTTCCACCCCGATACGCAGCCAATCCTGACAATAATTGGCCAGCGCCTGCTGGTAATTCTGGTAAAAGTTCTCGTCCAACTTCGAAAAATCCTGCTGGATGCTACTGATGCTGTAAAACTCCACCGTTGGGCGGATGTACATGATATAATCCATAAAGCGCATGTCCCAGGTCGATGCGGTATACTTGTCGCGGGCATTCCGGTGCCAGAAACCTCGCGATTTATCGCTGAAACTCCAGGCTGCCACGCCCGCCATGTGGCGGTACGTATTAATTCTAGATGGCTGTTTTTCAACCAATAAATCAAGTTTAACCAAGCTTTTCCGGAACAGCTCAAAACCTTTGTTGTAATGGTCAAAAGCCTCGCGGTTCAAGGTATCGGCAGCCATTTTACGCAGTAAGCGCACATCGTCCCAAACCAGTGTCCTCAAGGCTTCTTCGCTGGCAGCACGCCAAGTTTTCAAGGAATCGGCAGGAATTTCGGGCATTTCTAGTTCCATGGTGCCGTACTCGCCCATACCTACGCTATACAAACCGAGCCCCTTGGCAAAGGTCCAAGTTTTATCCTCGGTATTACCGTTGATATCAAGGTTGCGGTACAACACTTCCACGGCTTTACGGCTTTGGCCATACACTTGCACCGTGGTTAGTTTTGCCCTAGCGCTCACCCTTTTACCACTGACGGGGTCGGTAAAATTCCACAACACAGGCGCATCCGAGCTCGGGATTTTAAAAAAAACTACCGGCTCTGCCAGCGTAACCCGTTCTAAATCCATCGGATAGGAAAGCACTTCGTCAAGCTTAAACTTGCCGTGCGCCGTCAACAGCACTTCGCCTTGTGCGTTAAGCTGGTAAAAGTGCATCAAAGCCATGTTGGGGTAAAAATCAAGGGCATCAAAAAATGAATACTCGGCCACATATTCCACCTTGCCTTCGTGTTGTCGGGCGTAAAGGTCTTGCTGAAAAGCTGAACCAAACATTTCCGCGCCGTTGTCCACCAAATAAGCACTTCGCTCAAAGGTGGGGAAGAAATAATCAGCGGCACGTTCCTGTGCCTGCGTGGTCAAAACACTAGCAAAAGCTAGCATAAACATCATTTGTCGAAGCATTGACGGTTTCATATCTACTTGTTTTTTTAGATGATTTGGGCGTGCCCCCGCTGCGCGGGGTCGCCACCCTCCGCGCTCGCTATTCGCTCGGTGCCTTGCGGCACCAGCGGCGCTTCGCGCCGCTGCCCTCCGGTCGGCTCACGCTTGGGCAGTACAAAATAATATCGCTTTTAGCTACAATCTAATACGGTAAATCACGTAATTTGCAGGCATGGAGCACATCGTTTACAAAGCCGTTGAGCAAACTGACCTGGCCTATTTCCAGGGCATCCTCAACGAGAACCAAATTATCGGCCTCAGTAATATCCCCGAACAATACAGCCACGACGAAACGGAGGACTTCCGCTTCGTGCCAGAACTGGTTTTGTTGCCCGACAATACCCTGCAAGTCAGCCAAATCATGGCCTACTGCCACTTGCAGCAAATACCCGTAACCCCGCGCGGGGCTGGTAGTGGGCTAGCCGGAGGGGCACTACCCATTCAAGGCGGCATCGTACTTTCTACCGAGCGCATGAACCGCATACTCCAGATCGACGAGGCGAATTTACAATGTACCGTTGAACCCGGCGTGATTACCGAACAACTGCAAAACGCTGTAAAAGCACTTGGGCTATTTTACCCGCCCGATCCCTCAAGCCGCTCCTGGAGTTTTATCGGGGGTAACGTGAGTACCAACGCAGGCGGCCCAAAAGCGGTGAAATATGGCGTGGTGAAAGATTATGTACTCAACCTCGAAGTGGTTTTAGCCAACGGCGATATTATCCAAACGGGCGCCAACACGCTCAAAAATTCTAGCGGTTACAACCTCACGCAACTGTTCGTGGGCTCTGAGGGTACCTTGGGCATCATTACCCAAATAGTGCTGAAACTCATCCCCCACCCTACGCATAATTTACTGTTGCTGGCCCCTTTCCGCTCGCCCGAGCAGGCCTGCGCAGCGGTGTCGGCTATTTTCCAAGCGGGTATTACCCCTTCCGGACTGGAATTCATGGAACGTGCGGCACTCGAGTACGCTATCCGCTATCTCGGCGATGCAGGCCTAGAACTACCCGAGCATATCAAAGCCCACCTCCTCATCGAGGTAGATGGCTTCGACCCCGACACCCTATTGGCCGATTGTGAAAAAATCAGCACCGTGCTCGCTGCTTTCGATTGTGACGACATCCTCTTCGCCGATAGCGAAGCCCAGAAAAATGAACTCTGGCGTTTGCGCCGCTGCGTGGGCCACGCCGTAAAAGGTGGCTCCATTTACAAAGAGGAAGACACCGTGGTGCCTCGGGCTAGTTTACCCGAATTACTGCGGGCTGTGAAGGAAATCGGCGCCAAATACGGCTTTGAATCGGTTTGCTACGGCCATGCCGGTGATGGCAACCTCCATGTCAACATCTTGAAAGGCGAGCTCAGCGATTCCGACTGGCAAGTAGAAGTTCCCAAGGGCATCCGCGAGATTTTCGGAGTGGTTAAAGCACTGAAAGGCACCATCTCCGGCGAGCACGGTATTGGCTATGTACAGCAAGCATATTTGGACACGGTGTTCAGCGAGACTGAAATAGTCCTCCGCCAAGGTATCAAACGCCTGTTTGACCCGAAATTGATTTTAAACCCCGGCAAAGTACTGCGTTTATGATGCGCATACGAGCCTTGTTTGCCCTGTTGCATACCGGGGCGAGTATTGTACTAGCCTATGCTCGACAGTACAAGCACCTGCAAGACAGGCTGTTCCCGCTCCTCAAAGCTTTTGAAAATACGCAAGATGGCAGCATCGAGGCAAAAGACCTCCTAAAAATTAAAAAGATTTATGGTTTTGCCGTGGTGTTGCTGTTTGTTGAGCCATTTCAACGGGTTCGGGGCCAGAAACTCAGTACTAATGAACGCTATACTTTCAGCCTGATTGGTGCCATGACTGGCCTGCTAGATGATTACTTTGACAAGTTTCAACTCCCGCTGGCCCGCATTCAAGAACTGAGCGATGCTGCTAGCGAGGTTAAAGCTAGTAACCAACACGAGGCATTGTCGAGGCTATTGCTACAACAATTAGCCGAGCATAGCAACTTAAACCCAGCCTACCAGCAAGCCAGGCTCGATGTGTTGCATTGGCAGCAAGAAAGTTTGCGGCAAATGAACGATATCAGTAAAGCGGAGCTGGATCAAATTACCCGCGCCAAAGCAGGTCATTCGGCGCTGCTGTACGCCAGCCTGCTCAACACGCCATGCAGCAAGGCCGAATGCGACATGCTGTATGAGCTAAGTGCCCTCATTCAACTTGCCAACGATATTTTTGATGTGTATGAAGATACCCAATCCGGTATTCATACCTTGGCCAATACCTGTGCGAGCATAGCCGACTTGCAGCTTATTTTTGAAGCATATCTCCATCATTGGCTCGAGAAACTAGCGGCATTGCCATACACCAAAAGCGCCAAACGAGTATTTTACAACAGGATAAACTTGGTCATCATCGCACGGGTGCGGGTTTGTTTAGACCAGTTTGCAGCGCTGGAGCAGCAACATGGGCATTTTAATCCTAGCCAATTTAGCCGCAAGCAGTTAATCTGCGATATGGAAAAACCGAGCAATCAGCTGGCTTCATTTGGGTATTTTATGGCGGGCTTTAAGAACTAGACCAAGCTTTTCCAAATATGACTGTGATAGACCTGCCAATAGTGCGTTTGCGTTAGCTGGCCAAAGGGCAGCCGCGTTGCGGCTGGTGCGAAGCACCGAACGTCCAGTGAGCCCGGCGGACAGCGGCGGCCAAAGGCCGCAACGCCCAAAAAACAAATCATACGAAACTATAGTAGCATTTCTTCGGGCGTAAGGCCGCTCAAAATGTTGTATTTTCGCCCCATAAAAACCACTACACCTTGAACATCATCATCATTGGCGGGGGCGCCGCAGGATTTTTCTCGGCCATCACGGCAGCGGAGCGCAACCCAAATGCGACCGTATTACTGCTTGAAAAGAACCAACGCGTCCTCGAAAAAGTAAAAGTATCGGGCGGTGGCCGATGTAATGTAACTCACGCTTGTTTTGAGCCCCGGGATTTAGTTAAGTTTTATCCCCGTGGCAGTAAAGCGCTGCTCGGGCCTTTCACCCGTTTTGGGCCAAGCCATACCATCGAGTGGTTCAAACAGCGTGGCGTAGCGCTTAAAGTTGAAGCCGACGGCCGGATGTTCCCCACCACCGACGACTCCATGACCATCATGAACTGCCTCACCCGTGCAGCGCAGGATGCAGGCGTACAGGTACGCACGGGCATGAAAGTAGATAGTTTCGAGCCACAAGATGCCCAATGGCTGGTGCGCTGTGCCGATGAAAGTTTCGTGGCCGACAAGCTCATGGTGGCCAGCGGTAGTAGCAACCAGGTTTGGGAAAGCCTGCGAGCTTTGGGTTTAAAAATAGTAGAAGCAGTACCATCCTTGTTTACCTTCAATATCACCGATGCGCGCATTAAGGACCTCAGCGGTTTGAGTGTGCCCAATGCCCATATCAAGGTGTTGGGTACCAAGTTAGAGGCTAGCGGCCCGACCCTCATCACGCATTGGGGTTTAAGCGGGCCGGGTATTTTGCGACTATCGGCCTGGGGTGCCCGCGACTTACACGAGCGTGATTACCACTTTGAGCTGATGCTCAACCTTTTACCGCATATGAGCCGCGACGAGGTACAAGTAGAACTCGGTCAACTGAAACAAGTAAACGCCAAGCAACTGGTGTTGAGCCATAGTCGTTTCGGCCTGCCCAGCCGCTTATGGATAAGCCTCGTTACACACGCGGGCGTACACGAGCAGATGCGCTGGGGCGATATGCCCAAGGCCGTGTTCAACAAAATTATTGAAAACCTGAGCTTTGGCACGTATAAGGTCAACGGTAAAAGCACCTTCAAAGAAGAATTTGTAACTGCCGGGGGTGTTGCACTCGACGAAGTAGATTTCAAGCGCTACGAGCTCAAGCGTTTCCCGGGTTTGTTCATGGCCGGCGAGGTCCTCGATATTGATGCCATCACGGGCGGTTTTAACTTTCAAGCGGCCTGGACGGGTGGTTTCATCGCTGGGGAGAGTATGGGGGAGGGGTGATTAAAGCGGGGCCATGAGTTTGCCATACGAGAAACGGAAGCAACCGTCTTCGGTGGCGATACAAATAAATAACTCTAGGTCAACATCGCGTGGCACTAAGGTTAGGTTATCTACCCTTACTAAGAGTAGTTTTCCATCGGGGCTTAAAATAGTTGGATTGACCCCGCCTTCATTACCGTGTACAATATCACCTAAACGCGTTGCACTGACTGCGAAGTCAACAATCCTGATATTTGATTCAATTTTCAAATACTGCATAGTGCCCCTTATCATTGGATTAGGGTAAACTACTATTTTAATGCTATCATCTGGCGGACAATGGACTATCGGCCCTGGCATATTATTCGTGGTAAATATCACATGTTCCAAAGTTGAAAAAACATCGCTACAACCTTTATCCATCCAAGTCCAATGGTTTAGGCCATTATCGTTGATGACATTGCCGTTGATATCGGTCTGTACGATTTGGGTTATATCCAGCGGTTTAGGCGTTTTTTTACACGAAACAGCCACGGCGACAATGCATAAAAATGCTAGCAGGTTAAAGTATTTCATGTTGTTTATTTTTGAAAGATGCCTACAAGAAGGATAAATCCAACTTGTAGGCATTCTAATAACTAGATTAAATGACTAAAGCGATTTGTGGTGAGTAGGTAACGTGTGACTGGAAGAACAGTATAGAAGAAATTTTATCGTTCCAGCTTTTGAAGCGGGTGGCCCTAATAGTCCATAGCGGATAATCTACTCTAGTGGAGGTTGATAATTTAGAAAAATAAATCTGCCGACCACCATAGTTAGCGTCCCAATAACCGCAATAAGAAAGAGGCTTAATTGTGTTATAATGATAAAATCGCAATAGGGAGATATTATCATTATAAGTACCACCAATCCAGCCAATCCGTTGCCCATAACAACTAATAGAGCCTGGTTGAGTTGAATAGCTAGGCGTGAAAGTAGACCACCAGTTGATGGGGGCCATGTCAAGGTGCCAACCAGCGGGTCCTGCATGTTGCCAGTTCTCAACCAAACCTCCCTCAAGAGTTCTGGTACTTTCTGTCAATTCCGTACTTTGAAAGGTAACTGCGTTTGAAAAGGATTCCATGTCTTTAAAGTAGCATACCGTTGTACCCTTGTCAGAAAGAATAACGTGGGGAACAAAAGTATTTTCGTACTGAATGAAAAAAGAATCAACCGAGGCGGGAGCATCCAAGAATTCAATTTCATCGCTGTCCGGATTGGCCTTTACTGTAACGGTGTGTTTAACCCCATCAACAACGATGTTTTGTTGCACAGTTACATAAGACTTCGCGGTTGTCGACGCTTCTTGCGAAGGTACAAAATCTTCTTGTTTAGAGCAAGCGTTCAAGAGCAAAGGTAAAAACAATACCCACATTGCTTTTTTAAATACGTTAAATTCCATAGAAAAAAAATTAGAACTGTAAGAATACCCTGATTGAACAAGGCAGGGTGTTACCTTGCCTGCAATACGCTCCCAGCCCTGCGCAAAGCGAGGGAGCAGGTTTACAGGAAACCAAAGTTGGCCTAACTTATTCCATCATATACTATTGCCTTTTGAAGGCAATACCAAATACATTATAATAGCTGTTGCTGTCAGGTAAATATACTTGGCGTATGCTATCAAATGCAGTTGGGTATCGGCGTTCCGTTACGACGTACATAGAATCAGGTGATAGATGCTTAATGTCACATCTGTACCCTCCCCATAAACTATACAATTCATTGTAGTAATTTATGATCATAATTCCATTCAGTTCATCGATATCCCAAAGTAAACGGTCCGGTTCAAGGTTTTGTGTTGAAGTATAGTACCCGCCCCCATCACGTTCGAAAACATGGTAAATTTGGTTTACGAAATTACTTTGCAAGGTATCACCGTTAGTTGAAGATATGCGAAAATTGTAATAATCTCCATACCAAACACCCTCGTACACACTGACTGGTAAACAGTCATCTTTTTCACAAGCAGCAAAAAGAATTGTACAGCTCATGAACAAAAACCATTTGTGCATAACTTATAGTTTTTTGAATAATAAATCTGATTGAATGTAAACGGTAACGTCGCCATTAGCATTTCGTCCGTATCTAGTCATACTCATGGCCAATGTATCTTTAGCTTCGCAAAGTAACTTGTAGCCAACAACCGACCATGAACCGCTGTAGTTCTCGGTATTAAATACAAAGTTCTGTGAACTTTCATCGAAATGCCAGAACAAGTTGAGTTCAGTTTGCAATTGTCCTTGGCCCAAGGCGGTATAAGTTCCCGTTCCGTCAGCATTGAGAACGTATTCATACGGTAAATACGTTATGCCAGGCATTGGAACTTGTTCAAATACCAAACTGCTCGAGAACGGAGCTTGATTGAAACTTGTACCATTGTGAGCCCTCCATGTCCCCGCATATTTAACCCTGTAATCACAAGGTTCTTTAGCACACCCAATGATCATTAAAACGGGAACGACAAGCACTAGTGCATTTTTAATTGATCCTATCATTTTTGTATAATAATTTTGTTTTGTTTGAAATCATTTGTCCTTGTAAATATAACTACTTGATAAACACCATTTGGTAGAAATTCAACATTTAAAGCTAATTTTTGATCCAATTGAAAAAATGGTATCTCTATACTTTGTCCTGTCATGTCAACTATTTTTACCCTGTCAGCTACAAACTCATTGGGTAACTGGGCTTCTAAACTACCCGAAGTTGGATTCGGATAAAATACTAGTTCTTCAATCTTTTCGACATCTATAAAATTTCCAGCAGGTGGCGGTATAGGCCTTAAGGCACAAACAGTGGCGCCCGTAGGCTCTGACACCATATCTCCATCTCTATTTTGATAATAGCACACCTGCTCAAATAATGCATACCCATTCGGGCAACCAGGGCAATTGTAGCAGATTTCATTTCCGAGCCCAAATGTACCGTAGGGGCCCGACTCCTCGAAGAGGCGCTCTCCCGGGTAAAGCGGATTTGAACAATAACTAACCTCGTAACAGGAATTAGCTATAAATTGGACCTCAGATTCTCTTGAGCCAAAGTATTCTTGGTATACATTAAAAGGAGGAAGTGGACACCTCAGTGTTAAGTTACAATTTTCCGCATCCCACTCTTCAACGTATGGATAGGAATGCGTCCCAACAACGGTACCACCACAAGTGGCGGTCAACACATTACAGTCGAAAGACGGTGTTGCTGCAACTAAACCAACTTGAACCTGTTCTGTAAAAGAACATAAATTGCCATCGGTTATTGTGAGTTGATAATACCCTGACGGTAAATTTTCTAAATAGTTAGCTGTACTGCCATTTGACCACAGATAAGCATAGGGAGAATTTGTGTTTGATGTTATTTGCGCATGAACAGCCCCTGTATTATAGGTATAGCTTAAACTTGCTCCTTGTAAGTTACAGGCAGGATCAGCAAAAAGGTCAAACTCAAGCTTTGGGTATGTGTTTGGCATATAGAATGTTTGCTCCATTGTACATCCTGCGAAATCTGTAATAGTTACGGAGTATTCATCATGTGCGCCTAAATTAGTGGCAAGTTGTGAAAACTGATTCCCAGAATTTGACCAAGAATAGTCATAGGGCGGGACTCCACCAGCTACTGTAATTTCAATAGATCCATTATCTATGGAGACATTTTGATCATTTACACAGGAAGGCCGAACTATACTGTTGCTAATAGTTAACTGAGGCAGTCCATTTAGCGTTACATTATTTGTAGTTGCACAACCGTTGGCATCGTAAACCGTAACCGCATAATTACCAACTCCTAGGTTTTGCCTAGTTCCTGTATTGGAAGTACCATCACTCCAGTAGTAAGTATAAGGAGCCAACCCTCCACTTACGGTACAGTTTATGCTGCCATTACTCATGCCTGCACAGGGTGCATAAGAGTCGTATAATGATACCGTAGGACTCCCATAACTCGGCACATTAAAGCAAGCATCACTGAAACACTGCGCACCGGTCTGGGTATTTGTTTGAGTTACGGTAACACAGTAGTCGCCCGCGCCAATACTTTGCAAAAAGGGTTGTTGTGCTCCATTATCCCAAACGTATTCATACACGAAAGGATCTTGTGGGCTACAGTATGCCACAATGGTACCGCCATTGTCTTGGCCACTACTACATACGCCTTGTATGGCTGCCTGCACTGAGAAGGTGCTCATTACTTCAAAACAAGCCGTATGTGTACAGCAGCCGCTAGATTCTAGCACCGTAACACAGTAAGTACCCGGAGCTAAACCTGAAATACTCGCCCCGGTTTGTCCGTTACTCCAGATGTAGAACAATTCTCCCTCAATCAAGTCAAGGGTTACATCAATCCTGCCGTTATTGTTGCATGAAGGCATAACGCTTGCAGGTATTTCTATCTGGTCGCATGGGTCTTCACAAGGGCCGTTCACCAAGAAAGAACGACTTGCTGTACAACCAAAATCAGTTGTTGCCGTCACTGCATAAACCCCTGGTGCAAGTGCATCTATGTTTTGATCGGTGGAGCTGTAACCAGCAGGCCCTGTCCAGTTGAACAGTACTTCTTGGCTTAAACTGTTTTCTCCAGCATTGGCATTCAGGGTTATTGACCCATCGTTGTTGCTAAAAAGCGTAGCATCTGTTGCTGTACCGTCCAGTTGGAGACTACAGTCTAGTATAGGCACGTTTATAACCCTTTGACAACCGTTGGCATTAGTTATGGTTAGGCTGTAGTCGCCAACGCAGAGGTTAGATATATTTAAAGTTGAGGCTGTAAAACCATTGGGTCCTGACCAGGCCCAGGTATAAGGCCCTGTGCTGCCTTGGGTTAGTGAGATTGAACCATCGCATTGGTTGGGTCCAGAGGTAAAGCTCAAATTGTTTACCGCTGTAGCCTGTGTACTGGCTAAGGATTCGCCAAGCGAGCACTCGCTGATTGTAAAATAATGCAATTGGTCCTGCCCGAATACAGGGTTATTTACCCAGCCATTATTAGTGTTTCGGATGGGAATTACCACTGCCGCTGGAAAACCTGCCATATTTTCTAAGTCAAGGAGGCTGTTGTTGGCTTGGTCGTTCCCGGAAATGGTTAAAGGTACCACATTGCCCAATCCAAGTGTTGCCCAGTTTTGCAAAAAGCTACTGGGTACTTCAAAATGAAACTCCGTGCGGTTTGCATTGGTGAACAAAGGCGCAGCTATGTGAAATTGTGTACCTGGTGCCGCTTGCCCCGCCCGTAGGCTTAACATGGTCATCGGTTCACTTGTTTTCACCTTGATCAATACGTTGTGGTTTACATCCACCTCGCGAGTAGGACCACCATTTCCAGTGTTGTAGGTGCCGTTTAGACCATTGTGCGTACCTGCTTTCTGATACGATAAAAGGTCAAAGCCAAAACCATATAGCGGGCGTTCAAAGACTGTTACCGAACTAACGTAAGGGGTAAAATTGTCTATGGTAAATGGTGCCACGTTGTTCTGATCTGGAGGCATAACCTGCCCCTTGATATTGGTCACCTTGGCATAAACCTCGTAATTGCCATCTGGGTAGCGTGCTTCAGTATTATTCCGAGCTAAAATTGTTTGGTTATTGGTATAATTATCGGCACTTGAAATACGGTGGTAAAACTCCGTGAAGTAGAAGTTGTCCCAGGGATAGCCATTTCCATCTGCATAGCAGTTGGGAGAAATACCTGTTCTAGTGAAGTTACCTGATTGATCTTCCACATGTGGCGGTTCTATTGGGGTATTGCGTTGCCCTCCCACCTGTATATACGCATCTCTATTTGTTCCTCGAATAGTCGAGAATTGATTTTGATTATTAGCCACATTGGGTCTAATCTGTAATTCTACTTTTTCGACATCGTAAACCTGGGGATATCTATTTGCTGTACCGATGTTTAATGGCGTTATTCTAACCCTAGTCAGTATTGGGGTATTCGCGCTATTGTATCTTTTTAATATCCCTGTCGGAGGATTCGCTATATTCACATTCCCCCCCTGTGCCACGGCGATAAAGTTTGTTTGGTATGAGGGGCCTATGGGCAAAAGAACCTGCAATGGATTAAACGCGATAGCGTCGTCCCATATATTAGCAGCATTCAAGTTATCGATACCTTGAATATGAAGATGAGGGGGGTACTCTGGTGCCCCAGTTCCTGGGCTTCCTTGGTATCCACTCCTTCCTAAGGGAGCAAGAGGCAGTCCAGCAGTAACTTGGTTGGAAGTAATATACGTAATACCGTTATAGGTTACATTTTGACCTGGTATATTTGACAATGCATAACCATTAGCCCCGTGTACCCCAGGCAGCACTATTATAGCATAATTTGAATTGCCAATGCTCTGTAAAACAAAGCCGCCTTCTCGTAAATTATTAATTTGACCTGTTGGGGGACTGGCAAAATTAGGGTAATTAGGGTTATCTAAATTATTAAAAATATGTCTATACCCCATGGTACAATTACAATAATTCGGGTATTCTATTACCAAGCTTTTAAGATAACGATTATTCCTTTCAATATCAATTATTGTACCAGTACCTACTGCTAATATCGCATCTCCCATACCGCCGTTTAGCGGTCTATAATCAATACCTCCGTGATAATCATAGGTAACTCTTGGACCAAAATCCGAAGTTACATCCCCGGGTACATAATTGCCGGGATTGGCATAATTATGCACTATATTTCCATTATTGTTCCCTGCATGGTTACAGTTGGTACACAACTTATATTGATGCGATATTGGTTGATTTTGGGAAAGCAAAGCAACATGTGACGTTAAATAAAACGCAATGATTAGTATTATCCTTTTCATGTCTATAGTTTTGAAATTTTAACACCTTTGATTTGACTCGTATTAGATAGCTCAACGGATTTTGACCAATCTTCACAGTACATGAGTTTACCAGTTACCTGATCCTCCATGATAAATGGGCCTTTACCATCAAACCCTTCTAGAAAATACAAAGTCCTGCTAGGCAAATGCACTAAACTATATGCCGAGTGATCGCATATAAACATCCAATCATTGTTTAAAGCTGTGGCGTTACAGAAGTCACCTCCATCCCACAACATTGTATTGAAAATAAACTGATTGTCCACTACCGAGTAAATATCCACACTCACATAGCTGAGCGTATTTTCATACTCATCCATTTCGCCGCCATGTACTATGGCTAAATATTTCCCATCATCTGTCCATCGTGCATACCCACCCTTGGTTACAAACCAGGGCGAAGTGGTGATTCGCCCGTATTGGTCTACGAGCAGGAAAACCGATATTACCCCGTGCCCAGCTATGTTCAAGTTATAGGACAACTCCTCAGTCTTTCGTTTGAAATCCTGCCTAGAAGTATTTGCAGAAATCATATTTCCCGCTGGAATTTCGGAGGTAGGATTATAGTCAAAATTAGGCACCCAATATGGTGGAAAATGTTCCGGGTAATCCTTGGCTATTGAAGGTAGTTTTTTTACCCAACTGGTGTCTGATCCGTTTTTTAATTTCCCATAGAGCTGAAAAGGCCAAAGGCTATCAACCTCCAACATTGAGTCAAATGGATTAAGGTCGTAGTAAATATTCTGCCAGCTATACACCTTATGAGTATCTCCCGTGAGCGTATCAAAGCATATCAAATCCTCAAAAGGAAACCCGTCCTCCGATGTCATGTACTTTATGCCCTCGTAAGGAGCATCAGCATACAAGGGGCCTATTTCTCGGTGTATGGGTATATCACCCTGCCCGTACCCAACACTCGCCATTAACCAGCAAATGCCCCAAAATAAAAGTTTTTGTAGGTTTTTCATGTCGTATAGTTTAAATGATTAATATGTAGGGCCCGGCCACCATGGTTCATGGTAGCAAATAGTTGTACAGCCCGTAGCAAGTACTACGGCAGTGCATTTAAAGGTGGCTCTTGGGTTGTTTAAATCCTTCCTAAGCGAAATATACAATCACCAACACGCATCCTTGCTAGAGGATGAGTACATTGTTTGTATAACGTGATGAAGTGTATTGCAAACATATGGTATTATGCCATTACGATGCAAGTTTTTTTTGTAATAATTTATTACGTTAACAGCATTTTTTATGATAAGCCTTTATTTTACTGGGGGTTCAGCTATTTTTTTTTCTTAAAATAGCGTGTATTTTTTTTATTTTTTTGGGCGCTGCGCCCGCCGGGGTGAGCGTTGCTTCGTGCTCGTTAGCCGCCCAGGTTGCAGGATTGATTGATTCTAGGTTATGCATACAGCATTATTTTTTACCACCCCGTCTGCTGCGCTCCACGCTTCGCGCTCCGCTTGCATCCACCCCTCCTTTGCATGGAGGGGAATTTAGCTTATCTTATATTTAATTGATTATCAGCAATATAAAACAAGACCTAGACTCCCCTCCATGCAAAGGAGGGGTGGATGCGCAGGTGGCGTTTTACGCCACGTAGCGCAGACGGGGTGGTAAATCACAATGAAAAAACAGAACCAATCAATCCTGCCCAGGTTGGGCGGCTCTACGGCGCTGCGCCGGTTCGCGCAGTCGCTACGCTCCTTTGCGGAGCACTTCGTGCAACGCGGCGGCCCTTTGGCCAGCTAGCGCAACAGGCCGTACAGTTTTACCACCTCCACGGCAGCTTGCACATCGTGCACACGGAGGATGTTGGCCCCGCGCTCTAACAAGGCCATATGCAATGCGGTGGTTCCGTTCAGGGCTGCTGCGGCGTCAATACCCAATGGCCGCCATATCATGCCTTTGCGCGAAACGCCCGCCAAAATGGGTAAATCCAGTATGTTAAAGGTTCTAAATTCTCGTAGGAGTTGGTAGTTATGCTCTAAGGTTTTGCCAAACCCAAACCCAGGGTCAACGGCTACATCTTTAATGCCGTGGGCACGGGCTTGAGCTACTTGCTTGGCTAGCTGTTCCAGCACCTCGGTGGTTACATGTTGGTACGTTGGGTTCAGTTGCATATCTTTTGGTCGGCCTTGCATGTGCATGATGATATACGGGACTTGGTACTGCGCCACGGTGGCCATCATCTGTGGGTCGTTGAGCCCACCAGATATATCGTTGATGATGTGCGCACCAGCAGCCAAGGCTTGCTCGGCCACGCTGGCTTTATCCGTGTCAATAGACAAGATGGCTTCGGGAAAGGCTTTCAACAGGGCTTCCAACGGTGGGAGGAGGCGTTCAAGCTCGGAATCAGCGCTAATATCTGTTGCGCCCGGCCTCGACGACATGGCCCCGAGGTCGAGGATATCAGCACCTGCTTCCAACATTTTACCGGCTTGCTCTAGCAAGACCTGGGTACCCGCCACACGGCTCGCCACGTGAAAGGAATCGGGCGTAAGGTTTAAAATACCCATCACCTTGGGCTGGTCAAACTCAAACAACTTACCCTTGATGTTCCAACTGTATGTTTTAGACATTTTAATGTGCTGATTATTGATGTGCTAATGTGCTGATTGGCTTCGTCTGTACACTGCTTTACTGCTTGTTGACGTCCCCGCCAACAAGCAGTAAAACAGCGCAGGTGATTTGCAGACTTGTACGGCCGTTGGCGGGGACGCCAACAGCGGCAATGTGTGTAAAAACCGGCTGCTGCGCAGCCGTCGCGCTAGGTGCCCGGCGGGCTGCGCCATAGGCGCAGGTGCGAAGCACGGAGCAACGCGAACCCCAGAGGGGACCGGCGACCGCGTCAGCGGGCGCAGCGCCCCCCAAAAGAATAAACGATAAAATGAAAAATTGATGAAATGACCTCTTAACGCTAACGGCAGTAATTTGTGCTTATTAGTTCTTGATACCATCAAGTATAAGCAAAATTCAGCTAAAACAGCGTTGCGCAAACTTAAGCAAATTTCAGCCAAAATACCCTACCTTTGCAGCCAATTAACCAAATACTACAGCCATGAGCCGCTCAGAAGAATTAATGCAGTTGGAAGATTTGTACGGTGCCCATAACTATCACCCGCTGCCCGTGGTACTCGACCGGGGCCAAGGCGTGCATGTTTGGGATGTGGAAGGCAAGCAATATTACGATTTCTTATCTGCATATTCTGCTGTAAATCAAGGCCATTGCCACCCGCATATCATCAATGCCCTGATTAGCCAAGCACAACGCCTGACCCTTACTTCAAGGGCTTTTTACAATAGCCAACTGGGCGAATACGAGAAATTTATCACCGAGTTTTTCGGTTTTGAACGGGTACTACCCATGAATACCGGCGTGGAAGGTGGCGAAACAGCCATCAAACTTTGTCGCAAATGGGCCTACACCAAAAAAGGAATCGAGGCCAACAAAGCCAAGATTATTTTTGCCAACGGCAACTTCTGGGGCCGTACTTTGGCAGCTATTTCAAGCTCTACCGACCCGAGCAGCTACAAGGATTTTGGCCCGTATATGCCTGGTTTTGAGCTCATTCCATACAACGACCTCGACGCACTGGCCAAGGCCCTTGAAGACCCCAACGTGGCGGGCTTCATGGTTGAACCCATCCAAGGCGAAGCAGGCGTGGTGGTACCTGCCGAAGGCTATCTGCGCCAAGCTTACGAGATGTGCCAAGCCAAAAACGTGTTGTTCATTGCCGACGAAGTGCAAACGGGCATCGCGCGTACAGGCAAGCTCACCGCCTGCGAGCATGAAGGTTTTAGACCCAACATTTTGATTTTGGGCAAGGCTTTGTCGGGTGGTGTCTTACCCGTTTCAGCAGTCCTTACCAGCCACGAGGTAATGCTTTGCATCAAGCCAGGTGAGCACGGCTCAACTTTCGGTGGTAACCCATTGGCTTGCGCCGTGGCCAAAGCTGCTTTGGAAGTGGTTCGCGATGAAAAATTATCTGAAAATGCAGAACACCTAGGCCAAGTATTCCGCAATTATATGCAAACCGAGCTGGTTGACAAAACCGATCTCGTAACGCTGGTCCGCGGAAAAGGCTTGCTCAACGCCATCGTGATCAACGATAGCGAAGATAGCCATACCGCATGGGACATCTGTGTAAAGCTAGCCGAAAACGGCTTGTTGGCCAAACCAACCCACGGCAATATCATTCGTTTTGCACCGCCGCTGGTGATTACAGAAGCACAGTTGTTGGACTGCTGTAAAATTATCCGCGACGTGGTGTTGTCGTTTTAAGCAAGCCTTAAAAATAAAACAGGGCTGATTACCAAACGTGTAATCAGCCCTGTTTTTATGTAGCGTATTTGCCTACTTATCAATCACATAAGTGTAATCGCCTTGATCTTTGTAGGCTGGGTAAAAACCTTCTAGCACCAACATCTTGCGGCCATCGGAGAAGGCGGCTTGGAGATCGGCCATGCTTTTAATCGGCTTATCGTTAGCCTTTTGGATGACGAAGCCATCCAGCATGTTGGTTTCGTTGAGTTTGCTGTTGGGGTTAACCTTTTCAACCAGCACGCCAGTGGTTTTATACTGGCTTAGCTCTTCAGCGTTGAGGTTGCGGAGCGTACCACCGAGGAATTCAAGCATAGAGCTCGGGTCGGTCACGGCACCTGTTGTAGCAGGTAATTTTGCTGCTGTTCCTACCCCACCCGCACTGTTTTGAAGTACAATTTTGGTGCGCTCGGTTTTGCCTTCCCTCAGGTAGATGACGTCCACCACATCGCCAGGACGGTTGAGGGCTACTTGCTCTTGTAAGTCTGGGTGCGAGTTAACCTTCACGTCGTTCACGTGTGTAATGATATCACCTGGTTTCAGGCCTGCTTTCTCGGCAGCGCCGCCTTTGTTGATACGATCGAGGTATACCCCATCCAATGAGTTTAACTTGAGCGCTTTAGCAATTTCTGGCGTAATGTTCTGGATATAAACACCCAAGAAACCACGTTGAACGGTACCAAACTCTTTCAAGTCTTGCATCACCTTGAGCACCAAGTTTGAAGGAACAGCAAAGGAATAACCTTCGTAGCTACCCGTTTTGGTCACGATAGCCGTGTTGATACCCACGAGGTCGCCGTTGGTGTTTACCAAAGCGCCGCCGCTGTTGCCAGGGTTAACCACGGCATCGGTTTGAATAAATGCCTCGATAGAGAACTCACCAGTTAGGATATCTATATTTCTGCCTTTAGCGCTCACGATACCCGCGGTAACGGTGGAGTTCAAGTTGAAGGGGTTACCCACGGCCAACACCCAGTGCCCGATTTCAAGGGCATCAGAATTAGCAAAGCGTGCAAAAGGCAAGGTAGCGCCCATGAGCTCCGAGTCTTGAATTTTGAGCAGCGCCAAGTCGGTAGAAGGATCTCGGCCAACCAACTGGGCTTTGTATACCATGCGGTTTGATACGGTTACCTCTAGGCTAGTGGTATTTTCAATCACGTGGTTGTTGGTCATGATATAACCATCGGCTGAGACGATGACGCCAGAGCCAGATGACTCCCCGCTACCCTCGCCGAAAAACAAGTCGAAACGATTATTGCTCGTTGTAGCCTTCTTGCCTTTGATGTGCACCACGAAAGGCGTAGCCTTTTTAGCAGCATCGGTAAAAGATTCAGGATTACCCTGCCCTGAGGCCGGGCTCAACGGCATGTTCGAGAACTGAGCACTCGGCGTGCTTTGAACAAAAACACGTTCTACCCGAGGACCGCGAACAAATTCGGTGACAAATACTGTTGCCACGGCTGTGGATGCAGCGACTAAAACTGGAATTAAAAGGTTTCTATTCATATCAAAATCATTTTATTACCGCTGAAAATAGTTGAGGGCTAAGATATAACTATCTTTGCACTTGTGTGTTGTTTAAAAATGGTCTTAAATCTTCTTTAACTAAACACGGGCATTAAATACAAGTTCATGGAGCAACAAAAACCCGAAAACGAAAAACCTGCTAAACGTAACGTCTGGGAGGAATTCAGGCAGCAAGCTTTTGGCAATGTCCCACAAGGAAATATATGGGGCAAAAATTTTACCATTTTTTCAGCTGTCCTCATTATCAGCTTTGCTATTCTAGCTGGATACCTCCATTATACAGGCCGTGTCGACATCCGCACGGGCCGCCCGCCGGGCGCTCCCGCCACCGATACTGTGCAAATTGGTATCGGTGTAAAAAAAGCCAACTAAGCCATGAAATCATACCTTTCGCTCGTCAAATTTAGCCATACCATATTTGCTTTGCCCTTTGCCATGGTTGGTTTTTTCATGGCCGTTAAACACCAAGGCAGTACCGGGCTCGATATAAAATTATTGGCCCTCGTGCTCGGTTGTATGGTTTTTGCCCGAAGTGCCGCAATGGCATTTAACCGCTGGGCCGACCGACATTTTGACGCAAAAAATCCCCGCACGGCTGTACGCGAAATTCCTGCTGGGGTCATTTCCGAGCGCCAGGCCTTCGCGTTTGTGGTCATTAACTGCTTGTTGTTTGTGGCCTGTACTTTTTTCATCAACTGGCTTTGTTTTGCGCTCTCGCCCGTGGCATTGGCCGTTATTTTGGGCTACAGCTATACCAAGCGATTTACGGCATTGTGTCATTTTGTGTTGGGCCTTGGCCTAGCGCTGGCGCCTGTTGGAGCCTATATTGCCGTTACAGGACAGTTTAATATTTTACCCATCCTGCTTGGGTTCGTGGTGCTTACCTGGGTATCGGGCTTTGATATTATCTATGCCTTGCAAGACGATGAATTTGATCGTGGCCAAGGGCTACATTCCGTTCCGGCCATGATGGGCCGAGCCAACGCGCTCATGTTGTCCAATGTTTTACACGTCATCAGTGCAGCTTTGGTGTTTGCGCTAGGATACCTAGGCCAATTTGGTACCCTGTATTGGGTAGGCGCTGCATTTTTCAGTTTATTGTTGTTGTACCAACATTTCTTGGTCAAACCAAACGATTTAAGCAAGGTAAACCTCGCGTTTTTCACCACCAATGGTATTGCCAGCGTGGTATTCGGCAGCTTGGTTATTGCTGATTTTTTCCTATAATTGTTCATAGTTCATAGTTCATAGTTCATCGTTATTTGTATGGCGCTGCGCCGCTACGCGTCGCCGTTACGCTACGGCGCTCGCTATTCGCTCGGCCCGCTGCGCGGTCTGGCCCTGCGGGCCACGCCTCCGCATCACTAGCGCAAGCCCCGGCAGCGAAGCTGCCGTGGGGGCATGCACAGAGGCCAATAAAAGTTCCTTGGGTTTATCGTGAAAAAAATACCGCAAAGCGAAAGGTGTATTATATTTTTTCATAACTTTGTAGAGTTAGGGTTTTTAGCCAAAACCTTGGCCTTGCACAAGCCACTTGTTTAAGTCATAAACCTTCAGGGTTACTGAATATAGATGCAACAAAGCAGGCGGAGTTGCAGGAAAAAGCTAATTGTGCGTCACTAAAAAAAGAAAACCAATGGACCTGGAAAAGGTAATAACGTACTTGTCAGTCACATTGGCAGTTAGCTTGGCGATGAACTATTTAAATAGGGGGGCAAGTCAAGAAATTGAACAAAGCAAGAATGGTGAAATAGAATTGCGTATGAATAAACTCTATCAAATACTAGGCTATGTATGTATAGGGTTTGCCTCAATTTTTGTGATGGCAGCATTGTATTACCAGGAAAAAGAAATGTATGTAATCGGAATTGTAATGCTCATACTTTTTGGAGGATTAGGAATATCCTGTTTGATGTATTACCAAAATCACAAGTTGACCTTCGACGATGAAAAAATAACTGTCCAAAATTGGAGAAAAAAAATTGAAGAAATAAAGTGGGGAGAAATAAATGAAATCAAATTCAATCCATTCTCAGGATATTTGAATATAAGAGGTTTAAACAAGAAAATGACTATTCACCAACATTTAGTAGGTTTAAAAGCTTTTGCCAAAAAAATGGAAGAAAAGACAAAATGGAAAACGAGTGAATTGAAATTACCAATCAAATAAAAAAAATGGTGAACGCCCAGCAAAGGACAAATATTCATAGCCTTGCGCGGAGAGGGTAATAAAGCCGTGCTAGGCATATGTAGGCCCCTCTCCACAACACGCACAGCGTGTGCCCGTGGAGAGGGGTGGCACGAGCGCGAGCTCGTGACGGGGTGAGGCACCATTTTCATCCCCCCCACCAAAAAAATTAGGTTTCAGCAACCAGCACTAAACTAGCCCCTGAAACCTAATCCCTAAAACCTAATAATTAATACCTACTTCGTTACCGACTTCCCTGCCTCAATCGTAAAGGCCTGGCCCGAAATAACGACCTCAATAGCCTTGCTCGACTCGTTCTCGATTTCAATACCATCCTGTTTTACACGTACATCCAGTACCTGTCCACGGAAACGAATTTTAAACGAGAAGGCCTGCCACTGGCTCGGGATAAACGGCGCGAAATGTAACTTGCCATCCCGCACGCGCATACCCGCAAAACCTTTAATTACGGCCATCCAAGTACCCGCCATCGAGGTGGTATGGCAACCATCCTCGGTGTCGTTGTTGTAATCGTCCAAGTCAAGGCGAGCGGTACGCAAGTATAGTTCGTACGCTTTGTCTTGATAACCCAACTTCGAGGCTAAAATCACGTGCACACATGGCGACAACGATGATTCATGCACGGTCAATGGCTCGTAAAAATCAAAGTTACGGCGGTGGGTATCTAAATCAAACTGATCTTCAAAAAAGTACAAACCTTGTAAGGTATCGGCTTGCTTGATGTAGCAGGAGCGCAAAATCCTATCCCACGACCAT
>CAZDVQ010000002.1:0-227823 GCA_964508975.1 uncultured Saprospiraceae bacterium
CAGCTTCCAGGCTTTCTTGTTCACCGGCCACGGGTGCAAACTCGTTCAGCTCATCGAGTTGGAACTGCAAAAAGTCAGATTCCTGCAAGGCCCTTTGACTTTCGGCTTTCAGTTTTTCGAGCTTATCTATATCGGCCTTGTAGCTGCGGTACTGCGCTTTGTATTGTTTCAGCAGCTCGTGGTTGCCTGCCAGGGCATCGGCCACCTGGAGTTGGAAGGCCGGTTTCTGGATATCGAGGGTATCAAACTGCTGGTGGAGGTCGATGAGGCTATCCGAGAGGGCTTGGAGTACGTCTAGTGTAACGGGGGTATCGTTCACGAAGGCGCGTGATTTACCGGCTGGGGTAATTTCGCGGCGAACCACGAGCTCGGGCTCCTCGTCGAGGTCATTTTCTTGAAAAAACTCGTGGAGGTCATACTCGCGAACATCGAACAAGGCTTCTACCACGCATTTCTCGTCGGCGTTATAAAGGGCGCGGGTATCGGCACGGCGGCCCATCACTAAGCCTAGGCCACCGAGCATAATGGATTTACCGGCCCCTGTTTCACCGGTCACGATGGTCAACTTGTCGGAAAACAAGAGGTCGAGTTCCTCAATGATGGCGTAATTCTTAATGTGTAGTCGGCGTATCATGTTTGTTCAGCTTGAAATCAAGGCAAAAATAGCATAATTGTTTCAAATAAAACAAATAGTTTCAAGTTAAATGCCTGTTTGCCTCCACAAAGTAATGTATTTTCGGGCAAGGATTGGGCTTTTGGGGGTAGTAATAATTTATTACTTGTCGAAGCAAATGCATGGTGCAAAAAAAATATATGAAAAAATGCTTGCAAATGAAAGTTCAGCTTATCTTTGCACTCGCTCCGCATAGGGGGATTAGCTCAGCTGGCTAGAGCGCTTGCATGGCATGCAAGAGGTCATCGGTTCGACTCCGTTATCCTCCACTTACAAAAAAGCCGTTTCTCGAAAGAGGAACGGCTTTTTTTAATGAGGAATGAGGAGTTAGGAATTAGTAGTTAATTGTCAAAGTTGTAGTTATGGCGCAAAGTATCGTACAAGAAAAGAGTTTCAAAGTAGCTCTTCGACTGGTAAACCTGTATAAACTGCTGACTGAAGAGCGTAAGGAATACCTAATGAGCAAACAATTATTCCATTCCGGAACATCCGTGGGAGCTAATGTAAGAGAGGCTGCAAATGCCGAAAGCAAAGCTGACTTTATACATAAAATGCATATCGCTCAGAAAGAATGTAGTGAAACCATGTACTGGCTTGAATTATTACAGCAAGCATCGTACTTGCGCATTGATGAATTTAAGAGTATTTACAATGATGTTGAAGAAGTTTACAAAATATTGTGCAGCATCGTTGTAACTAGCCGGAGAGGAAAACGCAACTCCTAATTCCTAACTCCTAATTCCTAACTGCTGAAACCATCCTACCCGGCTCATGACATCTTGCGAGTAATCGCGGCCGGCGGTGTAATAATCAATACCTAAACCTGCGTTGTACGACTCCAATACCCGGCGAGGGCCAGCGTTGAACCCAGCTACCGAGGCACGGAGCAGCATCTCGCCATCGGGCCAGTTGGCCTTGCGGAAAAAGTCCATGCACGATTTTACCACGGCTGTACCGTAATGAATATTATCCTCAGCAATAGCCCAACGGCCAGATTCAATAAAAGGAATATGCCAGCGGTCGTCAACTTGCATCAAACCACGGCCATGGCCACCATCGCCCGTTCCGCCAGGACCTGGAGGCGTTAGGGCAAGTCCCCAATGGCTCTCGCGCGAGCCTATACCGGCTATGGTAGACAAGGGCACACCGTACTTTACGCTGGCCGCCCGCGCAAATGCGATGTACTTACTGTTCAGCTCGGCCAATTGCTTGGCCAAGTGCGGGTCGTTGGCAGCGTAGGTCGTCGGGAAAATCATACCCATGTTGCCCGTTGGTTTATTCACAGGTGTAGGGGCAGGAGTAGTCCCCAATAAGGCATTCCAGGTGGCGACGTCTACGATGCCAGTACCTGGCAAACTTTTAGAACGTTGGAAGATTTGCACAGCTTGCTGTGTGGTTGAGCCAAACTCGCCGTTGGGCACAATATTATAGCCCTTGGCTTTAAGTATTTGCTGTAGCTCGGTTACGTGAGGTTTAAGGCTCGGAGAGGTATGTTTAAAGCCGTCAAAAAGACGCAAGGTTGGTCGGCTCATGGTTTTTAGGTTGAAATCTTTGGATGATAAGGTTACTTGATGCCGTACAGTTGGAACCATCCGGCACGGCTCAACACGTTGCGGGCATAGTCGCGGCCCGTGGTGAGGTAGTCAAAATCTTGGCCCAACTGGTATGCTTTCATCGCATTGCCTACGCCGCAGTTATAGGCCGCTATACCGTAATACAGTGCAGTATTTCCGCTGGTACCCGTCTTGGTGGCAAAAGTATCGATGCTCCAGCGCAGTAATTTAACCGCGTAGGTAATATGAATCAAGGGATTTTTCCAGTCTTCGCCACTAGTATGTTCTATATGCCAACGGTCATCAACCTGCATCAGGCCACGGCCGTGGCCTTTGTCGCCGGTGCCCGTAGGACCTGGAGGGGTGAGCGCCAAGCCCCAGTGACTCTCGCGTGAGCCTATACCCGCTACAATGCTGGGCAAAATTTTCATCTGGTTGGCGGTATATTCTACAATCGATTGATATTGCTTAAAGGCCACAAGTTGTTTCAGCAAGTTGGGGTCTTGGTAAGCATAAGTGGTTGTAAACCGCGTTGCGGTGCTGGTGGCCTCGGCAGGAGCCAGCAAGGCCCAAGTTTCAGGCCCAACAATACCGTTGGCAGGCAAACCCCGCGATGCCTGGAAAATTTTAACCACGTTCTCGGTGTAAGGGCCGTATTCCCCGTCAATTTTAACGCGGTAGCCCCGTTGTTGCAGGTAAGTTTGCAACTTCATCACCACTTGTTTCAGTTGTGGCGTAGTATGCGCAAAGCCGTCGAACAGCCTAAGGGTTTGTAATGACATATACCTTTGGGTTTATTTACCGCAAATTAAAGGATTTTTTCGCGTAAGTCATCTGGTATAATGCATGATAAGTAAAAACGAAGCTGATTTTTGGGTAAACATGGTATAAAAAGGTGCCACAATGCCAGTATTGCAATATTTACAGTGAAATTTGCTGGCTGTTGGAATCATATCACTTCATCATTTATTCATTTATTCTTTTTTGGGCGCCCCGCCGCAGCGCGGCGGCGGTCCCCTCTGGGCTCCCTAAACGGTCGGTGCTACGCACCCGCGCTACGCGCGGCCCGCCGGGCACCTGGCGCAGGAACAATCTCAGTTTTTCAACTAATTTACTAGCGCAAAAATCCTAATAATTAATAATTAACAATTAATAATTAAACACTATCTTTGTAGCCAAGCCATACTTCACCATGATATTAAAAGCTATGCATTTACCGGTATACCTATTTTTCAGCTTTCTATTAGCTTGTGCACCCCTTGAAACTCAAGATGCTGCGGAGCAAACCGATTGTTTTAGCGCCCGTGTAGTAGGCGTCAAAGACGGCGACACCGTTGAGGTACTCGACAACCAAAACAAAACCAGCGTAGTCCGTTTGGCCCATATTGATACGCCCGAGAAAAAGCAAGCCTACAGTCAAGAGGCCAAACAATATCTATCAGGTTTATGCTTCGGGCAGCAAGTACAGGTATGCCAAACCGACCGTCCCGACCGCAACGGTCGGCTTATAGCCACCATCGAGCTAAGCTCTGGCAAAACAGCCAACTACGAGATGGTACGGGCTGGCCTAGCCTGGCACTTCGCTCGTTACTCTGACGATGCCGACTATGCCAAGGCCGAGCAAGCTGCCCGCAAAGCTGGTTTAGGTTTATGGCAAGACCCCAATCCCATCGCCCCCTGGGACTGGCGCAAGGGGGTGAGGTAGCGTTTTATCCAAAAAATAATGGACAAATTTTGTCCATTAAAATAAAAGCTGTATTTTTGGACAAAATTTGACCAAATGATTACAGTTGACCAAACGCGTTCCTTTGGAGAACAGCTCAGAATATTAAGGTCGAGCCAAAATTTGACGCTGAAAACAGTTTCAGAGCAGCTAGGCATTGATGCCTCTTTATTGGCAAAAATTGAGCGGAATGAAAGACCTCCTACAAAACATATCATTAAGCAAGTGGCATCTTTTTTCCAATGCGAGGAAAAAGAATTGCTAGATAATTTTTTGAGCGACCAGATAGCTTATAAAATCCTAGACGAGGAAGCAGACCTTAGTATATTAAAGGTTGCTGAAGAAAAGGTTAAATACTTAAAAACGCTGACCCATGGAAAATAAAATAAAAGTTGTTGAGCTTTTTGCAGGAGTAGGCGGTTTTCGCTTAGGCCTAGAGGGCTGGAATGGCAAATCTGCTAGTTCTAATTACTTGGAGCACCTAGACTCTAACTATGAAGTTGTCTGGAGCAACCAGTGGGAGCCATCTACTAAAGCCCAGCACGCGTCGATGGTCTATGAGTACAAATTTGGAAAAGATGGCCATTGCAACGAAGATATAGCAAACGTAGATGTAGCTTCCATACCTGACCATGATTTATTGGTTGGAGGTTTCCCTTGCCAAGATTATTCAGTTGCCACAACTTTAAAAAACTCAAAAGGGTTAATCGGTAAAAAGGGTGTTTTGTGGTGGTCTATACACAAGATCCTTTCCGAGAAAACGTACAAACCGAAATACCTTTTCTTTGAAAACGTAGATAGGCTATTAATTTCGCCGTCTGGTCAAAGAGGAAGAGACTTTGCTATTATTTTGCAAAGTTTGAACGAGCTCGGGTATGCTGTAGAATGGCGAGTCATAAATGCTGCCGAATTTGGCATGCCTCAACGCCGTAGAAGGATTTTCATTCTTGGCTATCTGGCTGGCACGGATATTCATGAGCAAATCAAGTCGACAAAACCAGTTGATTGGATTCTAGAAGATGGAACCCTTGCTAACGCATTTCCTGTAACTACGACGAATGCTTTATTTCCCAACTCCTTCAAACTAAAAGGAGATATAGTATCGATTTCGGCCAATTTTAATAAAAATGGGCAAACGGGTATGTTTGAAAATTCTGGACTCATGTTAGATGGACAGGTCGTAACTGTAGAAACTCGACCTAATTATGATGGTAATTTTACAGTACTTAGAGATTTGATACAAAACGGTGAGGTAACGCCAGAGTTCTATATCAATGATGAAGAACTAGATAAATGGAAGTACCTGAAAGGACCTAAAAAGGAAATGCGCATCAGCGCTGACGGCCATGAGTATCATTACAGTGAAGGTGGTATGATATTCCCAGACTCGCTAGACAAACCTTCTAGAACGATAATAACAGGAGAAGGAGGAAAGTCTGCCTCAAGGTTCAAGCATGTCATTCAAACAGCCAAGGGCTTTAGGAGGCTATCTCCCGTTGAGCTAGAACGCCTTAATATGTTCCCCGATAATCATACACAGTTAGAAGGGATTTCTGATACGAAAAGAGCTTTTTTCATGGGGAATGCCCTCGTTGTAGGCGTTATTGAAAAAATTGGTATTGCTTTAACTGAAAAGGTGAGAAATGAAGTTACCATATAATCCTAAAGATAAAAACTCTGTTCTTGAATACGCCAAGAAGCTAAAAAGGCAATCTTTAAGGGATGCTTGTGCCGAAAACATTACGCTTCATACTATTTCGGGCAAAGGAAACTTTGGCCAGATTTTGGAAAAATATTACTTTGGTTACGACCCTAATTCAAAATCGGAGGCTGATTTTCTTGAAATTGGTTTAGAGTTGAAATCATCACCTCTTAAGATATTTAAAAAGAACGAATACAGAGCAAAGGAAAGGCTTGTTTTGAACATAATCAATTATTTAAACATAGTTGACCAATCTTTTGAAAACAGTGATTTCTGGAAAAAAAATGCATGTTTACTGTTAGTCTTTTATGAGCACAAATTTGCCACTAATGTGCTCGATTTGATAATAAAGCTTGTAGGTGAATGGAGTTTCCCTGAAACGGATTTGGCTATAATTAGAAATGACTGGGAAGTTATTAAACAGAAGGTGCTCCTAGGCAAAGCCCACGAACTTTCAGAAGGAGATACTTTTTATTTAGGCGCTTGTACAAAAGGGGCATCGGCGAACTCTGTTAGGATTCAGCCCTTCAGCGCTCTTCCTGCTAAACAAAGGGCCTATTCGCTTAAACAAGGGTACGTTAACCATATCATTGCTACCATTGGTCAAGGAGAACAAGAAGTTTACGGCAAGTTTATAGATACTCAAGCATTGCCTATTATTGACTCAGTAGAACAATATGTCATCCAAAAACTTAGCCCTTACCTAGGTAAAACCCCAGAAGAAATCGCCCTTTTATCCGGGTTGACAGTAAACAAAAAAGCTAAAAACTATTTTGCTAATGTAACTAAAGGTGTTTTAAATACTATTTTTGAAAAAGCTGAAATTGTTGTAAAAACAATTAGAGTAGAGCAAAATAACCGCATCAAAGAATCTGTATCATTCCCTACTTTCGATTTTATTGAGCTATACAATGATAGCTGGCGAAACAGCAAACTTAAAGACTTAACTGAAAAGAAATTCTTGTTCTTATTTTTTAAAAACAATGGACAAGACTATGTCTTTGAAAAGGTAAAATTTTGGAATATGCCTTTTGATGACCGGAACGAAGTTCGAAAAGTTTGGCTTAGAACAAAGCAGGTTATTCAATCAGGGAAAATTGTTGCGGAAGTAAACCAAGGAAAAGAAAGAAAAAAATTTTTATGGCCTAAGATAACCGAAAACAAGGTCTCTCATGTAAGGCCCCACGGTAAAAATAGCAAGGACACACTCCCTTTACCAGTTCAGGAAAAGCTAACTAAAGCTAAAGAGTTTACTAAACAATGCTTTTGGTTAAACTGGGATTACATTAGAGATGAAATTTATCTGAGATGAAATACGAAAGCACAACTTCCCCTTGAGCTTATTAGATAAGCCCCTCGAATACAAACCAGGGATATACCCGCATCGGGTGCGGTAAATCAGTTATTCCTCAATTTTGCCGACACCCACTTTCTCAGGGGCGGAGAGTGCATTGATACGGGCAAGCTCACCTTCTGGGAACTTAACCTGGAAATTAGTCCAACCGCTGCCCGGAATACTACCGCGGGGGTCGGGTTGGTAATAATCGGTAGATACAATTTGAGCCCAAGCATTGAAAGCGGCATCCATGCTGGAGTAATCGCCGGTGCGGGCTTCACCTGTATCAGAATCGCTGCGGGTGCGCACGATGAAGCCTTCTTGTACCCGTTGACGGATGATATTATAATTGCTCTTGGGGTTGTTGTGAATGAGAAACGCAGCTTCTGGACTATTAGCGTTGGCGTAGGTAAAGCAAGCCCTGTCGCTCAACGAAGGGTGGTTCACCGTATAATGCGGTACAGCGCCACCTTCCATGATAAACACCACTTTACCACGGGCATCACCCAAGGTTGGCCATTGCTGATCGAGCACGGCTTCGCGGAGGGTAGCGTAACTGCCGCGCACATCGTCGGGGGTAATTACCTTGTCGAGCTCCTCGCCAAATACCGACTTGATTTCGGTATCGATATCATCAGCCAGTTGTTGGTTGAAAGGCATGGTGAAAGTAAAGGTACTGATGGCCACATAGTTGGTTAGGCCGTCTTCCTTGGTTTCAAGGTTGATAAAAATGGGTAAATGCCTCGGGTGCGCATCGCTCCATTCCTTCACGGCTTGTAGCGCTTGTTTAAAGGTATGGTAGTGGGTACGGTAATCCACATCGGGGATATGGAGCACTTTCATGCCTGGTTCTTGTAGTTCAGCTACGTTGGAGGCCGGATTCTCGTTGATGAAAATGAGGCCGTTATAGTTGGCAAAAAGTCCACCATTCGGATCGGCAAAAAAATCGATTTCAAGGCCGCGAACACCCAGTTCAAATTGATCCTCAAATGGCGGGTGGGTATAATCCCAGCCAGCGGGGTCATACTCGGCGGGTAGCGAGCTGGCAATACTTTGTACAAATTGGAGCAGCGGCTCGTAAGTACGGATCCGATAGCTGTTGTGGCTTGCGATAATTTGGATTTGATTGAGGCGCAAACTTTCAATCTCAGGGTTGAGGACCGTTCTTAAATCGGGCTCTTTGGTGCAAGACTGCGTCAAGAGGAGCACAACAACGAACAAAATGGAACTGTAGTATTTGTACATGAGTTATGGGGTGTATGTCAGTTAAATTAGCTGCGCTAGGTGCCCGGCGGGCCGCGCCGTAGGCGCGGGTGCGCGTAGCGCACGGAGCGAACAGCGAACCCCAGAGGGGACCGGCGACCGCGCAGCGGGCGCAGCGCCCAAAAAAAGAAACTAGGAACGATGAAAGTCGGGTAAAATTAATTTAATTTTTACAATTTGATAATATTCGGGCAAATATATTGTGCAACGTATATTTATTGAAATTTTATTCGAAGCAGCTACTTTCAAGGTTTATAGGCTTATCTTTACGGGCTAAACATGTTAAAATGAAAGCAATAGTTCTGGTTAAAAATACCACTGATCCCAGCAAAGCCTTTGAGGTTCGCGAGATGCCCATTCCTACGGCAGCGGCAGGTCAAGTATGTGTAAAAGTTGAAGCATTTGGTTTGAACTATGCCGATGTAATGGCTCGTGAGGGCCTATATGAAGATTGTCCGCCATTGCCAGCGGTGTTGGGTTACGACATTGTTGGGCGCGTACATGCCTTGGGTGAAGGCGTTAAGGGCTTTGAAGTAGGCCAACGCGTAGCTGCCCTAACCCGATTTGGCGGTTATGCTGAATATGCCTTAACCGACGCCATGGCTGTGGTACCCGTACCCGAGGACATGGATGCAGGCGTGGCAACTGCCTTAGGCACGCAATACGCAACGGCCTGGTACAGTGGCGAGGAAATGGCCAAAATGCAGGCTGGCGACCATGTATTGATTCAAGCCGCAGCGGGTGGCGTTGGCACGGCGCTGGTTCAAATGGCCATTAACCGGGGCTGTATTGTGTATGGCACGGCAGGCTCGGCCAGCAAGCTTGATTACCTGCGCAAGTTGGGCGTTCAACACCCGATAAACTATAACGAGACCGATTTTAGCAGCTACATCAAGCAGCACGTGGGCAGCCGCGGCCTAGATTTAGTATTTGACAGCATAGGCGGAGCCAGTGTACAAAAGGGCTTGAAACTATTGGGCTCAGGCGGCCGGATTGTATGTTACGGCGTGGCAAGCATGTCGGGCGGCAAAAATATATTCAGGATATTGAAGATGGCCTTGGGCTTCGGGTTTATGTCGCCTATTCCGCTGTTACAAACCTCACGTGGGATTATCGGGGTGAACATGTTGCGCATTGCCGACAACCGTCCCGAGACCTTATCGAGGGTGATACACGAGGTGACCGCCGAGGTGGTAGCCGGTCGTTTAAAACCTGAAGTAGGTGGGCGTTACAGCTGGAAAGAGATTGCCGAAGCGCATGCTTTTTTAGCCTCGCGTAAATCGACGGGCAAAATTGTTGTCAGCTGGGATTAACCCTAGTTTTACTACTTTTGTGCCCTTGTTAAAAGAACTTAGCCCGATGCAGTTTACAAAAGCACTTATTGAAAGTCTAGCCCCCGACCTCGATGCCTTGAAGCGCGGCGAGCAGTTGGCCAAAACCAGCAACTGGTCGGGCTGTGGCCGTAGTGAACGGGCGCTTTGGGGCTTGTGCAAGGGTTCGGGCTCACAGCCGTATACCGTGTGTATCGACTTGGTGGGGCCTGCTTATAAATGTTCCTGCCCGAGTAAACAGTTTCCTTGCAAACACACCATAGGCTTGATGAGCCTGTCGGTGAACAACCTTGAGCATTTTACGGAAACATCGGCCCCTAACTGGGCCATGGCCTGGCTAGATAAACGCAAGTTGAGCGCAGAGGCAAAATCGAGCAATGAAACCGCTGACAAAGCCAGCGACACACCGACCGCAACGCCCGAAGGACCTAGTAAATCGAGGGTTGAACGCCTTGCGCTCATGGCTACCGGCATAGAAGAGCTAGAGCAATGGCTATTTGACTTGATGCGCCAAGGATTAGGCAATACCAGCCAGTTGAGCGATGAAGCCTGGGCAAGGGCCGCGGCCCGCATGATAGATGCCAAGCTACCCGGGCCTGCCAACGCCATCAAAGAAATGGCCTTGCACATCAGCGAACCCGAACATGGCCTAGATCAAGCTTTGGCTATAGCTGGACAACTATACATGATGGTAAGGGCTTTCAAGAACAGGGAACAACTGAGCCCTGCCTTGCAGGATGAACTACTATCGGTACTGGGTGTAACGGTACAGAAAAAAAATGTGATAGAACAAGAGCCTGCGATACTGGACACCTGGACCGTTTTGGCCGTGCTAGAAGGAGCCGACATCAACAATATCAACTTTAGACGGGTGTGGTTCCAAGGTCAGGATACCCAACGGTTTGGGATGTTTCTCGACTTTGCCTTCGGCCGGGTAGGTTATACCGAACACTGGTCTGCTGGCACAAGCTTTAAAGCCAAACTAGCCTTTTACCCAGGCGCTTATGCACAAAGAGCCACGCTGGTAGAATTGTTGGAAACCTTGCCACAAGCACAAGCAGTACACGGCTTACACGATATTGAAGGCATGATGGCAGCCTATGCTGCCGCCTTGGGGCAATCGCCCTGGATTAAATTCATGCCTGTAATACTCGATCAGGTAGTACCGGTGATACAAGCAGAGACCTTGTTGCTGGTTGACCCTAATAGTCAAGCCTTGGCCTGTATTTGCGATGACGAATCGGCCTGGCGCATGGTTGCCAGCGCTTGTGGGCAAGCGTTGAGGGTATTTGGCGAATGGGATGGTCAATATTTCAGGCCATTGTCCTTATTTTTACCACAATCTGATACCCTAATTAAACTGGTGGTATACGCATGATATCGAAAGAGCATATATTTAAACCAGCCGTGTTGGGCACCGACCGGACTACGCCACCCGCTGCTTTGAGGGAGGCGCTATCCAAAGTGCTCCCAATAGCCGACGATATAGCACCAGAGCAGGTGTTGTTGTTGGCGGCTGGTTGGTATTACACCCAGCACAAAGCGGGTTACGAGATACCCAAGGTGGCCGATATAAACATTATGCCGCCACCGGCTGAAACCCGCAAGGAGGCATTACCAGTGCATACCAAGCATTTGGAGCAAATTCTGCGGGGCAGATTCCCTGAATTATTACATGAGTATATCAGGCTATGTGCCGATGCAGGCTACCTGCTCCCGACGGCCTTTATACCTGATGTACTCAACTTTAGCTTTAAATCGCCCAAGTTGTGGCCTGCCTTAAGGGTTGCAGCAGGCGCCAAAGGCCAATGGCTTGCAGCCATGAACCCCAACTGGTTTTACATCATGCCTGCACAAGAAAGTGATTGGCAAACAGGTAGCCATGAACAAAGGGTACAGTTTCTAAGCCAGCTGCGTTTAGATAAACCAGCAGAGGCTCTGAATTTATTAGAGGATTGCTGGGCAGCCGAGTCGAACAGTGCCAAACTCAAACTCCTACAATGTCTAAAACAGGGCTTATCGGCCAAAGATGAAAGCTTTTTAGAAACCCTGTTGGATTATCCTACGAAGGACATCCGGGCGGCAGCGCAAGGGCTTTTGGCCCAAATACCGCAATCGGCCTTTAACCAGCGGATGAAAGTATTTTTACAAGACTTGCTGGGCGTCAAATCAAACTTGCTAGGCAAAAAACTACAGGTAAAACTACCCGAAGAGGCTAGTCCAACCATGCTTCGCAATGGGATAGACCCGAAAAAAACATGGCCGCGCAGCGGTGAAAAAGCCAGTATCCTTGGGCAAATGATACAGACTGTTGAGCCAGATTACTGGTCGGACAGCCTAGGATTAGAGCCCGAAAAACTGGTTTACCAAGCCATGAAGAGCGACTATGCCCTACCCTTAATCCTAGGATGGATGAACGCTGCAACTTTGCATCGCAACGATACTTGGCTCATGGCCATTTTCAATGTGTATCTTGAACACCCCACGAATAACACCTGGATTGACACCCCTATTTCAACGCTGCTAGAAGCGTTGTCGGAGCCAGCCTTTAACCAGTATGCCCTTAAACTACTGAAGGAACAAGGCAATGCCCTCGGCGACAAATCGCCGATAATGCCCATGCTACTCCAAGAAGGCCGTTCATGGTCGGAACCCTTGGCAAAACGCGTCGTTATCATGTTAGCCGAGGTCATGCAGCGCGACAAGTACGTGTTTCACTGGGGTTTGAAGTCCTTATTCCGTCGGCTAGCCTTTTCGGCCCCAGCTATCATTTGGCCCAACATGCAGCAATATTGGCCAGCTACCGTAGTTGCCGAAGAACGCTGGAAACTCAGCGCCGAAGAAGCCTTGGTCGTGCTTAAGTTCAGGCACGAATACTGGCAATCATTTACAAACTAGCTCATTCTACAAATTTATAATACTTGATTAACATGTCAAACAACATACTCCGTCCGCACGCCGAAGACGTTTACGCGAAAGAACTAGAAGCCATTGCAGCGCAAGATAAACGTGCCCGTCCTACGGGCTGGAACTTATCGCCTTGGGCCGTAGTAACTTACCTGATGGGAGGCAAGCTCGATAACGGGTTTGAGATTGAGCCCAAGTACTTTGGCCAGCAAAGGGTCATCGAGGTTGCAGTAGCAACTTTAGCAACCGACCGTGCCTTGCTCTTGCTCGGGGTGCCCGGAACGGCCAAAACCTGGGTATCGGAGCATATTGCAGCAGCTATATCGGGTACATCAACGCTGTTGGTACAAGGTACTGCCGGCATGAACGAAGATGCACTGCGATACGGCTGGAACTACGCCCGTTTGTTGGCCGAAGGCCCAAGCGCAGCAGCCATGGTGCCATCGCCAATCATGAAAGCTATGGCAGAGGGTAAAATAGCCCGCCTGGAAGAATTAACCCGTATCCCCAGCGACGTGCAAGATACGCTCATCACGGTGTTGTCGGAAAAAACCTTGCCTGTTCCGGAGTTGAACATTGAGGTGCAGGCAACCCGTGGTTTCAACGTGATTGCTACAGCTAACGACCGCGACAAAGGGGTCAATGAACTATCGAGCGCTCTAAAACGCCGTTTTAATACCGTTGTACTGCCATTGCCCGCTAGCCTAGAAGAAGAAGTTGAGATTGTACGTACCCGCGTGGAAAAACTAGGTAAAACCCTGGAAATACCTGCCAGTACGGCTCCATTGGCCGAGATACAACGCTTGGTAACCATTTTCAGAGAGCTTCGGAACGGTGTGACCCAAGACGGAAAAACGAAATTGAAATCGCCATCTTCAACCTTGAGTACGGCGGAGGCCATCTCGGTGGTCAACAATGGACAAGCCTTGGCCGCACATTTCGGCGATGGCAAACTACATGCTAAAGATATTGCCGCTGGATTATCGGGTGCCATTATCAAAGACCCCGGCCAAGATACCGGCATTTGGCAGGAATACCTCGAAACGGTGATGAAAGAACGTAAGGATTGGCATGATTTATACAGGGCTTGTAAGGAGTTGTCATAGGTAAGGCTCCATCAATATTTGTATGTGATGATCCTTTATCGTGTCAATGTCACCCTTGTCATAAATGGTAAGTAATACAACCACACTATCAATCACCTTTACAAGTGAGATAATTCTACCTCCTCCTGATTTGCCTCTTCCTTTTGAAGCAATTGAAAACCTTATTTTGTACACATCATTACCCAAGTGTACACCCTGTGTAGGGTTTTCTTGAAGTTGATTGACTATTTCTTTAATTTCTGATTTGAGCGAAGGATATTTTTTGACTAATCGTTTGAGTTCTTTGGTGAAGTTTGGGCTTAGCTCAACTTCAAAGTTCATCTAATACCTCTTTTGCAGGTGTAGTCTTAAGTTTACCCTCTTGGATTTGCTTCATTTCCACAAAACCTTGCTGAATATTCCGCAAGATATCCTCTACGGAATCCCCAGGCACCTGCTCTTTCACCTTTGCGAATCCCAACTTATTGACAAGCTCGATAAAGAACTTGTACTTGCTATCAGGAACTGAAATTATTATCTCTTTCATATTCAAATGCATTTAACCTTTTACAAAAATACGCCGTTTTATAGAATATCTTAGCAAAAAAACGGAATTTCATCATTATTAGTTGCCTCACCTCCTCGCAAAATGACCAAAACCAGCCGAGCATATCCGTCAATACACTACATCCAAAACACCTGGTTGGCTTGGTCGGTATTGCTGTTGTTGGTTCTGCCCTGCGGTACAAAAGCCCAGCAAAATTGGCAACAACTTGCGCAGATTGACATCTCGGCCACGGCAATGTTTACCGATAAACTTGGTCAAATATACCTACTTGACGCCAAGAATGTCCTCGACAAATACAGCCCCGAGGGTAAACTCTTGTTCCGGTTCAACAACAATAATTTGGGTAAAATCAAGCACGTCGACCCTAGCAACCCACTCAATACATTACTGTTTGTGCCTGATTATCAGCAAGTAATCATACTCGACAGGACGCTGAACCCGCAACATACCTTGCGGCTCAACGACCTAGGTTACGACCAGGTGCAAGCCCTTTGCATGTCGAACCAAAACTCGCTGTGGCTATACGATATCACCAATTTCAAGCTGCTCAACATTACAGGCGATGGCACTTTACTGCGCGAGGGCCAAGACCTTAGCCTGGTGCTTGGCCCCAGTAGTCGCTTTAATCCTCGCCAGCTCCGGGAGCTTGATAATCAGCTTTACGCCAACGATCCTAATATCGGGGTACTGCTTTTCGATAATTTTGGGGCTTACCTTAAAACCTTGTATATACCTGGTATTCAAACATTTGAAGTACAGGGTACACAACTCATCTACCAACTAAAAGGGCTTT
Organism: uncultured Saprospiraceae bacterium; assembly: GCA_964508975.1. Lineage (GTDB taxonomy): Bacteria > Bacteroidota > Bacteroidia > Chitinophagales > Saprospiraceae > CAZDVQ01. Next base: position 14,935 of record CAZDVQ010000002.1, read on the forward strand.
GGTATAGCTTTGATATGCGAAGCTTTGAAACCAAGCCCATCCCACTACCCGCCAACATTGAGCCGGGTAGCGTGCAACAAATCAGCATTCAAAACGGTAAATTATACCTGCGTTTCGAGCACAGGGTCGAGGTGTGGGCGCTTAATTAAGTCCTAAACAGGCACATCGTCAGTTACTCATTTGTTCCTATCATCATTTGTTCTTTTTTGGGCGCCCCGGCCTACGGCCGTCGGGCTGTGCGCGGCTGCGCGTTGCTTGTCCCTCCGGGAGCGGCTTCGCCGCCCGCTACCATCCCTGGCGCAGGAAACGTGACTAGCTGGCCTTCCGCGCTAGCTGGCCGGAGGGCGCGGCTGAAAGCCGCGGTGCGTAGCACTAAGCGTCCAGCGCACCCGAAGGACAGCGGCGATGCGAAGGTAGGGGCGTATCGCATACGCCCCGCCTAGCAGCGCAGCGCCCAAAAAAGTAATAAAAACTACAATCGTTTACGCAAGTTATCGAGCATATCGGTGGTCATCTTGGCGAGGTCGAACTCGGGTTTCCAGTTCCAGTCGAGGCGGGCCTGGGTATCATCAATGCTTTTGGGCCAACCATCTGCTATTTGCTGGCGGAAATCGGGTTGGTAGGCTATTTTAAAATCGGGGATATGCTTTTGTATTTCAGCAGCAATTTCGAGCGGGGCAAAGCTCATGGCACCCACGTTGTAGCTAGAGCGCACCTTTACGTTGGCCGCATCGGTATGCATAAGCTCGAGGGTGGCGCGTAATGCATCGGGCATGTACATCATGGGCAAGTAAGTGCGCTCGCTGAGGAAACACTCGTAAAAATTATTTTCCAGCGCCTTGTGGTAAATGTCCACGGCGTAATCGGTGGTACCACCGCCAGGCATGGCCTTGTGGCTAATCAAGCCCGGGTAGCGGATACTGCGGATATCGAGGCCATGTTTAAGGAAGTAATATTCTACCCAGCGTTCGCCGGCAAATTTACTGATGCCGTAGGCGGTGGTAGGATCGGTAACGGTATGTTGAGGCGTGTTGTCGCGGGGTGTTTGTGTGCCAAAAACCGCGATGGAACTCGGCCAAAAAATCTTGCTGATTTTATGCTCGATGGCAATTTCAAGTATGTTGAACAAGCCTTCCATGTTCAAACGCCAAGCAAACATAGGGTTTTGCTCGCCACGGGCCGAAAGCACCGCTGCAAGAAGATAGATTTGCGTAACGTTGTGTTTTTTGATTAGCCTAACTGTATTTTCTTTATCCAGCACATTTAAATGCTCGTAAATACCGTTAAAGGTGGGTAGGTTACGGGCTTCAACGATATCGGCAGCGATAACGTGATTTTGCCCGTAAATTTGCTGTAGGGCTTCAGTAAGCTCGGTGCCAATTTGCCCGAGAGCGCCAATGATAAGGACGGTGTCTTTTTGCATGTCAAAACTTAGTTAGGTGCTGCAAAGTTGGGATATATGCGGCTGAAATTTGCGGGTTTGAGCAATTTTTCCTGAAAATAATTAGAACCGAGCGAGATGGCAGCCCCTAAACCTGTCACAATTGGCATAAAAAATGATTTATCGAATATTTTACGGGCATATTTTTACGTTCGGTTTATAATATTCCCCTATTTTTACCCACAATAAAAACTAAAGACGATGAACATCAAACGATTTAATATACTCCTGCTGATGGGAGTAGTGATTAGCGCCGTTTACTTCTCTTGTAAGGATGGCGGTATCAACATCTTCACGGTGCAGCAAGATATTGAGCTTGGCGCACAGCTTCGCGACGAGATTTTGAGCAACCCAACCCAGTACCCAGTGTTGGACCGTACGCAATACGCGGCGGCCTACGCTTACGTGGAAAACATCAAGAACGAGTTGTTGACCTCTGATGATTTTAACCACAAGGACGACTTCGAGTGGGAAGTATACATCATCGACGATGAGGTGTTGAATGCTTTCTGCGCACCAGGTGGTTACATTTTCGTATACACCGGTTTAATTAAATTCCTAGATGTAAAAGATCATTTTGTTGGTGTACTAGGTCATGAAATGGCCCACGCCGACCGCCGCCACTCTACCGACCAGATGACAACGCAATATGGCTTGAGCGTTTTGCTCGACGTGGTATTGGGTACCAACCGTTCGCAGTTAGGTGACATGGCCGCGGGTTTATCACTGCTTGGCTTTAGCCGCAGCATGGAGAAAGAAGCCGACGAATATTCTGTGAAATACCTCTGCGACACACAATACTCGGCAGAAGGCACAGCCGGATTTTTCCAAAAATTGATTGATAGTGGTCAAGGTTCGCAAGGACCAGCATTCTTGAGTACACACCCTAACCCAGACAACCGTGTACAGAACATTACGACACAAGCCGCCGATGATGGTTGTGATGTAACGTACAACTCGGATCAAGCCGAATGGGACAACTTCCGCAACAACTTGATTCCTTAATCTGGAAGCTCAAAATAAAAAGCCCCGCTAGTTTACACTAGCGGGGCTTTTTATTTTGAGCCTATTACTTAGGATCGTTGATTTTAGCAAACAGCTCGTCGATGCGGTCCATTTCATCGAGTGTCTCGTCGATGTAGAACTCGATTTCGGGTACGTGGCGTACTTGTTTACCGATGCGTTTACCTAATTCCCAGCGCATTTGAGATTTGTGCTGGTTGAGGATATCGACCACCACCTCCTTGTTGAGGGGGGTGAACACGCTGACATAAATACGTGCCAGCGCAAGATCGGGGGTCATACGTACGCGAGTGATAGTAGTCATGACGTTGCCGTAGAGCAAAGGGCCTTCATTACGGACGATGGTACTCATTTCGCGTTGTATCATGGAAGCTGCTTGTAGCTGCTTGATAGATTCGGTTTTTGACATGGCTAAAAATTTATGTGCCTCTATAAACTATTATTGTGGTTGCAAAGTTCCGAAAAAAGATTGGTTTATTAAGAGTATGTTTGGACTTTAGCTTCCGGCGAAAAACAGCTCTTTTTCGGATGATTTTTGCTTTAAAAAATAGTTGCGTAGCCCCACTATGCGCCCATTTTTTAAAGCAAGCTCATCAAAAAATAGCTCGTTTTTCCCTCGAAACCCAAAATCCAAACATACTCTAAGCCTCTGTTTGGCGAGGTGTTACATAAGGCCAGAAACAGCATGCCATAGCCATTCGTGTATCAAACAGGCATATTCGTGGATTGAAACAGCAGATTCATGAATTTTGTAGCCATATGAGCCAAAGATACAGTACATTTGCGGGTTAGCCCGCCATTCAGACTAGCTTGCGTTAGGTGGGTGGAAGGGCACCGCAGGTGCGCCCGACGACAGGAGGGCCGAGCGAACAGCGAGCCTGGAACACACCGACCCCGGTGCGCAGCAGCAGGGGGAACGCCCAAAAAAATGACTAAAAAAAGTATTGCTTGGTTGGTATTCCTATGTGCTTTTACCCTCGTGTTGAAGGCACAAGACCCTTATTCTATAAGATTGAACACCAGCAACGGGCTACCATCGAACACCGTTTACCATAATTTTGCGGCCAGTTCGGGTCATTTGTACTTTGCCACCACAGAGGGTTTAGTACGGTATGACGGCGCAAGATGTGAACATTTACCATTTGAGCATGCCAAGGGCACGAGTGTAACCAACATCCAGGAAGATAAATTAGGCCGAGTTTGGTGCCATAATTTCTCGAATGAACTTTTTTATACCCATAGCGATAGCCTTAAAGTACTGAACCTGAACGACCAGACTTTGGAGGGTAATTTATTAGGCTATGGCTTAACCCAAACCGAGCTGATTGTGATTAGTACAGTTGGTATCGGTGTTTTCGATTTGAAAACGGTGCGGTTAAAATACATCACGAAGTTGGAAGACTGGAGTAAAAATCCCAACCTTCTGTACCTTGATGCTTATATAAGTACAAATGGCAAAATAGTCCTCCGAGGAGATAACCAAATATTGATTGGCGATAGTAAAACAGTAAAGGAACGTTACCCCATCATAAAAAAAGGTGATTTTGAGCTCAATGAATTAGGCGGCAAGCTATATCTAATGCCCCAACAAGTTTCGCTAGACACCATATACCATATAGACCCTAAGGCAGGCATAATACCAATACCGCTTGAAACCGCAGAACCCAGTTTATTATATTATCATTGGGGCCAAATGAAGGCCCAGCCTGGGTTATGGTTATTCAGCTCGAAAGGAATATGGTATTTTGAAAATGGCCAGATAAAAAAAAGATTCTTCCAGCCTCTAGATTGCACCTCGATGGTACAAGACATTGAAGGCAACTATTGGATTAGCACGCTGCACGAGGGCGTTTTGGGCGTTTCGAACCTCGATATCTCTTTGTTGATACCCAACGAGGCCAATTGGCGGGTAAAATCTGTAGCCGTGGATGCCCAAGGAATGCTTTACGTAGGTGGGAGATCTGCCTTACGCTGCTATGACCAACAAGGTGTGTTTGTTCAGGATTGGACATCGGATGCCCCCTTGGAACTAGACCGGATATTGTACAACGAAAAACAAGCCGAAATTAGATTCAACTTCGGAACGATACTTTTAGCTGCTAAAAAGTACATCATACACGATGAAGCGGCAAAGGAAAGGGAAAAGCTGAGTGACGATATTCAAATTAATGCTCATTCACAAACAACCGAAATATTAGTTAAAAAGGGTACCGTGCTTCCTAGTAAATGGCCAAAGTTAAAGTCGGCAAACTTCGTGCAAAACGAGTTTGAAAAGTATGTAATACACAATGCCAGAACCAGGTTTGTGCGGCTTCAGGAAAATACAAACCTAGCATGGATAGGCGCTGCTGATGATTTGTATACGATTGATATGGAGACCCTGTATAAACGCCGGTTAAGTACCCCTACGGGAGCTTCCATCGCTGCGGTTGACCTTGCATGGGGGAAGGACGGTAGTGTTTGGGTAGCCAGTATTACGGAAGGCATACTCGTATTTAAAAACAACGCGGTTGTAAAACGCTACAATACAGCAGAAGGCTTAAAGTCAGGGCATTGCCGGCGGATTTTAGCCAGCGACGATGGTTTTTGGGTTTTGAGCAATGCAGGTGTTGACAGGATTAGCCCCGACGGGCAAGTGTTTAACTATAACGCTGTTTTGGGCGTTAATCCACGGAGTATTACAGACATTGCCGTGTACAAGGGCATCATTTACCTGGTTGTGCCCGAGGGCCTGCTAAAAGTAAACATACAAGAGGCTCGAGCGCAGGTAAAGCCTCTGTTTCGCTTAAAAAATGTACAGATAAATGGCCAGAGGAGCAGTTTAGCCGACTTATGGCAGCTCAGAAAAAGCCAAAGTGTACGGTTTGTCTTTGACTACGTCAGCTACTTTTCACGCGAGGCATACCAGCTAGAATACAAGTTGGATATAGCCGGACACCAATGGCAGACCGTTCCCTACCAAAGGGCTGAGATAGAACTGCCCCCCTTGCAGCCAGGGCGCTACAACCTGGAGGTTAGGCTGCATTCAAAACAAGACCAATCGGTTATCAATACTTTTAGTTACCCTTTGCGGGTACTTACCCCTTGGTGGCAAACATGGTGGTTAAAACTAGCACTCATACTGGGTTCTGTAAGTTTACTGATAGGGCTATTGCTAAGGCGTCAGCGCAACAAAGAAGCCGAGCTACAACGTTTATCGAGCGAAGCCCAGCTACAACAACAGCTTACTTCGTCGAGGTTGTACGCCTTGCGCTCGCAGATGAACCCACACTTCATGTACAATGCGCTCAACTCGATACAAAGCTTCATTTTCAAAAATGAAAAATCGAATGCCAACGATTATCTAGGGCGCTTTTCGGATATGATGCGCATGATGCTAGATTTTTCTGGCAGGCAATATATTTCGCTCCGCGAAGAAGTAGAAGGGCTCAACTTGTACCTTGAGTTGGAGGCACTTAACTTTGACCAAGACGAGTTTGTATATAATATAGAGACACCTTTATCCAGTTGGCAAGACTTGCAAATTCCCTCGATGATTGTACAACCTTTTGTCGAAAACGCCATTAAACACGGCTTGATGCACCAAAAGGGCGTAAAAAAATTAAGCATAAGCTTTGAGTTTATCGACGAGCGCTTGATTTACATCGCGATCGACGACAATGGCATAGGCCGAAAAGCATCGCAAGAAATCAACAACAAAAAACCACGCAAGCACAGTTCTTTCGCCATGTCGGCCATCCATAACCGAATCGACTTGTTGAACAAAGACCTAGAGCATCCTATTAAACTAGAGCTCATAGACAAACACGATCAATGGGGTATGGCCAAAGGCACCACCGTGAAACTATGGATTTACTTATCAGGTGAAAACACACATTCATAAACCCAAAGCCTATATTCAACAACTTTACAGAACCCATAGCTAGAGCCGTGCTAGCTTAGCGAATAATTTCAAAAAACTATGTCGAATAACCTTAGCTGTATAATTGTGGATGATGCCGAAAAGGCCAGGGCAACCTTGCGCTTGATTCTGGCCGAAAATTTTCCCCAGGTAAACGTGTTGGCCGAAGCCCCCTCCGTGCCCGATGCCGTAAAGGCCATCAACAAACATAAACCCGACCTTGTATTCCTCGACGTTGAAATGCCCGGTTATTCAGGCTTGGAAATCCTTGATTTCTTCGATGCAGAACAGGTGGATTTCCAGATAATCTTTATAACGGCATATACGGAATACGCCGTTAACGCTTTCGAGTTATCGGCTATCGACTACCTCCTGAAACCGATTAAAATTCCACAACTGGAACGCGCCATACTCCGCGCCTCGAAATTGAGCCTACGCGACAAATTACAGGAAAAACAAGCCTATGCCAACTTGAAAGAACAATGGCAAAACCCAGACGATGCCGCCCGTAAAATAGCGTTGCGCACGGCCGAAGGCCTGCACCTCATCCCGGTCAACGATATTATATACCTCAAAGCCGATGGCTCGTACACCACCTTTGTGCTTAACTACCCTGAGCCCAACAACAAAATAGTGGTATCGAAAAGCATTTCAGAATACGAACGCTTGCAAAGCAATTTCAACTTCATGCGGGTACACAGGTCGTACATGATAAACCTCAACTACATCAAGATGCACCTTAAACGAGATGGCGGCTTCCTCATCATGTCGAACAACGATGAACTACCCGTTTCGAACGACCGAAAACAAAGCCTTTTGGATTACTTAAAACAGTACGACTAATTACCCCCAAAGGCTATACATATAGCCGATTCGGCCATTCGTAAAGCCAAATAGCCTTTTTATAAAACACTTAAGTTAAACGCCAACAATCATTTTACCTTTATTGCTGTGAAACGATAGGGTTATTGATTTGCAAGCGTTGTGAACCCAAGAATAGTAGTTGTTGTCTCTTAAATGGTACCAGTATAATGCTGGTATCATTTTTTTTGGGCGCCCCGGCCTACGGCCGTCGGGCTGTGCGCGGCTGCGCGTTGCTTGTCCCTACGGGAGCGCCTTCGGCGCCCGCTACCATCCCTGGCGCAGGAGGGTAGCGGGCGGTTGTAGGGTTTATTCTTTCACAACGAGTTTGGTGTCCAATATTTTATCGCCAGTCCATACCTGTACGATATAAGTACCTTGAGGATATGATTCTAGCGAGAAGCTATTATCGCCAAGGTTAAGCTTAAATTCAGCACACTGTTGCCCCGCCATGTTGAATACTTTGACCAAGGTTTCATCTTGTGGCAACGCTGAAAGGTAGAAAGTGCCGCTACTTGGGTTGGGGTAAATGTTCAGTTTGGTTTGTATTGGCCCTAGGTCTATGTTGCTTATTAGATTACCATCGCTGTCTAGTTTTAAGATGTAACCATTACGGACAAAATTGGGGTTTAAATCATATTTTGAGCCAGATATAATGCAACCACCGTCCTGAGTTGCTTGAACACTATAAGCCTCGAAGTATATATCCTGGCCCTCCCCGTGGCTTCGAGTCCAAATTAAATTAAGGTTTGAGTCTAGCTTAGTTATGCAGATATGGTTTGGCACCCCAGCCTGAAGAATGGCCATTCCTTCGCCACATTGCCCCAACGCATAAACCGCATTGCCATCAGGGCTCACCGAAATTGGATACCTAAAAGCAGGATAGTTGAAGTAAGTGCTGTTGTTCAAAATGTAAGAATGGAGCTCGTAATTCATGCTATCTACTACAACTACGTTTAACTTTTCAGGAGCGCTTGTAGGGCTAAGTTGCTGTATGCGGCGCTGAACGCGTATAATTCTGTTACTATTGACTACATGCACATTGCCCCAGGATATTTTAGTGAGGGAAGGGATCGGTACGATTCCCCTGAACGGATACCAACTCAAGCTATCAAGGTCATTGCTTAAAATCAGGTGGTAACTATACCCATTGGCCACAAAACGTGTGCTATCAAGCCTGTTGATGGAGAAATATATCCTGTTGGGTAATTCTAGTTGAGTAGATTGACCTGTGTTTAAATCGTATCGATGGAAAGCAGCTTTAAGCCCTGGGGTAGGCATTCTGTAAGAATACTCAAAATAAATTTGTTCCTTCTCAATATGAGTATTCTCTAGAAATAAAATTCTAACATTTTGGTTGACAAGTATGGTATCAACGCTCAGGCTTGCAAAATCCTTGTCCACTAGTAGGACTCCATGATAATAGTGATTATTGGCCTCGAAATGCCTGCTCAATGTAAAGGGGGGTAAACGAAATGTCATAAAAAGGAAAGATATAAAAATGTGCATAAATCGCACAAAATGAGCAAGTTACACGCATTTTAAACGGTTTTAATGTTTCATACGAATTGTCACAAAAGTATATTTTAGGTGGATTCTAGGTACATTTTAACCCCGTTTAAACGCCATATAAGGCCACTATTGAGTGATTTAAATACATTATAGGTTTATTCTAATAACGCCCTGTACCGCAAATACAGGGCTTTTTATTGCCCAAAGGGCAACGTTTTTAGTTTTCATTCAAAATGTCATAAAAGGACGCATTTTTGGGACGCGGGACGCTGGTTAAATTCTATAAATTGACCTTTGTAATTCTTCTAACGGCTCTAAGCAAAGATGCTATGTCGTCCCTATCTACAAACTGGTCTTTATACATCTCGTTATCAGAGCAGAGGGCTATCCTGCCAAAGTTAGGGCTACCGCGATCTATCACAGAACGCAAACGCTTTATTAGCAATAGCCCAGACTTCAAAGATACCAAATGAACAGAATCCTCCTTGATTAAATCAAGTGCATTTGGGTCAAATACAACAATATCTCCATCGTTGATACTTGGCCACATACTATCGCCAGAAACATTGACCGCTATATACATATCTGATCGCGGCGGTAGGTCCGGTATTATCATATAGCTTTCTACTTCTGGAGCCTTCTCTGCAAAGGCATAATATGAAGCTAATGCAGCGGTGTCAAGTAGTACGGCATTGGGTTTATGTACATTATTTTTAGCAACCATATCGCCAATCCCCAGCAATAACCACTCTGCACTTATATTATACCTTTCGGACAATAATTTTATAACCTCTTTGCCTATAGGCTTCTCGTCTGACTCCATTTTAGAGACGTAAGCTTGAGTTATTCCGAGTATATCGGATAACTCCTTCTGATTTATACCTAAATATTTTCTTACTTGCCTTAGTTTGTTGTCGCTCATAATCAATGAGTTATGTTTTGAGTTATAAAAAATATAACCTCAAGGTAAAAATAATTACTAAAAAACTTGGATAAATATAACCAGTGGTTATATCTTTGCCACGGAACAACGGCGAAACGAATCTAAAACGCCAATAATTAACCAGTCAAACGCAAAGATATGACAAAATCAGAAACCAAACCCACAAGGCAAACGACGGCGGCACAAAAGGCCATCCTCGAGAGCCTGAGCTACTTCGAAAAACAGAAGATAGCCGAACACAGTAACAAAGGAATCTCGGTGAGGCAATTGTACCGAGTAACCAATGAAGAGCCCGGCGTAAGCGACGAGATGTATATCAGAGTATGGGATGCCATTTACGATTACATCGAAAAACGCGAAGCAGACAAGCAACGCATCGCACAGAGAGCCGAGAAGCTACTCCCCCTCCTGACCGCCTAAATTTTCAAATCATCAATTCAGCACAACCAATGAACATCAGAGAATTCAAAAACATCGTCGAGGCTATGACCTCAGTAATGGACGGCCATGTGGTCATGGCATTCATCGGCAATACTGCGACACATGCATTATTTACACCAGGTTGGCTGGGCTACAACAAGGCTCAGAACCTATACCTTGCCGCTGTATCTAATCAAAATGTTGGTGAGTGGGTAATCATGGCATCCCATACCAAAGAACGCGGCTTAACTATTGATTTTGTCGGCAAAACGAACCTGCCACAAGGCCTCAACGACAGCTACGACAATGCTCGAGCCTTCAGTAGCGAGCTCACAAAAGCCATGAATAGTTATAGCGGGGAAGCCAGCTGTATGGGCAATGTATTCAACAGAGCTATGAAACTCGCAGCCGAGTCCGACCGAGGCAATCACGCTGCCGATGCTCCTGAATCCTCATCTAAAGTCAGCATCGAAATCAAAACGCTCATAGGCCATATTAACCTAAGCGCCTCTAATGATTCGGAAACTCAAGAAAGCCTAAGTCAGATGGTTAAAGACAGCCTCAAGGCAGCAATTGATTCAACTAAAACTATCAACTAGCCATGTCAAAACGCAATATCAGCTACAGCCCACAACCTCGCTTCGCATGCACTCTGCCCGGAGGCAAGGTAATCTCTCTCGAAGGTTTCGGATTAGGCCGCAAAGCCCGCCTACACTTGAATGGCAAATGGATAAATGTAATGCTCGAGCTCATCCGCGGTAACAAGGCATTTTTTGTCGAGGTTCAAGAACCCGGAGACTTTTGCAGAGCCAAGGAGTTCACGCTCGAAGCCAATACCGACAACGTGATTTTCCTGCCAATCCACGACGAGGATATCCACAAGTATACTGACATCGAATTGCCAGCTGCATACAACTGCCGTTGCCAAATCCATCCAATCAAATCAACCATCAACTAGCCATGAATCAACCAATAGTATTCCAGGTGGATGCCCTTTTCAAAGAAGGCTCCTTCGATTTGAGTGCAAGAACCAAGCTAGAGTTATTCGCTATACGTGGATGTGCACTAATGACTTCACGCTCCACGGCCTTCAATGTGCAGTCTGAATGCACAAAACAACTGTACAACCGCCTTGACAAAAAGCCATACAATACAGGCGAATTCAAGGTGGAAGTGATTACCCCAAAACAAGAGGTATTCATCTACAGCAATGAATCGGAAAACGAACTATTCGCCACAGACGTGTACGAATTAGCGCGAATGATTTACCCCGAAAGCCTAACCGTACTGGTGGACTCTACCAATGGCAAACGCCGACTGATTGCAGTCGGCTCAGGCACCTACATAGGCTACCTGTACGCCGAGAAAGATGCCGCGGCCCTATTCATGGCCACGGAGGACGACGACCAGTTGACCAAGCAAATCTGCACAGGCATTTACCCAACCCAAAGCAAGTAAGCAACATGGCTACCATTGCAATGACACCGATAACCGCACCAACGCACTACACTCCCGGCCAGCAACTACACTGGCAAGGTGGTGAGGCTTGGGTATCGGCTGAATTGCTTATAAGCCTCGGCGTTGAGGATGATGCTATCCGTAAAGGCATCCAACGCCAATCTGCTTGGCAGGGCACATGGAACAACGGCCAAGGATGGATTAGATACAACACGCTTTGGCCGCAGTACAAGGACATGCTGGCCGGGGTTTATGAAAACGTCGAGGCATCTGCCCGCTACGAGAGTTTGAAGGCTGGCTTCGAGATTGACCAAGCAGCCCGCAGCTACTACATGGGTTTCATGCTGCCCGACAGCCGCAAGCTCACGCCTCAGCTCGTGCAAAAGTACACGATACAGGCCAGCTGGTTACAGCACATCATGTACAAGCAGCTGCCAAACAAGGCCGAGTGGAAAAAGGTATTCGGCTCGATGGCCGAGTACTGGAACCAAGTGATAGAGTTCTTGCAAGCCGAGAACACGGGTTTACCTACATCGTACCGCCGCATGATTACGGCGATGGAAGAGTACAAGGCCAGCGGCTACAGCTCGCTGGTACACGGCGGGATGGGTAACGCCAACCGCTCGAAGTTCAAAGAGGCCGAGGGGCAGATAGAACTGCTCCTCCGCCTGATTGCCGACCCCCGCAACCTGAAGGACACGCAGGTGGAGCGGATTTACAACGCCGAGGCCAAGGCTCAAGGCTGGGATACTATCAGCGCATCGACGGTGCGCCGCCACAGGGTAGAAAACAACTTCGAGCTAGCCGCATCACGCCACGGCAAGGCCAAGTTTACCCAAGTTGGCAAGAAGGCCATCAGGCGCGAACGCCCCAACATGGCTGGCAAGCTGTTCGAGTACGATGGATGGACAGTGGAGGTTTACTTCCGCAACGAGTACTACGACGAGAAGGGCTACAAGAAGCAAGATTACCAAGCAAGGCTTGAGCTGATGGCCATATACGACCCCTACAACGATTACATCGTGGGCTATACCATCGGCAAGGAAAACACGAAGAACATCAAGCTGGCGATAAAGAACGCCATCGACAACATACACCGCCTCACGGGCAAGTACTACTACTTCCGCGAGTTCTTGACGGACAACTACCAGCACAAGGCGATGGTGCCAACCTACAACGCCGTGAGCCAGATGCACCGCTTTGCCAAGGTCGGCAACGCACCGGACAAGACCATCGAGAACTTCTTTGACAGGCTCAATTCCGAGGTATTCCAAGAGCAGGTATTCGGGTGGAGCGGCCACAACATCACGTCCAAGAAGGATAACCAGCCGAACATGGACTGGCTCAACGCCCACAAGCACAGTTTCCACACGCTGGATGAAGGATACCACATCATACGTGACCGGGTTGAATACCACCGCTCGCTCAACGGACGCGAGCAGCAATGGCTGGACAGCTTCATGCAACTGGTGGAGCTTGGCCTTGCAAAGGAGATGAGCCGCGAGGAATACCTGGAGATGTTCGGCGAAACGACAGGGTTCACCAACCGCATCACCAACACGGGCGTGAACGTGACCTTCCAAGGACAGAAGCTCCTTTACGATTGCTTCGACCTGGAGTTCCGAAGGTTGCAGCACGTGGACTGGACGCTCAAGTTCGACAGCGAGAACCTCGACACGGTGTTGGCCAGCAACGATGACGGCTCTTACCGCTTCGTGCTCGAACGAGTCAAGCGTGTACCTCAAGCCCGCCTAGATTGGACCGCCGAGGATGAGCACTACGCCAACAAGGTGCACGGCTTCAACAAAAAACTGGAAAGCCACGTGACCAACACCTTGGCCGAGGTGAACGAGAAAGCCCAGGAGGCCGCAAACAGCGAGCGTGTGAAGGCATTGTTCACCGTCAAGGGCAAGCAAAAGGAACAGCTACAAGACGCCAAGGGCGTGGTTGACCTGCCAGCCCCGGTAAAGAAGATAGCCGAGGACACTAGCGACCCCGACTACTGGACCAAAAAAGCATTAGAAGACCTTTAAATATTCATCAAACAACCGCGATTACCATGAATAACCAACAGTTAATGAAAATCTGGGAGGCAGTTAAAGCCGACCGCAAGAACTACCCTAGCCAAGCAGCACACGCCCGCGCGCTGGGTATCAACACCGCAGTTTACAGTATCCTCAACGGTGCAGTGGACGAGGCTACATTCGAAAACAAGATGAACCCTCGCAAGTGGGTAGAGATTGCGCGCAACCTCAACGTCGAGCTGAAGGAAGAGGCCGCTTGGGCTACCGCCTTCACGCCTACTTACCAGTACATCGTTACCCAGCTCGACCGCTGCCGCGACTGGTCAACCGCTGGATTGTTTTGCGACAAGGCTGGCATCGGTAAAACACACGCGGCCCGCGAGTACGCCCGCACCCACGCCAACGTGGCCTATATTGACTGCTCCATTTTCAAGACCAAGCAAAAGTTTGTACGAGCCTTGGCACAAGCGTTCGGCATGGATAGCACAGGCCGCCTCAAGGACGTGATTGAAGACCTGAGCTTCTATGTAAAATCGCTCGAAACTCCCCTAATTATACTCGACGAGGCGGGTGACCTAGAGTACCCTGCATTCTTGGAAGTAAAAGCCTTGTACAACGCTATGGAGGGCATTGTAGGCTGGTACATGATGGGTGCCGATGGACTCGAGGCCAAGATTAAACGCTGCCTCAACTACCGCAAGGTAGGCTATGCCGAGATATTCGACCGCTTTGGAGCACGGTACCAGCAACTGGTACCAGGTAGCCAACGCGAGCGTGACGAGTTCTTCAGGACACAAGCCAAGGCCATCCTTACCGCCAACCTGCCCGATGGTGACCACGAGACATTGATGCGCCGCTGCGAGATGTCATTGCGCCGCCTCAAGCTCGAAGTACAGAAAATCAAATCCGGTGGCCGCACACCAGCCGCCGCAACTTTAAACTAAGCACAGGAGACACCCATGAGCAACGAACAAAACAAAGCATTCCTGAACAGCCAGTTCAAACAACTGGCCGATTCAAAACGCCGCAGCATCTGCACCCTGCTCGGCTGGACAGAGTCCAAGTACGGCGAACTCCTACTCGACGAGGGCGAACGCTGGCTCGAGATGCACAACGGTGGCAAGCAATCGCCACAGTTCATCGAGATGCGCCGGAACTCATACTTCTGGGACTGGTGGCTTCTACAATGGATAAAGCTTGACCTCCAGTTTATCGCCCTCTTCGCTGGTGACAGCCTCAGCGGGCTCACCGAGCAAGAAGCCGAGAACTATTACCTGGAGCTGCACGATGCGGCCAAGATGGCCACCCGCTGGCCGCACCGGGTAATACTTGAAAGAGGTTACAAGAACATTCAACTACCACGCACATGACCGATAAAATAAGCATACAGATACCGATGGCCTTTAGCTCTTACCTGCTCAACGTCATCACCCCGGCAAAGCAGCTGACGCTGCAAGATGCCACGCTGCACGAGGTGCGAGACAAGCTCATGAACAACATGTATGCTTGGATAACGGCCAAGAAGGAAACGGTAAAGCTCAAGATAAGCATACCGTTCGCCATCGCCATAAAACAGCGGCTAGGCGACACGCCGCTGCCCGATGATGCTTGGCTATCAAACGAGCACATCGCCCTGCACAGCCAAATAGACCAACAGCTAATCCAAATCACTAATTTTTATAAAACGCATTCACATGAAAGCAAAAGTATTGAACCACCAAGCCGCCAAATTGAAGGCCGTAGGCAAATCGGAGACCGGACTTAATCGCCTGTACGCCCGTGGCCTCCACGACGGCGAAGAGGTGGAGGTTGTAGGCCGCAGCGAGGACAACCCGGAGTTCATGGTTATCCGCAACGCCAGCGGCGACCTTTACGAAATCCTAGAGGAGGCTCTTGAGCTTCTCAAGGAAGTACCCGAGGTGGTGTCATTCTTCAAAAAGGTCGCTCGGTTTTTTAGCAAACTATTCAACATCAAGCCCAAGGCTTAAACCCCTTTTATCATCCCTTAAATACATTGTAACTATGGCAAAGTCAGCCGCCAAACCACAGAAAACCCCAACGCTCAAGGCCGCTATCGAGGCCGCTGAAAGACTGCTGGAGTTAAACCTTAAGAAAAAAGAACTCGAAGCAGAGCAAGATGAGTGCAAGGAGCTTGTACGAATCTTCGTGAAAGCCACGGGCAAAACTCAACTAGGCCACGCTATGGCTTATAGCAAAAATGGTGCGGCAAAGATTGTTTGTCGCAATAAAGCCGCAAATCAGGAGGAACGCCTTGAGCAGCTATTACAGGCTGTTCCCGAAGAGTATGTTCACCACAAGTTGGACACAAAGTCCTTGTGCACTGCGGTAGAGACTGATAAGGCTCTTCAGAAGTTATTCACGAAGCTTGAGCTGGAGGTTGTCCAGCAGACCGAATGGCACATCAAGCACGTGTAAGTTGTAATTGAGTTGTTTTTGAATCAGGCAGGTGGTTGCCGAACGGTAACCACCCGCCGCCTTTACCGCGGCGTGGAGCAGATGGTAGCTCGACGGGCTCATTACCCGGAGGTCGCTGGTTCGAGTCCAGCCGCCGCAACAATAGGCCAAAGGTGCAGCCTAGAAGTCGACATCCGCACCACGATCATTTCATTTTTTTAATCCAAATTCATTTATGAAGAAGTTTCTTTTTCTCTCGATGCTCTGCATCATGGCTCTCAGCGGCTTTAGCTGCGACAAGCAATCCGACCAGCTCACGCCCGAGCCGGAACCAATCGGCCTCGGCCAGTTACCCGTCACGCACGAGGTAGGCATGATGACCCAGCCTGAGTACCCGCTCCTCGTTGGCAAGTTCTGCATGGCGATTTCATTTGACGACGTGACCGTGAACGAGTGGTTTATTGACGGCCTCCTGATGGAGGATGGTTCAATCATCCCCTTTAACGGTATCGCCATCAGCGAGCGTCAAGACATCGAGGCCGCTATTGCCAAGGCACTATTATCCAAGGGTTACACTACCTACCTGTGCCGGTATGACTACAACTCGCTCGACACGCAGCCTATCGCCTCCATGTTCTGGGTGCGGCTACACACCGATGCGCCAGTCAAGGCAATCCGGACAGCCACGATGCTTCACGGCCAGTTGACCGAGAGTTACTATTCCCTGAAGGAGTAGCCGTTTAACGGCCACTAATGCCTAATGGTATGCCCGGAGCCGAATAGAGGAGGCGACTAGGGTTCAATCCCCTCCCGGGCAGCTTTATCCCCCACAAATCCCATTTAACATGATTAAGTCAATTATCATCATCCTGCTTTTTGCGCTTGCCTCGGCCATCGTTTTTGGCATGAGCCACCACAAGCCAAAGGGCTAAAAACTACGGCAATGAGACAGTATTCTTTAACCTCCACGAAGTTCAGCGGGAA
This sequence comes from uncultured Saprospiraceae bacterium, assembly GCA_964508975.1. Classification (GTDB taxonomy): domain Bacteria; phylum Bacteroidota; class Bacteroidia; order Chitinophagales; family Saprospiraceae; genus CAZDVQ01. Next base: position 31,917 of record CAZDVQ010000002.1, read on the forward strand.
TATCTATTTCCTGTACGATGACGATGGCCGCATCGTGAACTTCCACGTCGATGCCATTATCGACGATGCTATCTACCAGTGGCTGTGCGTGAAGTTCCCCGTCAAGGAGGACATGCTACAGCCGCTGGTGGCTGGCTCTAAGACGGCCACGCTCCTCCAGATACCAGTTGAAATCACATTCGACATGTTTTGGAATGCCTACGGCAAGAAGATTAACCGCAAGCGCACGGAGCCTCTGTGGGATAGACTTACCGATGCCGACAAGGCCAAGTGCCTAGCACAGGTAAAGCATTACAAGGCATACCTGAAGCGGACGGGATTCCGGGCAGCGGTTGACCCGGACAGATACATCAAAGACCGCTATTACGACACCATTTGGCAAAGGGAGGTGTAGCATGGCAAAGATGATTACACCCCAACAGAGTCAGGTGCTACATGCCTTGCTCGCTAAGCTCGGCATCATGGACGGCAAGGCGCACCTGGTGCGCCAATTCACTAATGGCCGCAGCTCCTCCAGCAAGGATTTAACCTTTGCCGAGGCCAAGGACTTAATCGACAGCCTCAATAGGCAAGTACCCGCCAAGGCTCGTGCTGTTCACAAACCAGTGGAAGACGAGCGCAAGGCAATGTTCCGCAAGATTTACCACATGGCTCACGAGCTTGGCTGGGAGGTAATGGGTACAGACTTGCGCACTGGTAAGCCCGGGCTTATCGTGGACATGGAGCGCATCAACAACTGGTGCCTAGCTTACGGAGGCTTCAAAAAAAAGCTGAAGGAGCACTCTACCGAAGAATGCCGTCGGCTGGTGACAGCCTTCGAGCAGATGTATTTGAAAAGCATTTAAACGCGTGAATCAATGGCCAGGGATAAAAGCAGGGTTCAAAGAAGGAACCAAGACATCGCCGCTGAATACCAGCAGCTGCGGGCTAAAAACCCGCACTGGAAGACCTACTATATCTTCGAGCAGCTGGCCGCTAAATTTTATCTAAGTGAGGCCACTATCGAGAACATCATCATCAAAACCAAGAAGTCATGAGACTACTATCAGTTAAAGACCTGAAGGCAAAGAACTTCAAGATAATCCAGTTTAGCCCTGCGTGGGCTGAAAAATACGGCCACCCGGAAAAAGGGTTCTCGGCCTTATTCTATGGTCCGAGCGGCTCGGGCAAGTCGGTTGAAGCCCTGAAGCTCGCTGACTATGTAGCCGAGAGCCACGGCAAGGTGCTGTACAATTCTTGCGAGGAGCGCATCTCTAAATCACTCCAGGAAAGAGTGGAAGAGCACGGTATCGGCTCACAGCGTCTTTTCTTTGGTGACAACATGACCTTTGCCGATATCATGGCAAAGTTGGAAAAAGGCCGCTTCGTGGCCGTGTTCATCGACTCGCTCCAGTACATGAACTTCACCTACGACCAGTACAAGCAGTTTAAAAAACGCTACCCATCGGTAGCCTTGGTATTCATAAGCCAGGTCAACAACAGGGGCACGGTTAACGGCGGTGAAAAGTTTATCCACGCCGTGGATATCAAGGTAAACATAGTGGCCGGGTTGGCTGAAATCCGCTCACGCTTCCTACAGAAAGGCCACGTCAAGGTGCGCCTGTTTGGAAAGGAAAAACAACCTGCACAAACCTCTTTATTTAATCAATAAACACCCCTTATGTACACCGTTGAACGCATCGGCGACCGAGTGAAAATTAATGACCACTTCTTTGACTTCGACTCGGTTCATATTTACCCACACCCGAACAATGCAAACTTCGTGGTTATTTCCAGTACCCTAGACTTCCGGGACGGTATCAGTATCAACTGGACTTTTTGCGACCTAGTAAACTCTGAACCTTCGATTACCGCATCGAACCGCTCTGAATTTATCGAGTCCATTGCCACAAAGCATTTCAGTTCATCTTACGCACCACCAAAATAGAACCACCATGAACCAGTTAACCAATCAGAAGACCGAGGCTATCATCTCCCTCAAGTCTCTTTTAAACCAAAGTAAAACATCGCTACTACCGCCTTGTATCGTCATGCGCAAGCATCAGCTCAACTTCTCGCTGAAAGCCTGTAAACTGCTCAACATCGCCCAGAATGATGGTTGTCTGTTCCGCTGGATAGAAGGCCGCAACCGACTGAGTGTCGCGGTTGTAAAGCCCGGCCACGACGACTACGACAGCAGTTTCAAGGTAAACGTGAACTATGAATCTGGTGACGTTAAAATTTGCCACGGTAAGCTCGTGAATACGCTCCGAGCATACGATGGCTATGACTTGACCGTCAATGGCCAGCCTGTAAACAACGTGCGCTTCATGCTTAGCTCTAAGCCATTGGACAAGGATTTTCACAACTGGTACGTGTTCGAGTAACCATGAGGATTGACTACGAGTTACCTCGTGACGGCATTTTCAATGTCGATACCAACGTGTACGACGTACAGGTTGGATGGGTACACAAGCAGGTACAATACAGGATACTAGCCGAGGACGATTTACTATACTTCCACGGCAAAAACGAACATGGAGTCGAGCTAGGAATACACAAGTCTAGGCTCGTCCGATGGTTACCTACACAACTTGAACTTTATTCTTAAACCGTTTAAACGCCATTTAAATGAGCATTATACCCAACATAAGACCACAAGCCACCAGAGCTGAAGTGGAGTCTTGGTTCCCGGCGGGAACCTTCAAAAAGGGAGGCATCTATATCATTGCCTCGCGTGGGCACTTCCTGAAAACAATAGGAAACCCAAAGACCAACGACAGGAAAAAGTACGATGATGCCATATTCGTACTTACCGACATGGAGTTTGCCGGGTTCAACGCCAACGTTGACCCTGCGGATAGCTCGAACGAGCTCGGGGCTCCTGTAATCCAGCCCGGCATTTACGCTTCGTACACATTTGACTTCCACAAGAAGCAGTATTGGGCTATCTGCCATCGTACAGGAGCTGTCACCATTAAGCGTGACCTTACTGGCGATAAGCTCTACCATTGCCGCAATTGTGGTTTGAACCTCCACGAAGGCGGCATTAATGACGTGCACAGCGAAGGCTGCATGACGATGCCACCGCCGCAATTTGGTGAGATGTTGTTGCTGGCCATCAAGGAAGCAATGCGCATCCACGGTGCTAAAAGATGGCACAAGGCGACAATTACCCTTTGTGTACGTGAAAATAAGGCAGCATGAAAGCAATTATAATCATGACCATAAACGACGAGGATAATTTCCATTCTCAAGTTGAAGGCACTCCGCTTCAGTTTGGCTCCATGCTGCACAAGGCATCAGCCGTCGACGGCTTTGCAGCTTCAGTATTACTTGCCGCAAGTGCTATACTCCAAGGTCAAGGGGAAGACAAGAATAGCCCTATTTGTAAAAAACTATTTCAATACTCAGAATCCATTTTAAAATGACCAAAGAACCAATAATTATCTCAGACCCAGGCGATGAGCAAGGCTCAATCGAGGAGGGTAGTAAATCCCTTCAGATGGAAGTCCAGCAAGCATATGACAAGATGCTCGATGAATTAGAACCGTACAACGAGGAGGTAAAGCAAGCTAAACAGCGCAAGAACGACGCCATCGTCGAGCTTCGCAAACCGCTAGACGAGGCCATTGAAGCCTACTACGATGCCGAGCTGATGGATGCCGTCGGTGTGCCCATTAAAAAAGGCATGGTGCTCTATCCTTACGAGCCTACCAAGAATGATAGCTGGCTCGTTGTTGAAGACCGTGGCATGCAGTTTATCTTTGGAAAATTCATGTGGAACCCAAGCCTACAATGCCGCAAAATCATAAAGGGCGTGGTGCAAAAGAAGATTGTCAGCATTTCCCGATTCCACACCAAGGAGTACCGTTCTCACGACTTGGCTGTAAGCCAGGTAGGATTCTAAAATTCACTTATAAGTTAAAAAGCCCCGGCAGAGATGCTGGGGCTTTTTTGTTTGGGCGTGTCCCTCGCTTCGCTCGGGTCGGCACATTCCGGGGTTCGCTTCGCTCCGTGCTTCGCACCTGCTTCGCAGCCCTCCATGCACCTCACGCAGGTTAGTTAAAGTTTACATGGCCGCTATCATCGGCCTCTGTTTTGAATTTTTGCCACTCGGCCTCGTCCATTATCTGTAGGGCCGCGTACAAGCCAAGAGCCTTCAAGTATTTCACTATCGTCAAGAAAGAGGGCGAATTACGCCCACTTTCTATCTGTATAACTTGCTGGCGGCTTACGCCTAGCCTGTTGGCTAATTCTTCCTGGCTTACGCCCTGCGACTTGCGGGCATCCCTGAGTTGCCTCGCAACCATCAGGTTTAGTATTTCTTCTGGAGCTGACATTAGTTGTTGGGTTTCCATTCAAGTTTTCCTTCTAGTAAATCGCTATCTAGTATCGAGTATATATTGGCCTTTGTAGGGCTTAGCATTTCGACCCTTTTACCTGAGCCCTCGATGCGATTTAGCTCCATATGGAAATCTACTTCATAAGCCTTATCGGTTAGGATGTGTGCCTCAAAAGTATCATCAGGCTGTTTTTTAGAGTAAACCACCGTTCCTGTAGAGTCTTTTACATTCATAAATTTTAAGGGTTTGTTTTTTACTTCAAGCTAATATTTAAACGCAGGCATTAGCGCAACTCAAATTTGTGGGTAGTGTTTTGGTCCCACTCATCTACCATTGTAAATGAATCTTCAGTCACGTCTATAATTTCTGCGCCGTTGCGCACCAGTCTTTCTCGCTCTATCTGAAGGTCAAGTGCGTTAGCTCCATCTAATACTGGCTGTGAACCGATAAATACGTCAAATTCGTATTTGCTGCGGATGATTGATTTAGTTGTTGACATAACTAGTTGTTTTGATGATTATTAATGATTGTGTTGCAAAGATATGATATATTTATATTACGTAGTATATTTATTTACATTTTTTTTTCAAAAAGACTAGGACGTGGAAAAATCTGAGCTTATGTTTGCACTGTAATTATTATTAAACGCTTCAAAATCAACAAGATGAATACTAAAGAATTACTCCAGCAAGCAAAAGACCACATGCTCCAAGCCGCTAAACTTTTAGCTGAAGCTCGCAAATCAGAAGAGCTTGAAAAGTATGACTATGATTTGTCGCTCATGATGATTAAGCTAGGGGTTATGGCCGATAATTCAAAGTGCTACCCGACCAGCAATAGCAACTTAGACGAGATGATAAAGTCGCTTTAAACCTAAAAAAGCCTCGGTATTCCCCGGGGCTTTTTTTATCTAAAATAATATTGGAAAAGACTAGGACGTGGAAAAACGTGAGCTTATGTTTGCTGTGTAATTATTAATAAACGCTTCAAAATCAATCAAATGGATACTCAAATCAAACGCGGCACCAAGGTTCAAAACCAAGAGGGAAAAACACTGACCATCCTCGAGATAGTAGGCGGCTTGATGGTAAGAACCTACGAGGAGTTCAACAGCCCATACCACGCTACCAAGCTTCTCTACAACGGTAAAAACCTCGCTAAATATTTGTAGGACACAAAATAGCTGCTATCTTTGCAGGGCACTTAACTAAGGGGCGGTTGTCAAATATTGGCGGCTGCTCCTTTTTTTGTTTGGGACTTGCATATATCAAATTAAGGGCATAGATTTGTACATTCTTAACATCAAACTAAATAGTACAATGAACGACCCGTTTCAAAAACAAGGGGGATTTAATGACTCCCCGAAGTGGTATGACAACAAACTCGTTGTGGTAGCACTCTGCATCTTATTCTTTCCTGTAGGGCTCTATGCCTTGTGGATGTCTAGGACAATCCCAAAGAACTGGAAAATCGGTGGCACTATAGCCGTGGCCTTGTTGGTCGTCGCTGCCGTTTCTAATCCTAAGCCCGACAGTTCTACCACTGGGGAAACAACTTCCTCTACATCATCCTCTTCAGAGCCCGAAAGGCAAAAACAGTGGGTAACTGTAGCCGAGCTAGATGGCGATGGTGCCAAGAAGTCCCAAAGCTTTACCATTGATGGAAGCAAAGCCAGGCTAAGGTACAAATTCAATGCTGGCCAATTCGGTATGTTCAACGCGTATGTCGTGGAAGATGGCAAGGCCATTTTAAAGGAAGGAGGCATTCCTGAAGTTATGATTACCCGGAGCGAGGAGGGCGAAAGCAGCCTAAGCCACCTTTCAGCTGGTGAATATTACCTTGACATCATCGCCAACGATGGGCAATGGGCTGTTGCGGTGGATGTTTACAAATAGCACAACACCACTTATTATATAGGGCACAGTTATACGCTGTGCCCTTTTTAGTGTAATTATAGATTAAGCATATATATTTGAGGATTCAAACAACCAACACAATGAGTACACAACGAGAACGTTCCCCTTTTTTTGCTTTTAGGTACTTAGTCGTACCATCGTCAACGCAGCTATCATTATTTCCTGAAACAACCAATACCAAGCTTTCAAAAGAAGATTTGATGCATGAAATTTGGCTTGACCTACAGTCAAACCCTAAGATACCCTTTACATTAGGCAGCAAGCGGTTTTTGTTTTACAGGTTATTTCCTGTAAATAATACCCTGTTTGGGTTTATGTTCGCAAAGGCTAATACTCGAAAATCTTACCATGAAGGCGATGATGGTTTGATTACTCGCAAAGAAGACTATCTCAGTGCTACGCTTTTTTATGTTGACTCAAAAACCCAGGTTATACTTATGCAGAGAAAAACGAGTGCATTCAAGTACCCCGAGGCCTCGGTCAGTAAAATTGAAGATTATCTAAGGGATAGGATGAAGAGTCACGGGTACAGTGTAAACATCTTCCCTCTATCTGACCCCGATAGTTTTTGGCAATTTATAGACGACTCCGATAGGCTTTATGAGTTATCACTTGTAGCTAGTGCGCCTAATATTTCATTCGGGAATGAAGATTTAAGGCATTTACTTCAAACTCTTAAGGACGATTCCAATAATGATACAGTATCTTTGTCCGTCAAAAGTACCGATGGATATCTAAAGGTAAAAAAAGAGTCGTTTATCGGTAAGGTTATTGACTACGTCAGTAGCATCGGTGGTTTTTATTCCGCAAAAGTAGAGAAAAATGGTGTCAAGATAAACCGGAACAGCTCGGATGATACTTACACCATGAAAGCCCCCAGTCGTGAACCTGGCGACTACAGCGATATGGATATAGCCGATATCAAGCTTAAAATTGAAGATGTAGAGCACAAGGCCAAGAAGGTGAGCGAGCGCAAGGGAAAGAAGAAGAAGAGTGGTAAGAACGATAAATCAAAAGATTAAACAATGAGAAGCAAGGTCAACAGGAGCGTTGCCAATACTATCTTGATATGTGTACTCGCTGCCATATCGTTGGCCTTGCCTTGTTTTTTCCCTATCAAGGGAACCGCACTTTTTAAAATTGAAATGGTCGTTGCCGTTATCGGGTTAATGCTTGGTTTCGGCTTAACCATCTTCACTTTTATACTACAGCTAATACCGGGTATTGTCAGTGATGTGAGAGCCATGTTTCCCGAGAAGAGCACCTACGGTAACGAGGTGCTCCGCTCTTCATTGAACGAGCTGAAGGATAATCTATGGGCGATGTTTTTAGCCTTGGCAATTGCCTTTGTAGGCTCTCTCGTGGGCAGTATCGATAGGCTTTGTCCTTGGTTTATGGAATGCAGCATTAGCATAGCTGAAAGCTGCTTTGTATTCGCCTACCTTTTCAGTGCTTACGCATTTACAGACCTGATTAAGTCTCTTTTTACAATCGGCGATATCGTTGCTTTTCTTTTGGATAAGAAAAACAAGTAGAGTTTACTTTAGTAAATTTCCGAGTTGTACCTAAGCACACTAAACGCAATCCCATCCTTGACTTGAACCAAGGTACTAGGCTGCACAATGAGCTGCGACATGAGCAGCTTGTTGTTTGAGTCCTTAGCCTGAAATCCATCCAGCAAGGCACTTATCTCCACCATCAGCGTCTCGTGTGCCTCTAGGTCTACTTGGGCTTGCTGCCCGGGCGATGTACCGTGTGGTGCATTTGTGACCACGTGGACGGCTATTTGCCCTTGGGCGTATATCGCCCTTGGCAGGTGCTTAATATCAAAGTTGCCTGGCATCTGTATGTATATGGCTGGCACCACGTACGACGTGTTGCCCTTGCCTTTTTCGTACTGGCCTTTGTAAACGAATACCGGAGCCTTGGCTTGTAGCCTTGCTTTAAGTGCCTTGAATGCGCTGTAAACTCTCATTTAAATGCTATTTAAATAGGATTCTATCCAGTTCTCCCTGGATCATTTGGTTAATCTTGTCTATCAATATCTGCGAGTGCCCGATAAACATACGCTGGGGTACTTCTAATTCGGTCTTCTTTGTCAGGGCTAGCCACTTCCAAGTCTCATCCTCGGTTTCTTTGAACATCGCCCAAAAGAACCGCCGCATCTTGTCCGTTATGGTTACCTTGCCTCCCTCGTTGTGTATCTGTGCGTAAGGCTTGTCCGACTCGATGTACACCGTCATACCGCTCACGCTGTACTTGATGCTATCGGCAAGGTCGCCAGTATCCCCGGTGAGCACTGGACGGTTGCCAGCTGCGCCATCTCGCTTTACCTTCCTGGACTGCCATTTCTGTAGCGAGGTATCCGTGAATCCCTCATCTTGGAATGACTGCTGAAAATGATTCACCGCCTCCACTCCAATAATATCTGGTATATCGCCCTCGATGAACGATATAGCTTCAGATATTCTTTTCATGGCTTCTTCTGGACTCATTGTAATTTTTACTTATCTTTGTGCCAGCCCGGCAGGGGAAACCTTACTTATGTAAAGAGGTGAAACCTGCCGGGTTTTTATTTTTTAACCAGTTTGACATCGTAGACATAGATGTGCTTGTCCGTTGTCTCCTTCAGTGAAATCTTGTACGTGTGTCCTTCAACCTCTACCGAGTAGTAGTGGAACTGTTTAACGTCCGGTTTGGAGCCATCCCGGGCAGGTGCGGTGGCCGAGTACTCGGCTTTCTGCATAACCTGGACTAGGTCAGATACAATGGCCAGCTTGGCAAAGAACGCATCGCCTCCCTCCAACGGGTTTGTAATGCTGGCCTTGCAAAACTCGACCGGGTAGTCTAGTTCTTCTTTTTCCACCTTCTTGCCGATGGTATTCTTTTTAGCCCGCTCGTACGCCTCCTTGCGCTCGTAGTCGAATGTCGACCTTTGTGCGAGCTTCATCGCCTCCTGGAATGCCTCCTGTGGAACCTTTGAGTAAGGGTGCGTGGCCATGTCGAATACCTGCCCATCCTTGCCCGGGTTGAATGCAAAGGTCGGGTCTATGGTTACCCCGGCTGGCTCCTCGGTTGCCTGTGCCTTGGTTGGCCTCACCGAGCACTTGCAATTCCATCCGTTGGGCGGGAAGTGTTTATCCCAAAATGGATGGTCAACGGGCAGGATGGTACCCACGAGCTTCTCGTGGTCAACACGCTTATCGGCTGAGCGTGAGCGGATATACTCAAGGTTGGGATACAGACGCTTTGTCCGCTGCACTTCTTGCCACTTGGTGGCCATCCGGCTAGAGCGCACGGCAGCGTTGTACTCGGTCTTTAAATAGTCTTTATTGTACGTGTTGGAGTACAAGTCCATCACGTCCTTTTGGAACTTATAGTAAGGCTTCAGGTTGCCGTCCTCGTCAATGAGCTGGCGTGTCAGCTCGGTGATGGCCGAGTGTACCTTGAAGGCCGAGAATACACCAAGGTTGGTTTGTAGGTTCTTCAACATCTCGTGGTTGGGCTCCCCGAGCTTCACCTGGTACGCCATCTTGCCCGTGCCCTCGGCCACGGCCTCGCGTAGTGCGCCGTACTGCTGTTGTTGCAGCGTTGTCATGTCCTTGCCACTTGGCTTGGCCTTGGAGTACAGTGCCTTGGCTATGCGGCGCAGCTCCGCCACCAGCTCGGGCAAGTTGCCCGACAGCTCGTAACGTTCGCCCTCGCAGCAATGCGGGTGGACGTGGCCTCCGTAAAGGCTATTTATCGCTACCTGTAGGTTCATTGTCGTTGTCAGTTGTTTTGCCTTGGATGGCTTTTTTCTTATGCTCCAGCACTGCTGGGTAGTAGAACTTTACACCATCCACCGGGAAACCCTTTTTAGCCAAGAATGGCAGCACTTGGTCATTCATTGCCCGTTGGATGTGCGTCATCCTAGCTAAAGTAAAATCCTCCAGTACCCTTTCGTGCACCTCGGCTGAGCCTGTAAAGGCTTTCTGGTCAGAAGTTGATGTCTGGCCATTAATGATTTTGGAAACCTCCTCGTTGCAAAGCTTAATCTTCTCCAGGTATATCTCGTAGAGCTTTTCGCCTTTGCGTTCAAGAATCTCCACGTCATCGCCTTGCTGGACGACGATGTAGCCGTCTGTGCCAAATGTTGCAGCCCTGGCCTCGATGCGGTCAAGCTCTGCATCGTTGTTGGTATCTGCCTTGATTGCCAATATAGGCATGCCGAACTTCTCGCTGGCTCGGCTCCAATCGGAGCGGGCATAGTACTTCCATATCACGTTGTAGGCGCACTCCAGGAGCGAGCCGAAACCTTGTACTGAGAACTGGAGCAGGCCGAGCGGCTCCATTATTTCGGTATAGTCCACCTTGGCCGAGTGGAACGAGCCTTCTAACAACAAGAGCTTGCGCTCTGGAAGCACGTAGTTGCGCTCGATGGCCAACAGGTGCCCGCACGTCCACTCCCGTGGGTTGAGGTCTTGAATCTCCAGCAAGGTGTAGCCGTAGAATTCAGAGTCCAAGATATGGCCTATAATATCCTCCATCCATCCTGTTGATGCGAGCTCCGTGAGAGCCTCGTCAACCTTGCCCTTCCGGTAGAGCTGCCAAGGCTCGGACTTGACTTTGAGCTTTGCCAGCCTGAGCTGGCTGGACAGGTGGCCGTCCTTCATGATATACTTGAATATATCAATGAGCATTCCACGCTCCGGGGAGTCGATGTTTTCTGCCCGTTGGATGGCCATGTTGATATGTTCAATCTCGTAGCTGAGGTTGCGCTTTGGCATGGCCTTCACTGCCTGTGATGCCCGTTTTTTGCCGGGCGGTAAAACTTCCGCTGTTTTGCCGCTTCCCTTGCCTAGAGTGATTGAGTACCCGAGAAATTTAATTACTTTCATTGTGGGGCGAATTTAAACGCATTTAAAGGGTAGTTGAATAAGGATTAAATCCTGTGTGTGCGAGGTTTGGCCGAACCCATGCGGATAATGCCTACTCCCTGGGTGTTTTCGGGCACGTCTTCGCCCGCCTGTATAGCGGGCAGGTTCAGCGGTACGCGAGCCTTGGATACATCCTTGAGCTCCTCGATGGTATCGTCGTAATTCTTGATTACCTTCTCGGGCACATCTACATCATCGATGCGCTGGTATATCATGTACAGCGCAATGCTGATTGCCCATGAAAGTACCTGGTAGTTTCGGGTGGTACCTGCCTTGGCCAGTTCCACGTCTATATCGTAAAGGTGCCCGGTGTGCGTGCGGATAATATCCTCTGCCGTTTTGCTGGCATCGGTTAAGATTTGTGCCTCATGGCCTTGGGCTTGTTCCAATACCATGTTGAACACGTCCGTCTGGACGCGGCTTAGATAGTCGGCTTTTAGTACGTACATTACATTCCTCTTTTAGAGTTCTTTTGGAATTTACCGCTACGCATTGGCGTTCGGCTATTGCTTCGTTTAACCATGCGGTTCAAAATATACACGGCACCCTCGAGTGCATCAGGACCATCATCGTGGCCGCTATTACCTTTTTCAAAGGCCAGCAGCTGCGACAAGAACACCTTTGTATCCTCCTTGTCCTTGATATCGTTGTCGATGTAAAAGAGCAGCCTTTCCCACAGTGGCGACATGGCCTCGATGCGGGCGTGTTTATCAGGTTTTTTGCGCTTGTCCTTACGCAGGGGCAATTGCCAACCACGGTCGATTCCCTCGGTTGCAAATTCATCCATGATTAGGTCTTGGATGAAGTTTGCTTCCATGTAGTAATCTACCACGATGTTGTCGGGTAGCTGGTCTTGGAAATCGTACCAGTAATCTACCATCTCCTTTACCGAGCACTTGCGACAGAAGATGTCGATGATATCGAAGCCACCGTCAGTTTTACCGACGGTAAGTATGGCCTTGTAATCGGAGGTGTCGGTATTCTTGAAAGAGGGGTCACAATATGACACGATTGCGTCGTAGTCTTTCAGCCTTGGCGAGTTACGGTGCTGTACCCATTTATCTTTAAATACCTTACCCTCCTCGATGGGGTCGTTGAACAGCTCACCGCTGGCCGCTATTGTACCGATGAGCTTTACCATGTCCTCGATATCGGCCTTTGTGTATTTTTCCTTCCACTCGGGGTTGCCGTTTTTATCTAGGGCGTTCACCTGGATGGTTTCAAAGCTTGAGTTCTCTTCGAAGTGGGATAGCACTGACTCCTTGGCTATCTTGTTGTTTGCCACGACTATCCGGCAGTTACCCATGTCCGATGCGCCGATTACCGCCTTGAGTGCCCATTTGTAAACTTGGCCTACCCGCTTGGGATTGCGGCAAAGCTCCTCGTCATCGATATCATCAAATGCAATGTAGTCCGGGCGATAATTCCGGAATCTTAAACCACGTGGAGATTGACCTCGTCCGAGCGCAAAAAAAGCCACACCGGCACGTGTGACGAAGCTACCTTTTTCCCAGCTGCCGTGGCTTACCTGCTGGCCAAAGTCGGCGATGATTCTCTCGTTCGATGCGAACTCGGCTTGAATGTCGCTCAGGAGTCGTTGAGCTGACTCTAGGTTTTTTCCAACCAAGACCATGAACCGTATTTCCTTTGGCTCTTGAATAAAGAGCCAAAAGGGTATCATGATATCGGCGTGGGTGGACTTGGCGTGAGCCCTTGCCCACTTGAGCAAAAGCTTGGCCTTCTTGCTAGCCTTTATCTTCTTTGCCGCCTTCAGGTGAAACCAGCCGCAATCGGCCTTGGCATAGTGCGGGAAGTAGTATTTCACGCAGGCATTGTAATCCTTACGCAATAGCACCATCCTGGCTTGCTTTTCAGCAGCCGTTTCGTTGGGCACCAACGAGGTTGATGCGGCGATGTTCTCGCACATGTCCCGGAACCGCTCTAGCAGCTCCAGCTGACTCTTTTTGATTTTGGTCCTAGTCGCCGTCATTGTCTGCTATTTCCCGGGCTTTAGTTTCGCAGAACTCGTATGCAAACGGGGCTATGCTGGATGCCCGGACGGCATCCACCTTCAGCATCCATTGCAAGAACTGCTCGATAATGTAAACGACCTCTGATAGGCCTCCTTTCTTTTCGAACTTGGCCAGCTGGTTTGTCAGCTGGCTCATGATGTTCACCTCCTGTATGGTAGGTACATTGGTTGGCGTGGGACGTGCAGCGATGTTGTCGTGCATATCCTTCAGTAGCTTGTAGTAATTCGCGATCATCTGCTGTTTGGTTACCGTTCTAGCAGATTTCAAATTATCCCATCCCCCTTCACGTGCCCACCTGCCGACATGGTTTTGTGATACCGCCACTATTGCGGAGATATCCTTTAAGCTCTTGTCGGTGGCTAGGTACAGCTCCTTGGCCAGTAGCTTTTCCTTGTCTTTCTTTGCTGCCATTACTGTTGATTTATGCTGCAAAGTAAAGCATAAGGCCAGCGAAAACCCTCCTGTACAAATGTACATGCTGCCATTTTGCCACTATGGTACTGCCAATTTGCCAGCATGTAAAATACACGATTTGGAGGCTTGCTATTTTGCCCCACATCTTTGCATCGCAATCATTCGAAATCAACACGACGCCAATGTTCCGAAAGACTTTTGTACTATCTGATGAATCACTGAATACCTACGGTTTTTGGTTAAAAAGCGATGGAGCTAAAATGGATAACTTTTCCAAGAATGCCCCATTGTTTTACAACCATAGAACATGGGAGATTCCCCTCGGTCACGTCGAGGATATCAGGCTAGTAGGAGACCAGTGGCTTGGCGATGTCGTGATTGATGGTGGTAATGAGGAAGAGAAAGAGATGATTCGTAAAATTGAGGCTGGCGATATCAAGGGTATATCCTTGGGTGCCGACCCTCTTGAGACGAGCTCTTCGCCTGAGCATATCAAGCCAGGGCAAAGATTTGAAACCGTCACAAAGTGGGAACCATACGAAGCGTCTTTATCTCCATTGCCATCAAACAGGTCAGCCTTGACATTGAGATTCAAGGAGAAAGGAATCACCCTAAGTGCAGGTAACGAGGGGGCTGTAATTCATGTTTTAAACCCAATTGTAGAAATGAAACAAGTTGCAATTAAACTCGGCTTGCCCGAGGCCGCTACCGAGGCTCAAATCGTAGAAGAAATCGGTAAACTCCAGCTTTCTGCGAAGGAAGCTAAAGAAGCTATCTCCGAGCTAGCTGAAACCCTTGACGGTGATACCAAAGACCTCTTTATTGAGCTGGCTGCTACTAGTCCGAAATCGGCTATCAAGCTGGCAAAGGTAACCGCCAAATCATCAGACACCAACGGTGACTCACTCATCAAGCTCTCTCAGCTTATCCAAGGTGGTGCAGGCAAGGGAGCTGAAGCTCCCGAGACTTTCGACAGCCTCCAGCGCACCCCGCAAGGCCAAGATAAGCTCCGCCTCATGAAGGCCACCGAGCCAGACAAGTACAAAAAACTCGTGGACGAGTACGCCGCATCAAAGGGCTAGTCGCCACCACCTCATACTTTACTCATTGCCGAAAGGATGTAGGGCTTACCTAGTGTAAGCCCTCTTCTAAACTCTAATTCTTAAAATCTAAAGCCCAATGGCAGGTTTACAAAAAGAGGTCTGGATTGCAGACATCAAAGAAAAATTTTACCCCGATGGCTCGTTCTTGAACGAAGCGACAGACATGTCGGCATTTGTCGACAATGACAAAATCAACCTTGCGGAAGCAGGTGTAGACCCTGCGGTATTAATCAATAATACAACGTATCCAATCGCTATCAATGAGCGCACGGATACGCCACACGAGATTTTGCTCGATGTATGGGACACTGAAAATACACGCCTCCGTAACGCCGAGATGGTGGAGCTTGCATATGACAAGCGAGCCAGCGTGGTACGTGGTCACCAGCAATCACTCTTCTCAAAGTTCGCTGCCCGTGCGCTGCATTCCTATGCACCCTCGGTGCATGGTGCAAATACGCCCGTGCTTAACCGCTCTGCCGAGGCCACCTTTAAGTTTGAGGATATTATTGATTTGCAGACTGCTTACAACGAGCTGGATGTACAGGGAGAACGTATCCTTGTTTTGGCTCCAAAGCACATGGCTTCACTTGCAAAACAAGACTTAACCTTGTACAAGGCGCTCATGGCCAAGCCAGGGGAGTTGCTATTTAGTTTCAAACTCTACACATCGACCACGGCGCCTTACTACATTAAGGCCACTGGTGCAAAGAAAGCCTTTGGTGCCGCTGCTACCTCCAACGATGCTCAAGCGTCAGTTGCATGGGTAAAAAGCGAGGTTATGAAAGCTATGGGAACAGTAAATATGTTCTACACGCTCAATGACCCGGGCACTCGTTCGGATATCATTGGCTTCCAGATGCGTGGTACCGCGTTGCCGATGCGCAACAAGTTCACTGGAGCTATCATCCAGTAATCCTCACCCTAAAGCTCACTCCTTTGAAACTGGTTGTTCTCATATTGATGATGATGAATGCACTCTCGGTCATGGCCGAGGGTGCTTCTTCAAAGCCCCTCCAGGAGAACTGGCAGGATTACGGCTTGGCGGGTTTGCTCTTGACAGCATTCTTTTGGGTGGTCAGGGCTAATATGCGCAGAGCCGAGGCTGCTGACAAGCTTACGCACGAGTTGGTCAAGACAGCTATCGATACCAATACTCACGTCAAAGTCCTCGACAACAAGGTGGATAATATCCAACGAGATGTAGAGGATGTGAAGTCGGACGTCAAGGTCATCAAGACTACAGTTGAGCAAGGGCAAAAAGAAGTAGTAACCAAACGTCGAACTTTAAAACCTAGATAACCGTGGACGATTTACTGAACAAAGACCAAAACCAAGGACTGACCGAGGAGCAATCTAAGGCAGCCCAAGAGCGCAACGATAAGGCCGCTGCCGATAAAGCCGCCAAAGACCAAGCCGCCAAAGACAAGGCTGACAAAGCCGCTGCCGATAAAGCTGCCAAAGACCAAGCCGCCAAGGATAAGGCCGACAAAGCCGCCGCCGATAAAGCCGCCAAGGAGGCTCCGGTAAACCCAAAGGTTAAAGCCTTGCGCGAGGAGCTTGAGGATAATTTCAAGCACTATTCCCATGTGGATGCCTTTTGGGTAACCACCGACAATACGCCGTTCTTTGCCTTTAACGATGCAAAGAACCATCAGCTGACGCTGAAGGAAAGCGGCCAAGAGCCAATCAAAGTAGAACGCTAATCACTAACCCTTTTTAAAGGTCTAATACAATGCTCCCAAACGTATCAATAGGGTTTGTCCAATCACTGAACCAGGGCCAGGACACTACCGATAATTTATTTGCGCTGTTCGTTACTGGTGTAGCCCAAGGCGACATCACGACTAACGACCCATTCCAGATTCGTCAGCCTGAAGACTTACTTGACCTCGGCCTTACAGAATCGGGCAACCCTAACGTTTGGGAGGCCGTCAACGACTTCTATACACAAGCTGTAAAAGGTACCCGTTTGATTGTCGTGGTGATGCCTAGTGCACAGCTCATTAGCCAGTACTTCACCACCACCAACAGCACTATCCAGTCACTGTTCAACCTGGCAGATGGTGACCTCAGCGGTGTAGCCTTTAGCCTTGACGAGGATGCTTACACGGTGGTTAAGACATCGCCCAACAAGGTAGATGATAATATCGTCCTTTCTATTGGCTACTGCCATGCCGCAGCTGAAGCAGCTGCGGCCATGAATGCACCGCTCTTCTTCTTGTTGCCAGCTATGGGTTACGACGACTTCGGTAACGGTAATTTTGCGCAATTTGAAAAAAATCGTGTTGGCCTTGTTGGTTTCCGCAAAAGCGGTAACGGAGGCAACGCCAAGATTGGAATGGGTACCGTGCTTGGCCGTTTGGCCAGCATCCCGGTACAACGCAATATCGGTCGCGTGAAAGATGGTGCCCTCGTTGGCATCACCGACCCGTATCCACCAGAGATTAACGACCCGCTTATCGACGAGCAGTTGGCTTGGGATGATATCCATGATGACCATGTGATTTCACTTCGTAAGTTCCAAGGCAAGCAAGGCTGGTACTTCAACAACGACAAGCTCGTGACTCCAGACAGCGACGATATCAATTCCATCGCTCGTCGCCGTGTGGTTGATAAGGCTCATAAAATTGCCTACCGCACCTTTGTCACCGAACTCCTCGATGATATCGACATTGACACCACGACAGGTGGTATTCCACCAGCGTTGACCGCTTATTACCAGAGCCGTATTGAAGGTCAAATCAACCAGCTCATGACTGCCCGTGGCGAAATCTCTGGAGTACGAGCCATCATTGACCCTCTGCAACCTGTATTGACCAGTGGCAAGCTTGGAGTGGTTCTGAAGATTACCCCAAAAGGTACACTCCAGGACATCGAGGTAGTAATGCAGTTCTCTGCAACCCTTTAATTTAAACCTATTTAAACAATCGTTTAAACGCCTTTAAAATGTTCGATACATCCGAATACGCATGGAAAGACATCGAGGTGGTCATATTGGGCCGCCCAATCCTTCGCCTCTTGGAGGTGAAGTATAAGTCTGAAACAGATTTTAGCGAAATCTTTGGGAAGGGCTCGGAGCCGCTTGGCCTTCAAGAGGGCAATACTACTTATTCCGGAGAGCTCACTATCGGCCAGTCAGAGTTCGAGCAACTAGTTCAAATTTCCGGGGGGCGTTTATCCCGATTGAAGTTTGATATTCCGATTGCATACTCTCTCGATGGAGTTATCATCAAAGATATCGTGCGCACCGTGCGCATTACTTCTTTTGAAAAAGGCATGAAGCAGGGGGATAAGGCTATGGAAATTAAACTTCCCTTTAAGGCTACTGGCCTTTCATTACGGGTCTAATTTTATTAATCATAAATCATCAATCAACCATGAACCAATCCACTCTTAAGCCTTGGTTTGAAGGCAAACCTACTGAGATTACGGACGAGCTTGTTGCTCAGATGAAAACTAAACACGGTGAAGTATTTCTTTATACCGTGGAGGATAAGAAAGCATTGTTCAAGCGTCCCGACCGCAAGGCCGCTAGCTTGGCCGCCTCTATGTCTGACCGTGACCCACTTGGCTCCAATGAAGTCCTTGCAAAGAATACCTTTCTTGCGGGAGACTCGGATATCGTTGAGGTTGACAGATACTTCTACGGTTTGGGTTCTTTCCTTCAGCAACTAATCCCGCGTACAATGGGGGAGTTGAAAGAGCTCTAGATGAGGCAAAAAACGCACCTGTAAGTTTTATTATCAAGGGGGATTATCTCCTTCGATATTACCTAGGCCTCGACCCGGATACCCTCAGCAATGAGGAGTGGGCTGAGGCCTTGGTCTATTTAGAGCTCATACGTAAAGAAGAATCACAGTCAAAAGCCAATAATGGATAGCACGGTTAAATACAACTTTCTGGTTGACATAGGCAACAGCTCTGCCGAGCTGAAGGCCATGTTGACAGGAATTGTCAACGTTGATGAAGCTGCCACGAAGCACAAGAAGACCGTCGATGATTTCGGCAGGGCTGCCTTGAACTTCGCTGCCATCAACCAGTCTATCCGTGACCTTGGTTCGGCTTGGAATGCCCTGCGTGAGCCGGGTATGGCCTTTAACTCCGAGATGAAGGAGTTACAGGCTATCACGAAGGTTAACGACGGCCAGATGGCAGCAATATCCGACCTTGCACGTGAGCAGGCTGTTGCCTTTGGAACGGACGCAGCTCAGGGCGTGAACAATTATAAATTGCTGCTTAGTCAACTATCCCCTGAGCTGGCCAAGTATCCAAGAGAACTGGCCAGCATGGGAGAATCAGTTACCGTGCTATCCAAGCAAATGGGTAACGATGGTAAAGCCGCTGCCGAGGTATTGACCACGGCCATGAACCAATACGGGGTGAGCATGGAGAACCCGGCGGAGGCTACCCGCAAGATGGCCGAGATGATGAACGTGATGTCGGCTGCGGCTCAGGAAGGTAGTGCAGAACTGCCGAGTATAAAGTCGGCACTCGAAGAAGCCGGTATGATGGCTAATACGTCGAATGTCACCTTCTCTGAGCTAAACGCAGCTGTACAGGTACTCGACAAAGCTGGCAAAAAGGGTAGCGAGGGTGGTATTGCCATCCGTAACGTCCTTGCTGAGTTAGCGCAGGGCAAAAACCAGCCACTTGAAGCCCGTATGGCTCTCGAGAAGTACGGCATCGAAGTAGACAAGCTGAACGATAAGAATTTGACCATGAGCCAACGCCTTGCAGCATTGAAACCAATGCTCCAAGATGAATCGGCCATGATTTCAATATTCGGGAAGGAAAATGTTGCAGCCGCAATTGCCCTGGTGCAAAATACCGACGAGATTACCCGTCTGGAAGGAGCTATCGGTGGTACTAATTCGGCTTATAATATGGCCACCACGATCATGGGTTCAGCTGAAGAAAAACAAGCTAGGCAGGTAGCCTTCTTAAATGACCTGAAGATATCCTTTTTCGAAGCTACAGATGCGGTTGCGCCGTACCTGTTTGGACTTGGAAAGGTAGCCGCTGCCGCTACCCAACTTTACGGCGGTTATGAGCTTTTGAAGAGCTCAGGCATTACAGGCTGGATTATGAACAATACCAAGATGCTAGCGCAAAACTCTCTAGCATTCCTGCGAAACGCAGCGATAATGGCGGGTTCTGCTTTTGCGGCCATTGGTACTTTTATCGGTTCCATTATAACGGCCACTACAGCACAACTCGGGCTAAACATTGCCATGACTGCTAACCCTATCGGGCTAATAGTCGTAGGTATTGCCGCGGCTATAACGGCTATTGCGCTTTTGGTAAGGAACTGGGATACTATCAAGGTCGCCTTGGTCAACTTTGGTAAATGGATATGGGACCACCATCCTTTTAAATGGATGCTAGACCTTACTGATAAAGTCTTTCCCGGCTTCAAGAAGGCGATGGCAGAGCTGTGGGATTGGGCTAAAGAAAAATTCCAACAGCTATTTGGCTGGATAGGTGATGCATGGGGCGGGATTAAACGCCTCTTCGGTGGAGGCGATGCCCCCGTGCTTGGTGGTCAAGGTGCTGGCTCAATAGCTGGCAATGCTAGAGCTCTAGCCAACAATTTAATTGGAAAACCCGCAGCTGAGGGTGCGTTCATGCTTATGGATGAGAAGCGTCAACAAGGCGCATCCGCCTCTGCCTTGAATTCAAAGCTGGG
The DNA here is from genome assembly GCA_964508975.1 of uncultured Saprospiraceae bacterium. Classification (GTDB taxonomy): domain Bacteria; phylum Bacteroidota; class Bacteroidia; order Chitinophagales; family Saprospiraceae; genus CAZDVQ01. The sequence goes on from CAZDVQ010000002.1 coordinate 52,316, forward strand.
CGGTGCAGGCTCTACCCCCAAGGTAAAAGAAGCGACCGACCGCATAACCTCATCCACGGTAAAGCCAACCAACATATACATCACCCTTGGGAAGTTGCAAGACCAAATCGTGATAAACGCATCCTCGGTCACCGAGGGAGCCAAGGATATGGAAAGGCTGGTTACAGAGGCCTTGATGAAAGTACTTAACTCCGCAAACGCATTAACCTGATGAGCCAGAACTTTGACATACGCTCTTTGCTTGGCCGTGCATTTGGTCCGATTGGTTTGCCCTTTATCACTCCTGGTGATGAAGAGTTAAATCCTATCGCGCAGCCATTCCCTGACGGGGCATCTGCCGGGCAAAAGGATAATGCTCAGCTTGGGGAGCGTTTCTGGTCAACAAACTTGCTGGGCAGGCCTGTTTTCATGCCCGTTAAAATTAATGACATTGAGTTGCCGAACCCGGTTATTACGATAACTGGCAGCAAGACAATAGTTGAAACAGTGGTTCCGGGTAACGAGGGTTCTATCAAGGAGCTTATCTCTACCAACGACTACGATATTAACGTGGTATGCTTTGCCTTGGCATCTGATGACCTTTGGCCTGAGCAGCAAGTCCAGCAATTGGCCGAGCTGTTCAAGGTCAATGCAGCTGTAACGCTGAAATGCGCCCTTGCGGATTATTTTATCCAGCCAAAGGATAACGCTGTAATCCTCGGCATAAACGTGCCGAGCACCCAGAGTGAGAATGTGCAGGTCATTGAATTTTCACTAAAATCAAATCGCTATTACGAGTTAATCCTGGAGTAATGCTAGAGCTGAAGGTAAGGGTAAAGGTTGGCAAGGCTACTTTCAACGGTGCAATATCCGTCGAGGTGTCAAAGAGTATTCATCAGCTTGTGGATACCTGCAACCTTTCTTTGCCCGTGTCGGCGGTAATCAAAGATGCTTCAGGTGAATCCTCGATTACCCGGGTAGCGGACTACATCCGAAAAGGAGATCGCGTCTTAATAGAGGCAGGGTATACCGGGTACCCGATGCAGGTAGAGTTCGATGGTTTCGTCAGGCGCATCGATGCTTCATCTCCCCTGAAGCTGGAGTGCGAGGATGCCCTTTACAAGCTGCGCTCGGGCAATCTCAAAAAGTCTTGGAAGAAGGTGAGCATCAAGTCGCTCCTCGAGGAGATTGTCGCTCCTTATGGATTAACCGTCCATGATGGAACACCGAACATAGAGCTGGCCAACGTTCTCGTCGATGACCAACCACCGCTCCAGGTACTTCAACACCTGAAGGAGCATTACTCGCTAACCGTGACCTTGCTCGAGGGTAAAGTCTACGCCGGGCTGGCTTACACCAACGCCATCGGGATGGTTAAGTACAATTTTCGCAAGAACGTAATTGATACAAGTTCTTTGAAGTTCGCCGGGGATGATAGTATCGCCTACAAGGTCAAGGCGATATCTATCTCCAGCGATGGCAAAAGAACCGAGGCCGAGTCTGGCGATTCTGGAGGACAACAGAGAACCCTCACGTTTTACAACGTGACCGATAAGGCTCAGTTGCTTCAGCTCGCAAAGGCAGAGTTGGAGAAGCTTCAGGTAAGCGGCTACAAAGGTGAGCTGAAGGGATTTCTCATCCCATATTGCGAGCCCGCATTTACAGCTGGCATTGCTGACCCTGCATTTACAGACCGCTCGGGCAATTACTTCATTTCCGGAACCAAGGTAAACATCGACAGCTCAGGCGGTCGGCGAACCGTTAAAATTGACTCCAAGTTATGAGCGAGGTCAACGACATAGCCAGGGCGATTAAAAGCATGGCAGGCGTTAAGGATGCCACGCTTGTCGGAATTGTAGATTCCTTCGACGTTCATGCTCGAACCGTCGATGTGGTAGTCGATGGCCTTACCTACTTTGGCGTTCGGCTACAGGCGGTTACAGGCCTCCCTGACGGCCTTTTCATTAAGCCCAAGGATGGCAGCTTTGTCATACTTGAGCGGCTAGGCCAATCGAACGAGATGGCCGTTGCTTTCGCTTCCGAGCTTGAGCTGGTATTTCTTAAAATCGGTAATACCGAACTTGAAGCTGATGCCGATGGGTTTGCCATCGCTAGGGGCACCGAATCATTAAGGAAGCTACTCGAGGACATCGCATCTGCATGTAAGCGGATAACTGTTCCGACCAATACAGGAGCCTCTGGTGTCCCTGTCAATGTCCCTGAATTTGATTCTATTTTAAACCGGATTCCTAACTTGTTTAAACGTTAGTAAAATGCTTGACAAAGTTACCCTACAAGCATCCATAAGGGCAGCGTTTGTTGCCGAGAAGGATAAGCAGGATGGCCGTGAGCTTTCCATAGATGAAATTGCCCGCAAGATTGCTGATGCAGTTGACCTGTACGTCAGGGCTGCTGAGGTAGTGGGAACTTGTACAGTCACAACCACTGGTTCACCTTCAGCACAGTCTGGTGGTGGTTCGATAACAGGAACCTTGCAATGATGATAGATATACTACTTGAGGATTTTGATTTAAAAATCGTTGACGGCGATTTTGTCCTTGGTGATGCTACCTCTCAACACCAGGAGCATATACTGCTTGCCCGAAAGGGTAATTACAAACAGTACCCGGAGGTGGGTTGCGACCTTGCCAACTGGCTACTCGATGACCAGTCGCCCGAGGATTTAGCCCGTGAAATCAGGGCGCAGTTTATCGCTGATGGACAGACGGTGAGGTCTATTTCTGTAACCGACAAAATTAGCATCGATGCAAGCTATTAACCCAATAGAAAACCAAACCGCATTTGACCTAGCGTTGCAGGAGCTCGGCTCGGCAGAGGGCGTGGCCACGCTTTTGGAGCATAACCCTACATTATTACTCGATGACTACTTGGCGTTGTCGGTGATACGTATTCCGCAAGATGCAGTCATTATGAATACCAAGGTCAAAGCTTTATTTTCAACTCAAAAGCCCCAGTCAGATGGCACGTAAAATAAGTGAAATATATAACCAGATTACAAGCGACAATAAGCTTGCTCAGGTCGGTGTTACGCCGCACCCAGATAACTTTACGGCATTTCAAACCGCTCTGTCAACCTCAAAGGTGGCCGAGTGGCGTTTGATGGTATACGTCATCTCCGTGGCGATATTTGTTCACGAGTTGGTATTCGATGCCTTTCGTAAGGAGGTAAACTCTAAGTTGGCCACTCAAAAGTCTGGCACGCCTCCTTGGTATCAGTATATCGCATATCGTTTCCAAATGGGTGATACCTTGGTATGGAACTCCGCTACATTTACCTACGACTATGCAGCTGAGAATCTAGCAGCTCGGATTATTAAGCGGTGTACAGTCGAAGAGCGAGCCGATGGGGTACTGCTCGTGAAGGTAGCCAAGCTGGCCTCTGGTGTGCCAGCGCCATTAGACTCGATAGAGCTAGCGGCCTTTAACGATTACATGACAGACAAGAAATTTGCTGGTACAAGGTTGTCGGCAATTTCATTGAACCCTGACTTGCTTAAAATCCTCGGTACTATTTACTACTCACCGCAGGTTCCGGTAGCTTCAGTTCAATCAGGCGTTGCAGCTGCCATCAATGGGTATTTGTCAACGCTGCCATTTGATGGCAAGTTAAGGATTACTGGCCTCGTAGATGCAATCCAGGCTGTACCTGGAGTGTCAGATGTTGACCTGTCTGATGTTTCTGTACAGGCTGGCTCTAATGCTTACTCCTCGATTGATGTGTCATACAGGCCTTTGTCTGGTTACTTTGAGATTGACTCGTTGTACCCTCTTTCTACATCATTAAACTATGTTGCAGAATGATAGCGATATCCTTGAATTTTGAACGGCTCATTAAGCTTTTTTTGCCTCCTTTTTTACGAAGGACAAAGAGGATTAATTTCCTGTATGCATGCCTTTCCCCGCTCGAGGGATTGAATCAAAATGAGCTGTACGATATGGTTGAATCAGCTAGGGAACTGTTGAACCATACGTCAGAGGTCGGGGTGTTGACCAACTTACTTAATGATAGGTTTGATAGTGTTCTCAGGAGGATAAGTATCGGGGATTCCACTGCCCCTGTTCTACCTCCGTTCGTTCACTTTCAATCTGAAGGCCAAACTCCAGATTATGATTATTTCAATGATGGAAACCCTGCCGTTTACGAGCGATTTAGAAGCGAGTATTCCACTAATGTAAGCTTCATTGTTTATGTGCCAGCCTCTTTTAGTTCTAATCAGTTGCAGTTGGTGAGAGGTATTGTTGACCAGCATAAGCTTGCAGGTAAAACTTATAAAATAGAATTATTATGAATAAAGTTAATTATCAGCCAGAAGGTCAGCCTCGGTATCACGATACTGCCGTTTACTTGCAGAACTCTATACTTGAGGCGTTTAAGGCCTTGTCCGCTCCCTATGGTGGCAATTGTATTCACGGCGGTTTGGTTGCGACGCCCTCCGGGTCTAATTTTATAATGAGTTCAGGTTATGTGTCCCTCGATGGCGAAGTCCTATGGTTTCCTGGACAGACAATTATTGGTGTATCTCCTACGATTCTCAAGATAGTTGTCGATATCACTTATGATCCTTCCGGCTATTTTGAATTCCAAGACAACGTGCTTAGGCAGACACATGAAGTACGTCGTGCCAAGTTCGTAGCCACATCTGACCCTAGGCCAGGCGTACTATATACTGCCTTGAAGCGTGTTCCTTCTGACGTGGTCGCAGAGCTTTTTGCGAGCCAGCAGTTTAGCGACGATGTGCTTCAGGTATTATCTGACCTTAGTGATTTTGCAGCTCGTACAACGGCTCCTTTGACGGCCTCATCTGGCTGGGCATCTGTTGGTACTCCGAAGGTCGTCCGTCAAGCTGGTCGTGCAATTTTGGACGCATCGTTTACTAAAACTGGCTCTACTTCACTTGCATTCACCTTACCAGTAGGATATCGGCCTGCTTCTGACTGGTACTACTTGTGCCCGACCGATGCCCAAGGAGGGCTAGCTCGTGTCCATGTAGCCAGCAACGGTGCTGTAAATATAAGCGAGCAATCTACAGGCTCTTTGTCTTCAGGAGATACTATTTACTTGCACTCATGTCTATTTGTAATCTAAATATCCCCCTCCAATGAAATTGAAAACCCCACTCACGTATTATGGTGGTAAACAGAAGCTGTTGTCTACCATTTTACCGCTCCTCCCGGAGCATCATCTTTACTGCGAGCCATTTGTTGGCGGTGGAGCAGTTTTCTGGTCCAAGGAGCCATCCGCTGTCGAGGTCATCAATGACACGAACAAGTCTTTGATTAACTTCTATCGCATGGTTCAGACTAACTTTGTTGACCTCGAGAAGAAGATTCGCATCTCACTGCACAGCCGTGACTTACATCGCCGTGCTACGGTGATTTATGAAAACCCGGACATGTTCTCGGAGCTTGACCAGGCGTGGGCTGTATGGTTGCTTGCGGCTCAGTCTTTTTCTGGCATGCTTGACGGTACATTCGGCTACGATGTAGCACGTAATACTACCTCAAAGAAAATCCGGAACAAGCGGAATTCGTTTACTGAAGACTTGGCTATTCGCCTTCAAAATGTCCAGATTGAATGTACCGATGCACTTCGTATCGTACAGAGCCGTGACACTCCAACAAGTCTTTTTTATATCGACCCGCCTTATGTGGGGAGTAACTGTGGTCATTACGATGGCTATACCCAAGAGGACTTTGATATGTTGTTGAAGTTGCTATCTCAGATTAAGGGTAAGTTTCTGTTGTCTTCTTATCCTAATAAGTCACTCGAAGGCTTTGTGAAGGAAAATGGGTGGTATCAAATGACCCGGGAGATGGAGATAACTGCCTCTGGTCACTTGCGTTCCGGTCGCAAAAAGACTGAAGTGTTGACTGCTAATTTCGATCTGCCTGAATAGTCTTTAAGCACCGTTTAAATAAAAATTAAAGCCCAGTGGTATATCCGCTGGGCTTTCTTATTTTTGTGACGTTTTGAATGAAAAATTATGACGCTTTGAATGGCTGATTATAAATGATATATAAAAATTAGAATCAATATAAAAAATATCAATGGGCTTAAAACCATTGAGTTGGCCACCAAAACTGGCCCGGTCAACCACAAGGCCCTGCTGGTTTATTTTTGTAATAGTGGGCAGGGAATCTGGGTTGCTGATGCAGTAAAAATAACCCTCCACTTCAATACACTTCGGAACTATGTGGTCATAGCCAGTGGCTTGTTCTATTTCAAATTGGGCGAATAATTGTAAACTTAACATCATCCAAAGGATGAACAGGGTAATACTTTTCATGTTGTTGTATATTTTAAAAAGCCAGTTGAGCAGGGGCAACTGGCTATAGTTAAATTACTAGAATATTTCTCCGCAATCTCCGCAATCACTTTCTACTGGAGTGCCATACCAAAAATATGCAGTATGACCCAGTTCTGAAAAATTTCCAGAAGGTGCTAGATCCCAATAAAATTGACTTTTGATAAATGCCTTGTTTGGAGGGCAGAGTTGGGTCAATACATTAATAGCCGCATTTTGGTAATATTGCATATCGGGGCCATTTATACAAGAAAAAGACCAATAGTTTGGTCCATCTGCATGAAATGTCAAGTAATCTCTGCTATTATCACCCGCAATGATGTCCTGTGGATTCGGGAAAACATCAAAATAACTAAAATCGTCGAAGTCTAGGTTTAGTGTATTATGTTTACCAACTCCCTTGATTTCAACATCTTCAAACCAAAGCGGAATATTGGGGTAGCCGATACTTGTGTTGATTTGGTATGTCAACTCAAGGCTTGCATCCCAAATACCTTGCAATGCTCCTGTGCATGAGCCTAGACGCTGTCCGTAATACCAACCATCCGGTGTTGTGGTTGTGACAGTTCCCTTGCTATATACGGCATACATTTTCAACTCAGCCGTACCATCAGAAAGGCCCTGATCTTTTACTTCAACATCCGACACTACAAACGATTTGTACTGGTCACTGATGCCTGAAAAACTACTGCTCAGCGCTGAATAAGCCTGGTTGTAAGCAGCGGCAGCGGCACTGGGTGAAACAAGTTCGCCCGTCTTTTGAACAGTAACAACAACAGAGTCCAACTGTGTTTCTTTGAATTGGACAGTAGGTGTTGAATAATAGTAGTTCAAAGAGGACTCGATACCTTGCTTTGTTTCTTCAACGGTAATGTAATCTACATTCCTGGAAGCGTTACCACCTCTGCTCAAGGCAATATACGATTGAAAATCTTTAACCCTTTGGTTAGCTAGCCTTGAGGTGACTTCGTTGGGTTCGACAGCCATGGGTATTTTAGCACCGTCACGGCTTGGTTCAACTACCTCGTCAGCAGCGCACCCCCCCCAGAATAAAAATACTAACAAATAACAAATTAAATACATTTTTCATAATCCTTACTTTTTAAATGATGAGCTTACTCTTATCGGTTTTCAGCTTTCCCGCCTGCTTTTACAAAATTAGTATTTTTTTTAATATCCCACTACTGTTAGAAAATTATTTTTTACCCTGCGTGAGCGATGCGGAGGGGTGGGCGCAGCCCAGACCGCAACGCGGGCCGAGCGATTAGCGAGCCCCGAAGCGTAGCGACCCGAGCATTGGTAGGGGCGTATTGCTATACGCCCCGAAGGTGCGAGGGGCACGCCCAAAAAACCACCTAAAACGACGGCGAGAAGCTAAACCGCACCCCAAAACGCATGACGTTGGGATCATTGCGTTGGGTAAGCCGCCAGATAGCATCGACCCGGAGGATAGAAAAAATGTTCTCGATGCCCACGCCTACCTCGGCATAAAAACCATCGAGGTCCTTGATACCCTCGGGTAGAACAACCACATCCTGCGTGTTGGTAGTCAGTCGGCCCCAAAGGCCACGGAACGACACCACCTCGCGCCATTTGAGCTTTTTGATAAGGGGTATCTGGTTCAACACGATACCTTCAAAATGTTGCTCGTACCAGAGCGCAGCATACTCGTCGCTCAGGTATTCAAACTCGTTCATCATGTTGAACGCAAAGCGGTTAAACATATAGCCCTGGTTGCCCCGGTGGATGGTGAGGAAAGGATAAGGCAGGTCGCCAAAGGTTTTACCGGCATACAAGTTATAGCGGCCAAAGCCCATGACGCCCATCGGAATTTTTTGCGAAATGCCCAGTTCAAGCTGGTGGTAATTAAACTGACTGTTCAGGATTCCCTTGATACCCATGGTGTATTTGAGGGTAAGCGTTGGGCGGTCGAAAGTTACCTGTATGCGGTCGTAGGCCGTTTGGATATACTTGTTGCCGGGTGTCCAACGCAGCCTGACACTCGCATCGGCGCTGGTAAAACGATTAACCGACACGGTATCGCCGTTAACCACCTGGTTAAAGGCAAACACGCCCGGGATTTCGTAATACGAGCGGTGCTGGAGCATTACTTTCATCCAGAGGTCTTGCATCAACTCTTTGTCGTAATTGATAATCATAGCGCGCTCTTTCATCAACTTGCTCAGTGGGCGATTGCGGAGCAAGGCGTTGAAAATATCATCGTGCGAGCCACGGGCATCGCTCTGGTTAACCTGCGAGAAATCGTAGCGGTACTCGAGCGCTATTTGGCTAAACAGCTTCCCTTTCTTGTGCAAATGCGAGCGGAAATAAGCTTGGTATTTCCACTCTTTATCCAGTTGCCCATAAGCTAGGTAACCTGAAAAATGTACGCGCTCGCTAAAGTGCCTGTTGGTCCGCAAGCTAATCCTGTAACGGTTACCCTCAATGTTGTTCCAGCTGAAAAATTTGGTCAAGCGGCCAATCTCAACCGGGCCAGCCCGGAAGAAGCCCGTGGTGATGAAGTGACCCAGGAAAACATAGGTTTTGTATGCCCTTTTCGACTGAACCGAATCGACCATTTTATAAATGGAGGCCTCGGTTTTAGTGAGTGATTCATGCCGGATGCCTGCCCACCATTTATCGTCCATCTGGTCAGCTTCTTTCAATTTCTCGACCTCATAGCCCCGGAACATGTCCTCGTTGATCGGCTTGTTGATGGTTATTTTGCTGCGGCTAGCCGTTTTTACCACGCGGAAGCTATTTTTTTGCTTGCGCTTGGTCACGTTAAGGCTCAAAAACATTTGTTCGCGGTTTTTGAACCAATATTGGTTATCTACAAACAGGAACTGCTGCCGAATGACAAAGTCGTTGACAAAGTTCAAGTTGGCTTTATCTAAAATAGTAAACTCAATGGCTTTGATGGCTGCGGTCGAATCGTGGATCCAAGCATAACCCGTAAAACCTAGGTCTTGCTTACGGCGTGTAATAAAGTCGAGCTTGTAGCACCATTGACCATCAATCATGGCACTATCGCTGATGAAGTACTTGTACACGGGCAAGGCCATGTCGGAAAAAGGGCTAACGAACGATTTTCCGCCCAACAAAATCAAGTTATCGTAAATGTTGATATCCTCGAAAGTATGGTCAACCACATCGCCAAGACTCATGTTTTCCACGCCTGAAAAACGCTCGCCTTTAATGATTTCCTTCTTGCGTTTGGGTACTTGGGTGTAGTACACGTCCGACATTTTCTCGCGGAGCATAGCGGGTAAGAATACTTTACCATCTTCGGTGGTATCGGTATTTTCAAACACGAAAGCAAAAGGCTCGATGAAAATGTTGTTCTTCAGCTTTGGATTATAGTCGTAGAGGTCAAACTCCGTTTTCAGGTAATTCTCGTAGCTGTATGAATCCAGGTTATCCGCACGGTTAAAGGGCTTGCGTTCAACAATCTTGCGGTAGAGGGTAATCGCGGCGGTATCTTTTTTAGGTCGTTTACCAATTACCACGATTTCCTCGCCCATTACGCCACCATCGGTTTCGAGCATAACGGTCATCACCTGGTATGTTCCAGGCGTGATATCGATGGTTTTAGTTTTGTAGCCCAGGTACGACACCTGTACACTTTTGAGTTTCAGGTTAGCCGTTTCCAGTAAAAAATTACCGTCCAGGTCGGCGGTGTTGCCTTCCAGTGTACCGTTGAACACGATATTGGCAAAAGGCAAAGGTTCAAGCGTCTTGGCATCTACTACAATACCTTTTACCTGTGTATTCTGCGCCGATAGACTAGAGCCTACAACAAGAAAACACAAGGTGGCCAATAATAGACGTAAGTTAAATGGGGTTCTCAAAAACATAGATTGGGTATATAGCATTAGTTTTGTACCGTAGTACATGGGTTAAAATGCAAACTGTTTGCCAAATTAAAACAATTGATGACAAGAACGTTCCCGGTGCACTTCCCGTTGATGGGAAAAGCATTAAAAAATGATGAATTTATCTTCCTCGACCTCAGCGTGCAACATGCCGCATTACAACATGTAGATGTGGCCCAACTGGAGGCGCTGAGCCAGTACATCGACCAACAACGGGGCAGCAAGCTAGCGCTAGGCGGCTACGCCGAACACCGCGATTTATACCGCTCCAGCACCGTTTTCAAAGATGCTACTCAGGACCGCAACATTCACCTGGGCGTAGATTGTTGGGCCGATGCTGGCACCCCTATTTTTGCACCTTTCGATGCGGTAGTTCATAGTTTTAAAAACAACGATTTATACCGCGATTACGGCCCCACCATCATCCTGCAACATGAACACGAAGGTCAAGTATTTTTCAGCCTTTATGGGCACTTGAGCCTCAGCGACCTCAACGGGCTGTACCCAGGCAAGCCTATTCCACAAGGTACGGCTTTTTGTCATATCGGGCAAAACCATGAAAACGGCCAATGGCCGCCTCATTTACACCTACAACTCATCCTCGACATGCAGGGCCTCTCCGGCGATTACCCCGGCGTAGCTAGCCAGCAAGATGCTCCAGGATTTCTAGCCAACTGCCCCGACCCGATGTTCTTGTTTATGTAATTACGGTAAACACCGTATGAGCTGGCATCGCTTTGTTGCGTTAATTTGGGGAACTAAAACCCTATTGCCATGCAAAAATTAATTTTGTTGTTCTGCCTGCTCATCGGGAACCAAGCTTGGAGCCAGATCAGTGTCATTGCAGGATATAACGCGGTGCCTTTCAAAGAAAAACGCCTCGACGAAATCGTGCTGCGCTACAACAGCACCCGAACTTGGCTTTCCGAGCAGATGCAAGACTTTCACTATCTTCAAGGCTTCCGACTGGGCCTAGGCTACACCACGCCCAAGGGCATGATATACACGTTTAGCTGGGAAAGCTCCGGCGGCAGCCGTAAAGCCTCTGGCATTCAACCTAATGGTTTAGAAGGTTATCGCAAGGTACAAATCAAGCAAAATAGTTTCATGATGGGGGTTTCCAAAAAATTCAGAATCGCCGATAGGCTAGGCCTAGCCCCGGGCTTGTCGCTCGATTTAACGGGCGTTATCATCAATACCAAGAGCAATTCAGATGTAGAAACGCTAAACCTGGTAGATAAATTATCGGTGGGTGCGCACCTGTTTACCCGCGTGGAGTACAACTTGTTTGGCAGCTTCAACATGGGCATCGAGCCATATTATCACCTCTCGCCAAAAGTTGATTTATATCCCGTCGAGCAAGCATTGGATGCCGTGAACGCTGGCAACTTTGAGCCCGAGGATTTTAACCGCTCGCTCGATGCTTTTGGCTTTTGCACCTATGTGCGTTATGTTTTTTGATGATGTATTTGGGGCCTCCCCGCCGCGCTAAAGCGGCGGCGGGGCGCTACGTTGCGCGGCTCGCTGACGCTCGGCCCGCGTTGCGGTCTGGCCCTGTGGGCCACCGCTCCACATCGCTAGGCCGGATAAGCAATCAAATCTTCCATAAACACCGTACCTTCGCACCTGAAATGATTCCTCCAGGCATGAAAGTAACCGGGTTTACCTTTATCAAAAACGCTGTCAAGTACGACTACCCCGTGGTAGAGGCTATCCGTTCTATCTTGCCCATCTGCGATGATTTTGTGGTAGCCCTCGGCCAATCCGACGACGATACGGAGGCCCTTATCCAGGCCATTGACACTAGCAAGATAAAAATAGTCCGTACCGTTTGGGACGAAAGCCTTCGCGAGGGGGGCCGAGTTCTTGCAGCAGAAACAAACAAGGCCCTCGCTGCCATCCCCGAAGATAGCGACTGGGCCTTCTACATACAAGGCGACGAGGTGGTACACGAGCAATATCTACCCCTCATCCAAGCAGCCATGCAGGCTATGCTCCATGAGAAAAACATAGATGGCCTGCTTTTCCATTACCTACACTTTTACGGCTCGTACGATTATGTGGGCGCATCCAAACGCTGGTACGAGCACGAAATCAGGGTTATCCGAAACCGACAAGATATCTATTCATACCGCGATGCACAAGGCTTCCGCAAGGGCGATAACCAAAAGCTAAATGTTGCAGCCATCGATGCCTATGTGTATCACTACGGCTGGGTCAAAGACCCCAGGGCCATGCAGGCCAAGCAAGAAAACTTTCAACGCTATTGGCATAACGACCAGTGGATTGAACAACATGTACCCAAAGTAGAGCAGTATGACTTTAGCAATATAGATAGCCTCGCAGCGTTTAAAGGTACGCACCCTGCCGTGATGCAGGCCCGTGTTGAACGCGTTAACTGGCAGTTTGATTACGATTTGAGTTTTAACCGCCTAAGCCTAAAACAACGCCTAAAAGCATTTTTAAAACGTTATTTAGGTATAGATACCAGTTACAAGAATTACATTTTGAAAAAATCTTATACCTTTACGCCCCTAAACAACACTAAAAACATTCAAGATGGAAGAAATTGAGTTGATGTTGTCCATGACAAAGGAATCGATGGAGAATGCCTTGACACACCTTCAATTTGAGCTAACCAAAGTACGCACGGGAAAAGTTACCCCTACCCTGCTTGACCCCGTAAAAGTGGACTACTACGGCAGCTATGTACCCGTTGCACAAGTAGCCACCATCAAGGCTTTGGATGCTCGCTCGTTGAGTATTACCCCTTGGGAAAAGAATATGTTGCAACCCATCGAAAAAGCAATTTTCGAGGCCAACATGGGCTTAACCCCTCAAAACGACGGTATTCAAATCCGTTTGAACATACCACCACTCACCGAGGAACGTCGTAAAGAACTGGTTAAATCCAGCAGTGGCCATGTGGAGCACGCCAAGGTATCTATCCGCAATGCACGCCGCGATGCTATCGAAGATATTAAAAAATCGGTAAAAGATGGCCTTTCTGAAGATGCAGGTAAACGCTACGAAGCTCAGGTACAAGCTATTACCGACGATTATATTGCCAAGGCCGAACGCATTTTCGAAGCCAAAGAAAAAGATATCATGACGGTTTAATCGTCTAAATATAAGCCAATAAAAAAAGGGTTCAGTTAACTGAACCCTTTTTTTGTGCCCAATCGTCAAGTGCTGTAGCTATGCAGACAAATTCCAAACAATTTGATACTTTCGCGGTTACGTTTATCATAAAATTTGCCCATGAAACTGAATTACAGAATTTTAAGCACGCTATTGTTGCTTAGTGTAAGTTTGGCGGTGTTTGGCCAGTCCAACCAAAAGGATTTAATCCAAGCCTATCTTACAGCCAACCAAGCACAACTACAACTCAAGCCCAGCGACTTTGCCGATTGGGTTATTACCGACAGCTACAACTCCAAGCATAATGGGGTAAGCCACGTGTATGTTAATCAACGCTTTTCTGGCATCAAGTTATACGGTGCTATTTCAAGTATTGCTATTCAAAACAACCAAATTGTTCATTTTGGCAATCGTTTCCAGCGTAATTTGGACAGCCGCATCAACAGCACCAACCCTAGCCTAAGTGCGGCCCAAGCAGTGCAACAAGTGGCTAATATACTTGAGCTAAACCTCACCTCGGCACCCGAATTAACGGAAAGCCCAAGCGAGCCTAATAGCTTCGTGTTCCAGCCCAGTGGTATCTCGCGCCGCGACATCCAAGTAGAACTTGTTTACCATGCTTCAGCCCAAGGTAATATCACCCTGGCTTGGAATGTAAACATCTATACGCTCGATGGCCAAAACTGGTGGAACATTCAAGTGGATGCCACTACCGGTACAGAACTAGACCGCGATAACTGGATCGTAAAATGTGATTTTGGCCACGCTGCCCATGAACACACGGCCACCTGCCAACATGGCCACGGGAACCTACCATCACTCGCAGACGATGCTCCAGAAGGTAGTACTGCCCTTGGCGCATACCGCGTATTCCCCATCCCTGCTGAAAGCCCGAACCATGGCACACATACTTTGATCAACGATCCAAGTAATGCTACAGCTTCGCCTTTTGGCTGGCATGACAATAACGGCGTATCTGGTGCCGATTTCACCATTACCCGCGGCAACAACGTTTATGCCGCCGATGACACCTCAAACCTAGATGTACCTGGCTATAGCCCTGACGGTGGGCCAAGCCTAAATTTTAACTTCCCGTACAACGGCAACAACCACCCAAATACCTGGATCGATGCCGCTATTACCAACCTGTTCTACATGAACAACATCATGCACGACGTTTGGTATCAGTACGGCTTTGATGAAGAAGCTGGTAATTTCCAAGAACTTAACTACTCAGGCCAAGGCCTCGGTGATGATTATGTATTTGCCGATGCCCAAGATGGCAGCGGTACCAACAACGCCAACTTTGGAACACCTCCAGATGGCAGCAATCCTCGCATGCAGATGTTCCTCTGGTCGGGCAACGCAAATGGAACGGTTACTATCAATAGCCCAAGTGGATTAGCAGGTGCCTACACGGCCGCACAAGCTGGCTTTGGCGGTTTAAACACCGTTACGGGAAACTTAGTGCTCGTAGACGACGGCACCGCCCCTACAGCCGATGGTTGCGAAAACCCATTCGTGAATGCAGCGGCCTTAAGTGGTAAAGTTGCTATGGTTGACCGTGGTACCTGCCAGTTTGGTACTAAATGCTTATTTGCCGAAGCCAATGGCGCTATCGGCGTTGTGGTGTGCAATAACCAAGCAGGAGCCCCAACATCAATGGCTTCTGGTAACGATGGCTTTGCCGTGACAATCCCTTGCTTCATGATGTCGCAAGCCGACTGTAACCTGATTAAAATCCAATTGAACGCTGGCCAAAACGTGAATATTACCTTGGCCCCTCAAACGGTTGTTCCCCGCGACAGTGATGTTGACAACGGCATCATCGCCCACGAATATACCCACGGTATCTCTAACCGCTTAACTGGTGGTCCTTCTAATACCTCTTGCTTAACCAATGAGGAACAAATGGGTGAAGGCTGGAGCGACTGGTATTGCCTTATGGTTACCATTAAATCAACTGACGTTGGCACTGCCGGAAGGGGAATAGGTACATACGCCAGCGGCCAACCAACCACCGCTACGGGTATTCGCCCCTATGCCTACAGCACAGATATGACCATCAACCCTCAAACCTACGGTCAATTGGCCAACTTCTCTATTCCTCACGGTGTAGGTTCGGTTTGGTGTACTACCCTTTGGGATTTAACCTGGGCACTTATTGACCTCCACGGCTTTGACCCCGATTATTACAACGGAACTGGTGGCAACAACATCGCCATGCAACTCGTAACCGATGGTTTGAAACTACAAGCCTGTAACCCAGGCTTTATTGATGGCCGCGATGCTATCCTCTTGGCCGACCAGCTGTATTACGGTGGTGCGCACCAATGTTTAATCTGGGAAGTATTCGCACGCCGCGGCATTGGCTACAGCGCCCAACAAGGCAGCAACGATGTAGTTGGCGACGAAATTGAAGCCTTCGATGTACCGCCAACTTGTCAACTAGCTACCCAAGCACCTGTTGCCGCTTTCGTGGCCGATGTAACCAGCACTTGCAGTGGTACCGTTAACTTTAGCGACCAATCGACCAACATTGCACAAACCTGGTCATGGAACTTCGGCGATGGCAATACGTCAACGCTCCAAAATCCAAGTCATACCTACACCGCGGAAGGTACATACACCGTAATCCTTACTGTGACCAACAACATTGGTAGCGATAGCGAAACCCGCACGGCCTACATCACCGTGAACTTCCTCGACGCGCCACAGGTTAACGGCGCCAGTGTTTGTACCGGGCAAAGTGCCGCGTTGAGCACCAGCAACAACCCCAACACCACCGCACAATGGTACGATGCCAACAATAACTTGTTGTTCACCGGTAATACCTTCAACACACCAGCCCTGACTAGCAATACCAGCTACCAAGTGATGGCCGTTGAAAATAAACCAATCGCCAACGTTGGACCGCTCGATAATACCATCGGTGGTGGTGGCTACCACAACACGGGCTTCGATGGCCGCTTGATGTTTACTGCCTTAAAACCATTCCGGATCTTATCTTTCTGGGTTGATGCCGGCAACGCTGGTAGCCGCACTATCACGCTCCGCGACGAGAACACCAACCAGGTTGTCGATACCAAAACCGTAACTATACCTAATGGCCAAAGCCGGGTAAACATCAACCTTGAAGTACCATACGCAGGTGATTTCAGTATCGGCAATGCCAACCTCAATCTTTATCGCAACAATGCTGGTGTAAACTTCCCATACACCCTAGCCAATATCGTGAGCATCACGGGTTCATCGGCAACGGGTGGTAACCCAACGTACTACTACTTCTACGATTGGGCGGTACAGGAAATACCATGTGAGAGCCCGCTTACGCCTGTACAAGTTGCCGTAGCTGGTCCATTGGCCAGCTTCAGCAACAGCGCAGGTACCAGCAGCACCATTACCTTTACCAACACCTCAAGCGGTGCCACCAGCTACAGCTGGGCCTTTGGTGATGGCAACAGCTCAACCGATGCCAACCCTGTACATACCTATGCTAATCCTGGCACTTACTCGGTTACTTTAACGGCCACTAGCGGCGCTTGTAGCAATACATCTGTACAGACCGTAAGTGTGCTGGTTGGTACAAGTTTGCCAGAGGGCGCTAGTATCCAGTTGTTCCCGAACCCAAGTAAAGGTCAAACCAACCTGAGCCTGAATGGCTTCCCTGACAATGAGCTTATTATAGAAATCCTTGCCAGCGATGGCAGGTTAGTGCTAAGCCAACAGTTCAGCATGGTCAATGGCTCACACGAGTTTGATCTACGCAGTCTGGCCAATGGCTTGTACTTGATCAAAATCAGCTCGGGTACATTCACCACCTTCGAGAAACTGCATATTGTACGCTAATCAAAGGTTAATCGCCGATAAAAAAACGCCAAGCCCTATTCTGGGGCTTGGCGTTTTTTTTTTTGCGCCAGCGATGTGAAGCGGTGGCCCGCAGGGCCAGACCAAGCCCGCAGGGCGAAGGGCCGAGCGAATAGCGAGCCGCGTAACGTAGCGACGGCCGTAGGCCGGGCGCCCAAAATCGACAAAAAGATGCAATGATAAAAAGATGAAATGACTTTTGCGCAAATGACTAACTCCCCAACCTAGCCCCTACGCAACTCGATAACCGTTACCTCGGGCCAGATGCCTACCCTACCGCTAAACGCCAAGAACCCAAAACCGCGGTTCACATTAAGCTTACGGCCATTGACCTCATAAACACCCGCCCAGCGAGGGTAGCGCAACTTGGCCGGGCTCCATTTGAGGAAAGGCAGCTCAACACCCATTTGCATGCCGTGGGTATGTCCCGCCAGCGTGAGGTGGATCATGTTGGGATTATCCTTAACCTGTGCCTCGAAGTGGCTAGGGTCGTGCGAGAGCAATATTTTAAACGTATCGGGGCTGAGGCCAGCCATAGCTTTGTCGAGATCACCGTGCTGGGCGAAGCCTTTTCCCCAGTTCTCAATACCCACGATGGCCAGTTTTTGCCCATCGCGCTCGATGAAAGTATGCTCGTTGAGCATGAGTTTAAACCCTGCATCGGCGTGGTTTTTATACATGTCGAGCATGTTTTGCTGCTTGGCTTCGGGGCTCGGCCACTGCACGTAATCTGCATAGTCGTGGTTGCCGAGGATAGAATATTTGCCGTAAGGAGCCTCAACCTCGGCGAACATCTGCTTGTAAGGTTCAAACTCGCTGGCCAGGTTGTTCACGAGGTCGCCCGTGAAGAAAAATATGTCGCTGCCCTGTTGTTTAATCAATTCAACACCCTTCCGAACGGCCTCGATATTATCAAAGCTACCCGAGTGGATATCTGACACCTGCGTGATGGTAAATCCATCGAAAGCTGGCGGTAAATCAGGGAATTTAAGCACGTGGCGGTGCACGGTAAAGTCGTATTTACCCTTGGCGATACCATAGACAAATGACGCAAACGGTACCGCAGCCAACATGATACCTAGTTGCGAAATAAACTTACGGCGCTCCGGTAAAAAGTGATCGGGCTCAGGTTTTACCGTAAAGTAACTATAAAGCCCAGCTCCAAATCGGTAAATATCTTCCATGAACAACACGCTCACAAACACCGTTTGCGTAACCAACATGGTGATGACACTGGCCAAGGCCAATTTAGCCATGGGCGTAAACTGGTGCGTACGCTGCACACTCTGGAAACTCAGGAACATGAAAATGGGCAAACCAATACAAATAGCCCAGTACAGTACGTGTACCGATTGCCGTAGCACAGGCGAGGCCCAACTGGCCGTCAAGGTTTTAATGCCTTGGAACACATACCAATCGATGAATAGGAAAAAAGTGAATACAACGGCGAAGAAGATAATTGGACCGGCGCTTTGCATGGAAAAACATTTGCAAAGAGAACAACGAATAAAGCGCTAGGTTCTGTTGGCCTCTACATCAAGTTGCTTTTTTAGCCAAAACGCTACAAAAAAAGCGACCAAACCCAATAATCCCATGACGAACCAATTCATATCGTAGCTGGATACACCTACAATTTCCATCCCGGCTTTGGCCCCAAGGATATGAGCCACCGAGAATGCCATGGAATAATAAGCCATGTATTTCCCCTCCTGCCCCTTAGGTGCCCTCGACATGGCAAAGGCATTGCCAAATGGAAATGAGAACATCTCGGCAAAGGTAATAATGATGATACTCACCACCAGCCAACCCGCCCAAGGGGTAATCAGCAAAACCAGCAAGCTGGCCGAGAACATGAGCAGGCTAAGCATGATGAGCTTAATATGATTATAATTTTGCCGCTCGATATAATTCACCATCGGCATCTCCAGTAGGAAAATCAAAAGGCCGTTGAGCGACAAGAGCAAGCCCGTATCCAACTCGGTTAGTTTGTGCACCTCCTTATGGTACAGCGGCATGGTGCTAAACAGCTGGAAAAACATCATACCCATGGCGATGATGATACCCAGGAACACAAAGTATGGAGTGTCAAATTTTTTAGGGGCAAGCGGGGCTACTGGCTCGTCGGGGTTCGCAGCATCGTGCAGCGCATGTTTATCCTTAACCCACCACATGAAAAGCAAGGCTGCGATGATACAGGTAGCGCCATCTATCCAGAACAAACCACCGTAACCAATGCCCACGATGATTAATCCAGCCAGCGCTGGCCCTATAGAAAACCCGAGGTTTACCGCCAGGCGTACCAAAGTAAGCGAACGCGTACGGTTATGGGTTTGGCTGTATGCTTTAAGCGAGACAAACATGGCGGGCCGGAACATATCGGCAATGGTGATGATAACCAGTATGGCTATACAAAACAGCTCAAAGGTTTTGACATACTGCAAGGCGATAAACAATACACCATTGGCTATTAAACTGAAAATCATGACTTTGTAAAACCCAATCTTGTCGGCCAGTTTACCACCCAACCATGAACCCAAGAATGAACCTATACCAAAAAACACCATCACCCAGCCCACTTGGCTGTAACTAAAATCCAAATCTTCTTTCAGGTACTTGCTCAAAAAAGGGACCACCATCGTGCCCGCCCTATTGATAAAGGTAATAGCAGTTAGGAGCCATATCTCGCGAGACAGGCCTTTGAATGCTCCAATATAGGACTGGCTCAGGGCTTTAATCATGGCAAAACGCCTATTTTCTTTTATTTTTTTTGGGGCCTTCCCTGCACCAGTGGTGCAGGGTCGCTATGCTACGGGGCTCGCTGTCGCTCGGCCCTGCGGCTAACGCCTTGGTCTAGCCGCGTCGCTGCGCTTGCGGCTCCCCCTCCGCAGCGCTAGTCCAGGCAATGGCTTGCCCAAACAGTTAAGCTTTAATCACCATCAACTGAGCAAATTTCAACATGATGCGTTTTTCGCCATGTGAAGCATCTTCAAACTTGATGGTGGCCACCTTTGTAGCACCGCCTTCCACGTTAACGACAATTCCCTTGCCAAAGCGCGGGTGCAGCACGGGAGCATTTTTCACAATCTCGTGCATGGGGCTGATGACAAAGTCTTTGGGTAGATCTTGTTTAGCCGGTGCGGCCTGCCTAAGCTGGGGCTTTGAAAATGCGCCTATACCCGAAACAGAAGCCGTTTGCGAGCCACTGCTGATGGTTTGCATGGTCAACTTAGGCGAGATTTCGTTCATGAAACGGCTCTTCTCGTTGTATTCCATTTTACCATAACGGTAGCGGCTAGCCGCAAACGATAAAGTCAAGAACTCTTTCGCCCGGGTAATGGCCACGTAAAACAAGCGGCGTTCTTCGTCCAAAGCAGCAGGATCGCCTGTACCAAGGGCCATGAAGGAGGGGAAAATTTTCTCTTCCATGCCCACCACGAAAACCGAGCGGAACTCAAGTCCTTTGGCAGCGTGTACCGACATTAACTTAACGTGGTCATCGGTGCCTTTGTCGTTGTCGGCATCGGTTAAAAGTGCTATATTTTGCAGGTACGCAGCTAAGCTTTTATCTGGGTACTCGTCGTCGTTGCCTTCCACGAATGCTTTCACACCATCTAAAAGAGCCTGTACGTTTTCAATGCGACCTATGCCTTCAGGGGAAGTATCTTTTTTCAAGTCTTTCAGTATACCCGATTCCCTTGAAATCCATTCGGCCAGCTCGTAGGCGTTCAACTTCTGCTGTTTACCCGCAAATAGCTTGATGGTTTGTACAAATTCCTGGATAGGAACCAGGGCCCTTGCAGGAAATTGATTCGGTGTAAGGTGTTGCAACACGTGCCAGATGCTCATGTTGTTGGTCGTGGCCATTTCAGATAGTTTATCCACGGTCGTATCACCAATGCCCCGACGTGGGTAATTGATAATCCGCTTCAGAGCTTCCTGATCAGATGGGTTTACCACCATGCGGAGGTAAGCCACGAGGTCTTTGATTTCTTTGCGCTGGAAGAACGACAAGCCACCGAACACCCGGTAAGGTACTCGCTGACGCGCGAGGGCTTCCTCAAAAATCCTTGACTGCGCATTGGTCCGGTACAGGATGGCTATATCGTTATTATCAAGATGGAGCCTGTTTTTTTGCTCCAATACGGTACTCACCACCACCCGACCTTCTTCCTCGTCGGTCATGGCCTTTACCACGCGGATAGGCTCTCCATCGAGCTTATCCGTGAAGATGGTCTTTTTAATTTGACGGCGGTTGTTGGAGATGACTTCGTTGGCTGCCTCTACAATGGCAGAGGTGGAGCGGTAGTTTTGCTCCAGCTTATATACTTTCAGGTTGGGGTAAGTCCGTTCAAACTCTAGGATGTTCTGTATAGTAGCACCCCGGAAAGCATAGATACTTTGGGCATCATCGCCTACCACGCAGATATTCTCTGGGCTTTGTGGAAACTTGACCAAGAGGTTCACGATAGCCGATTGCAGCTGGTTGGTATCCTGGAACTCATCCACGAGCATAAACTTGAAGCGGCGGCGGTACTTGTCGGCAATGTCGGGGAAATTCTTCAGCAAGAAATGCATCTGGTACAAGAGGTCGTCAAAATCCATGGCACCCGAGCGTTTGCACTGGCTCACGTACATATCGTACAACTTGTAGATGTATGGTTTCTTAGCGTGGCGATCATTAATCAAACGTTCATTGTCGGTAGCGTATGCTGCTGGCGATACCAGGTTGTTTTTCGCCAAGGAGATAGCGTTCAGCACCGAGCCCGCGGTATAAACCTTGGGGTCGAGGCCTTGCTTTTTAATGATATCGTTAATCACACTCTGTGAGTCGGAAGAGTCGTAGATGGTGAAGTTGGAATTATACCCGATGGCCTCTGCTTCAGAGCGCAAGATTCGGGCAAAAATCGAGTGGAAAGTACCAGCCCATACCTTGTTGCCTTTTTCCCCTACCACTTTGGCAATACGTTCTTTCATTTCCTTGGCCGCCTTGTTGGTAAAGGTCAAGGTCAAAATTTCCCAAGGTGCCACGCCTGTTTCAATCAAGTGGGCAATACGGTAGGTGAGCACGCGGGTTTTACCTGAACCCGGCCCAGCGACAATCAGCAGGGGGCCGTTAACATGCGTTACGGCAGCTCGTTGAATATCATTTAACTCGTTCAGGTAATTCGACATAGAATAGAGATGGTATAGGTATTAAACAAAAAATTACATCATCCGAACACTTAGAGTATGTTTGGATTTTGGGTTTCGAGGGAAAAACGAGCTATTTTTTGATGAGCTTGCTTTAAAAAATGGGCGCATAGTGGGGCTACGTAACTATTTTTTGAAGCAAAAATCATCCACAAAGAGGTGTTTTTCGCCGGAAGCTAAAGTCCAAACATACTCTTAGACTTAAGTTCGGGCGATGTGCGCGTGTAAGGGAAGTGTATTGGTGAGGGTGGGATTACAGGTCCCTAGGGCTAATCATATCGTTGATAATCACGTAGGCTTCGGGGTACATGCCCGTTACCAAGTTCATCAACTGCGTGGCTTCGTGCTTGGTCATAAAAGCACCAACACGTACACGGTAATACGGTGCTACAAAATCTACTTTACCGATAACGTCTGGGAATTGGCTCAAGAACCTCACTTTCACGTCCTCGGCTTTCACACGGTCATCGGTAGCGATGATTTGTACACTCCAGCCAGTAACGGTTTCTGGCCTTGAACCAGCCCTGCGGCGAATCAAAGTATTCACGTTTTCTTCCTCGCTGATACTCACCTGTGCAGTACTTGCCTCAGCAAATGCAACTAGGAACAACAAGAATAAACAAATCTGCTTTATCATGACACGTATAATTTTGAATAGAACCAATGGCCCTGCATTGGTATTTGCTAAACAACAACAATGGTAGGCCCAGCTGAAGTACCCAGCCTATCGGCCCCGGCTTCAACCAGCGCCAATGCTGCCTCGCGGGTACGGATACCACCTGAAGCTTTAATTTTTATTTGTTTGGGCAACCATTTGCGTAACTTTTGAATAACTTCGACCGTGGCACCTGCCCCGTTGAAACCGGTACTCGTCTTCACGAAATCCACTTCAACTTCGGCGCAAAGTTCGCAAACTTTTTTGATTTCGTCGTCGTTCAACAAGCCTGTTTCAATAATTACCTTGATGATTTTACCTTTCAAGTGTGCTGCACGGGTTGCCGAGTCGATGTCGTTTTTGACATATGCCCAAGCTTTATCCTTCACCGCGCAAATATTAATAACCACGTCTATTTCTGAGGCACCCTCTTCTAGCGAGCGTTTTGCCTCTTCTACTTTCGAAATGGTAGAAGCATAACCCATCGGGAAACCAATGACCGTGGCCACTTTAACCATAGTATCTTCAAGGATGGCCGCAGCGTCTTTGACAAAGTAAGGGGGCACACACACCGCTTTGAACCCAAATTTTTTAGCCTCTTCACAAAGGCTTACTATTTCTTGTCGGGTACAGTCGGGGCGTAGCAGGGTATGGTCAATCAGCGGCTCTAGTTTCATGGTATAAGTATATATGCGTTGTGCTTTATTTGTTGGTAGGGTAAAGGTAGCTTAAAGCCCTTGCCCGACAACTATCCCACAGGTTTTATTTTTTCGAATTCGTCTATTAGTTGCGCTGAGTCATTCAAAATTTTATCCATGTTACCTTGGTTGAGCCCCGCATACAAAGCCATCTCGCAAGTGCTTAATATGTCTTGTAAGCCTTGTGCCTGACGTGCTGTAGCGCCTTTCGATACTAATTCCTGTACGAGTTCCTGTTTTGAAATGGAACCGGCCTGCAAACCGAGCTTGTCGGCAAAATAACGCCACAGGGCCCTTTGCACTTCTTCGTAAAATGGTTTGTGTTGGCCTTGTGCCGCCAATTGCTTGGCATGTTGCAAACGCTTGCTGGCCTCCGATGCGGCCACTTCTTTGCGCTGCTCTGCTGGGTCTCGGTTTAGCTTGGCATCTACCCGCTGACGGTAATACAGCATGGCTGGTATCAAGGCCAGCAAGGCTATCAAAGCTAAAACAAAGCCTACTGAACCCGCAAAACCTATGCCTGGGCCAGGCCCAAGTGGCATTAACCCGCTCAGTACAAGTTGTTTATCGGCTTGACCTGTGGTGTCTTGCCCGTTATCGTTAGGGCCTACTACCCTAGTGCCTTGGCTAACCGAAATGACTTGCTTGAACGAGTCGATGCTGACATAAGCCCCACGCTCGGTGTCAAAATAAATAAACTTGGGGTTAAGGGTATAATTACCCGGATAACGTGGCATCACCACGTATTCAAATGATTTTATACCCACCAGCTCATCGCCGTCGTTCAAATTTTTCTCCGTTACCTTGGGTTCGTAAATATCAAAGCTATCGGTGGGCAAGTTGAGCAAGGGCGCTTGTAGTTGTTTAATATCACCTCGCCCGGTCACGGTCAGCACCACGGTCATGGCGTCGTCGGTACTCAGTTGTGTTCGGTCGACGCTAGTGCTGGCTTTATAGCGGCCAACAGCACCCGAGAATCCCGCAGGGGCAGGTGGCAATGGCTTCACCTGTATGCTCAAGGCTTGGCTAGCCGTGTTTACGGGTATCAAGCTAATATCGTCAAAGAAAAAACTCCGGCGTTGACCGCTATTTTCAACCAGGTTGGCCTCAACGCGCATGGGGTCAAGCTGGATATTGCCACTCTTGAGCGGCACGAGCAAAAATTTGCGAATTTTAACCACGCTATAAGCTTTGCCATTAATCGACTCGGCCGCCGGGCTAGGGCTACCAAGGTCAATTGGCGTTACAAAAATATCTTGGAAACTTGGCTGTGCGGTCACTTGAAAGTCCTCAATATCAGCATTATAGTACATTTTATACTCGAGCGATACCTGCTCGCCCACGTAAATCTCGTTTTTGCTCAACACGGCCCGCACCATCAGCTCGGCCTTGGATGCCGTGTTTGCTTGCTTTTTGCTGCCTGCCGGAATCACCTCAATTTGAACCGAGTTCGATTTCAGGGTTTTACCCGCTGCTTTTATGGTTGCTGGACCAATAGTCAGCATACCGGTACGGCGTGGACTCAGGTAATACGAATAACCTACCGAGCGGCTCATCTTGCCGTTGATATATTGGAAAGATGACTGCTCGCTGGGGCCGCCCACAATGGCAAAATCGCCAAAATTAGGCGGCGTAAACCCTGCGCCACTGGCGTCGTACAGCATAAACGACACTTGGAAATAATCGCCTTCCATCACCTGCGGTGGATTGACCTCGGCAACAAATCGTGGCGATTGGGCAGCCGCTTGGCCCATGCTAAACCAGGCCAAACCCAGCAATACAAGCCTTAAGCAGTTTTTAAACATATATTGTGATTGCAAAAAATTCAATTTTAACGTAAGTTTTGTTTTTTGGGCGTGCCCCCACGCGGCTGGTCGCGTAAAGCGCTCCCAACCGCGTGGGGTCGCTCCCCTCCGGGGGTCGCGTTGCTCCGTGCTGCGCACCGCCCGCTGCGCGGGCGCCCTCCGGGCAGCTCACGCGACAGGCCTACATCTTGTACACCTTGCCTTTATACTTAGGCTGTACAGAAGGTTCGGTACGGCGTGGTGGAGGCGGGGGCGGGGTCAAAAGCCTTGGCGGCATTTGAAATGGCGAAGTTCTGAAAAAATCTTGGCCAAATGGGTCATAGTTGAAAAAATCGCCGCCGAACATATCGTTGCGGGGTGCATATTCTTGCGGGGCTTGATAGTCGGCCAACACATATACATAACGTGGCTCCGATTGGAACCTACCGCTGGCTGCTTCGTAGTCAACGGCTGGAATTTGATAAACCCCCGTGGCATTGGGGCGATACAGGTATTCAAAACTTGATTTACTACTCATTTGACCATTCATGATGCTGGTGCTAAACGAGGTATTAGGACCTGATACCAGGGTCATTCCCTCAATCAAGGGCCCTTGGAAGTTCCTAATCTGCACGTTCTCAAACTCGAACGTTACCCGTAAATAATCATTCAACCCGATAGAATCATGGTTAGTCCTAACGGTAAAAGTGATTTCATTGGACTGTGCCGGCAAAACACCTGCCGCTAGACCAACACAAAACAACAGTAAGTACTTGATCATGATTTGACAAATTTTATAATTATACACTATAATGGCTTACCTTCGCAGCGCTCAAAACTCGTACCGAATTGGCTTAAAACACTGTTAAACTGCCGTTTTTTCAGTTATTTTGCAGCAAGCACAAGCATTTGCGCTAGCTGGCTGGAAGGCCGCGCCGCAGGCGCGGGTGCGCAACGCGCACGGAGCGAACAGCGAACCCTGGAAGACAGCGGCGACCGCGTACACGCGGGCGCAGCGCCCAAAAAAACAAAAAAATAATCGTCCCGATGACCGTCGAACAATTTTTCAACCTTTTTCTCCAAGAATTGCAGCAGCACCCCGAGCTGCGCAAGTATTACAAATTCCTGGAAGGCGGACCGCAGCAAATGGCTTTTCGCAAGGCTTATTTTTGCAAGCGCCTACAATATATACTGGACCATGTGGGCAGCACCGACCAACGCATTTGGGATTGTGGCTGCGGCTATGCCACCACCCAGTTTTTCCTGGCCATGAACGGGTATAAAACCATTGGCACCACCCTTGAATTTTACTACGCCGAGATACCCAAGCGACTGGCATATTGGCAACAGTTTGGGGATACCAGCCTGCTGGAGGTTAAATTCGAGGACGTGCTGGAATGCTCGTTTGCCGATGGCTCGTACGATTTAATCATTATCCAAGACACCCTGCACCACCTTGAACCCCTACAACAGTGCCTAGCGGTGTTTAACCGGGTGCTAGCCAACGGTGGTCAACTACTGGTGATTGAGGAAAACGGCAACAACGTTATACAAAATGCCAAGTTGTACCTGCGCCGCGGCAACAAACGCATCATCGAGGTGTACGACGAGAAGTTGGGCAGAACCTTCCTGATGGGCAACGAGAATATACGCTCGTACCGTTCATGGAAAGCAGCCCTGAAACAAGCTGGCTTGCATACCCTAGATGAACAGGTTGAATATATCAGGCTGTTCCCGCCCTTGGGCTATAAACTATTGGGTACCGACAAGGTGGCCCAACACGAGCAAAAGCTGTGGAAACAAGTAAGTTTCCTACGCGAGTACTTTTACTTTGGCATTAATTATATGGCCCGCAAAGCTTAGCGTAATTACCTAAAACAAAAATGGGTAAAGGTTGCACTAAAGCAGCCTTTACCCACTAGTGTTAGGAAGCATGTTTGGGTAAAACAGTCCTGAACGGGAAATAGAAACTATTTCTCGCTTTTTTTAGCTTGAACTTCAAGACGAAGCTCTTGAGCCAAAGTTTTCACGTTTTGCAAAGACACGCGGATACGAGTACCGGCAGCTTTGTTGCCTTTGTTGTAGAACTTATCCATGTCCTCTTCAAGAGTAGCGATCAAGGATTTGATTTGATTAAACTTATCCATAAAATAGATTTGATTGATTTATTAACGCGGTAAAAGTATAATAAACACTAGTGTTCACCAAATATTATTGAAAATATTCTGCCGAAATTTGTTTTTTTTCCAACGCTGGGCCAAAAGTGACCGTTTACAAGCCAGAACAAGCCATCTTGTACAACCAAGTCGAGGATAATGGATACTTTAATACACAATGCTTCTAGCACGATTTTTGAACGGCAACCAACGAAGGATGCAGTATCAAACGTTATAGATGCGGTATTGATGCCCAGGCAGAAAATTGAAAAAAAACCTACCGATTTGAGATTTGACCGTCATTCAAGCGACGCAGACTTGGTGGCTGGATGCTTAAAAAGCGACCAGCTGGCTCAACGGTATTTGTACGAACGGTATTTTGGCAAGATGATGGGTATTGCCCTGCGCTATGCCAACGACCAAGAAGAGGGCCTTGATATTGTAAACACTGCCTTCCTCAAGGTATTTCAATCGCTTGACCGCTACCAAGACCAGCAAAACCTAGCCGGTTGGATTGCCCGGATTGTATTCAACTCGGCTATCGACATGGTCCGCAAAAAGGCCAAGTACAAAAATCAGGTAGAACTCGAAACCTGGCACGAACCACCCGTGAGCAACGATGCGGTTTCTAGCTTACAGTCAGAAGACTTGTTCCGGCTTATTGCAAAACTGCCGGTTAGCACCCGCACCGTGTTCTCGCTCTATGTGCTCGACGGCTATAAACACCAAGAAATTGCCGACATGCTCGAGATCAGCGAAGGCACTTCAAAATGGCACCTTTCCGAAGCCCGCAAACTATTGCGGCAAATGATCGATAAACAAGGTAAAACCCTTGTAGCCCGTACCTAAACGCATCTTTTAACCAAAAGCTACGTCTATTTGACCAAACCTTTACATTCCAAATGCAAGAAATGAACTTTCCAAACGGAGAAGATAAATTACGTGAACTAGCCCAGCAGTTCGAAGTACCCTTTGAGGAACGATACTGGACTGACATGCAGGCTCGCTTGCCTCAAAAAAATAAAAAGTGGTACCTCGCAAAGCCTTTCTGGTTTAGCGTGCTTGGCCTAGGCCTTATCGTAGGCTCGGCATGGCTTGTGGCTACCAACTACTTGGCCAAGCCCCTTGATAATCAGCTAGACGCCGTGCCCACACAACTTAAAGGGACCGACCAAGCTGCCCAAGAACGACCTATAGCCGAAAATACAACGCCTAGCGTAGCAAACGGGAGCCCGGTGAACACTGTTCAAGCATCTGCCCTAAAATCAAGCAATGGTACGAGCACACCTGTAAATGCACTTAACCCAAGCTTCGTGCAAAACTTGATACCTGGCATTCAGCAGTATCCGGCCGAAGCTGAAGTTATTCCTACCCTGCCAGCTAGTCCAGAATCATCTGAAGTTCTAAACCAAGCAGCTGAGTTGGAAGCACTACCCCGCGTAAACTGGATGATAGAGGCCCTTGAAACCCTTAAGGCGCCATACATTGAACCACAACCGATGGCCACGATTCAACCGGTGCAAAATATCAACAAAAGCAAAAAAGGTCGTTTCAACTGGGGTATCGTAGCAGGCTTAGGCTATGGTTACAATAATATTACCTACCTAGAGCCTCAAAAAGACCCAAGCGCCTTGATGGACATTGCTGAAGAGTCCATCAACGCTACCGTCAACACGACCTCGATCCATGCGACCCTCGGATTACGCGGCGGTGTACGTTTGAACAAGGGCTTAGGCCTGAATGCTGAATTGCTGTACAAGGCTCGTCCAGGCCTGTTGGTAAGCATGGAAACCTCAACCACGGATACCGAAAGAGAAAATGGTTACAGCGTGAGCACCGAAGCTACCACCACCACCATCAGTAATTTACATTTGATTGAACTACCCTTATACCTTGATGTAAAAATTAAGCGCCACCACTTGATTGGCGGGGTTAAACCTGCCTTCGTTATTAGTGCCAAAAGCCCTTACAGCCAAGAATCTAGGGTATCTAAATACGATATGACCTCGAGTGGTCTGCCGGGCGGTAATTCCATCATTTCCATCAATAGCAACTCCATCGCAAGTTTACCTACTGGTAAAATATTCCGCCCTGGTGTTGGTTTGATGGCAGGCTACCAGTTTGACCTGAGCAAGCACCTGAATATCGCCGTGCGCTACTCGCTGGGTTTATTCCCCATGACACGCTTAGAGCAAACCTACAAGAGCTTGTACGCGTTCAACAATTCCGACTTCCAACTTACCCTCGGCTATAATTTTTAGCAATAGCCAAACTCCACAAAAAAAGCCCGCCTTGTTTTAAGGCGGGCTTTTTTTGTGTACTACCGAACTATTTTTCCTATTTTCACCTGTGAAATTTAGGTAATATTTAAAACAAACCCAACGCCATGAAGAACCTGTATTTATTTTTCCTGAGTATTTGCCTAACAGCCACTGCCTGCAAAAAAGAGCCCGACCTCCCTTGCTGCGATGCCAGTCAGGCCCCAGTTATCATGGTACACGGTTTTTTAGCCTCTGGCGATACCTATGCCAACATGGGCATCTGGCTCAAGGCCAACAATTACTGCGGCGAGAACCTCTACACTTTTGACTGGAATACCACGGGTTTCAACACGGCGGTACAAATCCCAGTACTCGATTCTATGATTGATGCGGTTCTGGCCAAACACCAAGCCAACAAGGTTGTGCTCATGGGCCACTCGGCTGGTACGGGCCTTTGCTACAGCTACCTTAGCGATACAAGTAGGGCCGCCAAGGTCTCGCATTATGTAAACTTGGCCGGTAACCCACAGTCAGGGCCTGCTGGTGGCGTTCCAACCCTCAATATCTGGTCGGATGCCGACTTGATCGTTGCGGGCGATAGTATACCAGGCGCCACCAACCTTCGTTTAACGAGTGCCGACCACTACGAAGTAGCCACAGGCTGGGCTAGTTTTGATGCCATTTACAAGTTTATCCACGGCACTCAAGCCACCCAAGCCAGCCCTGTAGATGGCGACGAGGTTATTTTTGCTGGTAAGTGTGTATCGCTCGGCGAAAATGCGCCTCAGGTGGGTGCCGCAGTAAGCATTTATGAAACAAACCCTACTACTGGTGAGCGGCTTACAAGTACGCCCGATAAAGTTTTTAGCATTGCACAAGATGGCCAATGGGGCCCATTTACAGCCAAAAAAGGTAAAACTTATGAGTTTTACGTAGAGCCACAAGGTGGTCGCAAGGTGGCATATTATCGTGAGGGCTCTATGTACGATAACCAGTTCATCTACTTGCGAACCATCCCCGCACCAACTACCCTGGCGGGCATACTGTTGAGCGGTTTGCCTAGTAACGACAATCAAACGGTGCTGGGTATTTTCAGTGCGAACAAAGCCGTTATTAACGGGCGCGACCAGCTCAGCATCAATGGCTTTGACCTCGCCACAGCACAATACGCAGCAGCGAGCAAATCGGCTATTGCCTATTTCTTGTACGATAGCGGCGACGGCCAAACCAGCGGTAACGTGAGCCCTACCTTTAGCAGTTTCCCCTTCTTGAACGGGATTGATTACTTTGTGCCAACGGTACAGCGCAGCAGCATCGAGCTACAGTTCAACGGCCGAAAATTATATGTACCCAATATTAAATCAAGCACAGATGGCATTGCTGTAGCCGTTTTTGATTAATAATTTGGGCGCTGCGCCGCTAACGCGTCGCCGGGTGCCTCTGGGCTCGCTGGACGCTCGGTGCTACGCACCGCCTCCCTTACGGTCGGCGCCCGCCGGCCCCCTAGCGCAAAAGGGCTTCACGAAATTAAATCCGTGAAGCCCTTTTTAGGTTTTGTATTACATGCATCAAAACGGACTAGACAAACTTAGCAGATATAGCTTCAGCCAAGGCTTTCATCTCATCGGCAGGGAAGGAAAGTGGATTAGCAAAGCTAATCAAAGCTCGTTCGTCAAGCGGCACGAGGTGGATATGCGCATGGGGCACTTCCAAACCAATAACCGTGATGCCGATACGAAGGCAAGGAACGGTATGCTGGATAGCTTTAGCCACACGTTTAGCAAAGCTCATCGCATCTGCAAGCAGTAGATCATCAAGGTCGAAGATATAATCGATTTCCTGTTTGGGTACCACGAGGGTATGCCCTTTCGTGATGGGGCGAATATCAAGGAAGGCTATAAACTGGTCGTTTTCGGCCACTTTATAGCAAGGAATTTCGCCTTGTATAATACGGGTAAAGATACTAGCCATGATAGAGGGAGGCTTAACCGATGGTAATTTCAACGATTTCGAAGCTAACGGGGCCATTAGGAGTTTGAACCTGAGCAACCTCGCCGATACTTTTGCCCAATAGGCCTTTACCAATAGGAGATGTAACTGAAATTTTCTTGGCCTTGAGGTCGGCTTCCGTTTCAGAAACAATTTTGTAGGTTATCTGGGCGCCATTTTTCACGTTTCTAATCGTGACGTTAGACATAATGGTAACCTTTGAGGTGTCGAGCTCGCTTTCGTCGATGACACGTGCATTGGCGAGGACTTCGTCCATCTGAGATATTTTCAACTCGAGTAGGCCTTGAGCTTCTTTGGCGGCGTCGTATTCAGCGTTTTCGGAAAGGTCACCTTTTTCGCGTGCTTCAGCGATTTGCTGGGCTACTTTTTTGCGTTCAACGCTTTTGAGTAATTCTAGTTCGGCTTTGAATTTGTCTAAACTCTCCTTGGTGAAGTATGAGATTTGCATAATAACTAATATTTAAAATTTAGCACCGTGGTGAACGAAGTGCTTTGGTCAAATAAGACAAAAAGAGAACGTTCCTTGCCTTAGACAAGGAACGTTCTCAAAGATTGCGTCTGCAAAAATAAGAAAATTAGATAAGCTAATCTATAATCTTTAAAATAATCTACAAGCGCAACAACTATAGGTTGATACGCAGGCCAAAGGTATGTGTGCCAGCGTAAGCAAAAGTTGAGCGGTAAGAATAGTCGATACCGAAAGAGTTTTTGCTATCCTTTTTGAAAGGCACCTCAAAAGAAGCACCAGCGGCAAGACCATTTTCAAGGTTAGGAGCAACATCTTGGCCGTAAAGACCTGGTTCGATGCGGTATGCAGCACGTAGCATAAATTGTTCACGGAATGCATACTCAAGACCGATACCGTATTGGTCACGGGTAAAAGAGTTAGCTGTGAAGTTAAGGGTAGTTGTGAAACGTTGTTTATCACCGCCGAAAAGGAAGTCGTAAGAACCACCAATGTTCAACTGTGAAGGCATTTCAAAACCAGCAGCACGACGGTCAACCGTTAATGGGTAATTGCCATTAGGCTCCGTAGCGCGGAAGCTAAGAGCATCGCCATTGTACTGCATCTTAGTTCCGATGTTACGCAAAGAAATACCAAATTTGATATTATCCTTTGGACCAGTAACGTATTGAACACCTGCGTCGAAACAAACGCCAGTTGCACCTACATTGCTAATACGCTCGTTGATGATACGCATGGTTACGGCAGTCGTGATTTTGTCAAAACGATGGCAATAAGTTGCGCCAATATTCATGAACATTGGACGGAAAGTAAGGCCATTTCCTTCTGGTAAATCAGTAGTGGTTACTGGAATGTCGCCGAAGTCGAAATTCATGATTTCAACGCCAAAAGAGCCATTTTTACCTACCTTTTGGGCAAAACCCAATGCAGTGATACTCAAGCCAGAGCCAGCAAGGTAGCGTGTATGAGCACCGATAAGCTGAGTATTGCCTTTCATACGGCCAAGGCCGGCTGGGTTAAGGCGAAGTGCTTCAACACCGGTTATATTGGAGGTCATCAGACCGTGCATACCAGAGCTTCTTGCCCAAGGGTTGAGCAGGAGCTCGTAAGCCCCAGCTTCACCCTGGCGATCAGGGTTCCCGGCATAGACTGCACTTGCAAAAAGTGAGCTAAGTAACAGGAGTACAAAATGCTTTCTCATATAATAATGCTTTAGGTATTAAGCAGATAATTTGTGTTTAAGACCGGGCTATCTGCGCAAGCTGCACAAGACAGCCCGGTTAAATTATTTTACAATCGTTGTGAATCGAATGCACGTTGTACGATGAAAGCCTTGAGGGTTCTTTCGCCTACACCTGGCACTTGAACACGGATAAGATAAACACCACTTGCAACAGGCACGTTGTTGGTGTTTGTCAAGTCCCAGTTCAGTGAAGTTACAATCTGCTCTTCCACATTATTGGTTGCAACACGACGTTCGCCAGCAGCTAAGTTTTCATCTTTCTTGTACGCCCTAATCAGGCGGCCATCGATAGAGTAGATAGAAACATCACACTTAGGAGGCAAGTTGGTAATTTTAATCAACTGTTCGTTCTCATTTCCGCTGTACTCAGAGTAAGCATAGTATGGGTTAGGAACAACATTGATCAAATCAAGTGCGCTTTCAGCTACTTCGCCTTGGTTCAAGAGGGTCTCGAATCCTTTCAAAGAGAAACCGTACATCGGGAAGCCATTGTTTACGCCGGTTGCTTGTTTAGTAGCAAATGGCTTTTTAACGCGGAGCTGGAAGATAGCTTCTGCTGGTGGTACACCATTATTCATGGCGTAACCTTCGCCCAACATGAACATACCAGACCAAATCGTATTACGGAGTACTACGTTTTTGCGGAAAGGTGAGTTGTACTGAGCACGTACTGTAGCACATCCGTCGTAAAGACTATTGTGTACAAAAATACAGTGTTGGCCACCTGCTACGAGTTCGTTTGGATCATCCAAAAATTCAGGAACACCATCGTTTGGAACGTCTACGAACATACGGCTAGTTGGGTTGAACAACATGTCGTGACCAGTAGTCACATCTGCGCCCCCACCCCACAAGTACCATAAGTTACCAGTGGTATCCTCGTTGAATACAGTGTTTTCACCGAAATAGATGTTCAAACGCTCACCAGTAGAAACATCGTAAGCATAGCCTGGGAAGTAAGACCAACCGGTTGGGTTTGGTGCACTAGGGTCAGGGTTACCATTGATGTCAACAGATGGTGATTTACGCATTTCGAAAGTAGCGTAGCCAAGGTAAGAGCCAGCGTAGTTATCCAACAGTGCGCCAGGAGCAACACCATAGTTAGCCGATTGTGGTGTATTTTGGACACCTGGGTAGTAAGGAGATGCTGTTTCTACAACAAGACAGCGGCTCCACTTGCTCTTATCAGGCGTAATAACCACGTCAACGTTGCGTAAGTTTTTGTACGCAGCATTAGGTCCACCGTTAGAAACTTGGCGCAAGTAATCACAAGAGTTCGCATTGTGTACACTTACTGACAAGTGGAAAGGCTTGTCTACTGGGTCTGTATCACCCGAAACGATACGGGCACAATCCCACAAAGCTAGCGGGTAGAAACCTGTTGGGTTTTTACTCAAATCTTGTTGTGGGTCCCAACGGCCGTCGCCGGTGATTGGGTTGCTCGTTTTCAAGAAGTTGAATGCATCAATCATCCTACCGAAACGGAGGATATTATCAGCAGCATAATCATCTGTGATACCAAAAATCCAGTTGGCTTTAGAAGGATCTGGGAATTCAACTGCACCGCCAACAAAGCCGTCAACATCTTGCTCGTCATTACCCGGTTCTGGCTGGTGTACAGCACGGAGGGTAATACCAAGTTCGAGGATTGATTGGTCGTAGTCAATCGTAATTGGTGTTTCAGAAACCCATTCTTCATTCGTTCCACGGCTTGTTAAACGCCACATTACGGTATCGAAACCAGCACCAGCAGGGTTCAAATGCTGAGCAGGTGATGTGATAGCACCATCTGTGATGTCACGGTCGTATACACGGAGGTAGAAGCTATCGTTTGGTACGCGGAGTGGGTTTGTGATGAAGATACCAACAGGGGCAGAACCACCGAAGTAGCTAATCATCTCAGCATTGTTGTTTGCAATGACTTGGGCTTCTACGGCTTCACGGTTTTTCACACGGAGGAAGTATCCTGTGTTACCGGCACCGTCGTAACGATCCACTTGAAGTGGTCCTTGCCCGTAAACAGTGTTGTAAGACACACCGTAGTATTCTGGAGCATTGATACGAGGAATACCAGTATAAACTTTTACGTTCCTACGACCTTGGAGGTATGGAGAACGTTGGCCAGAACCGGTTGCAACATCGTAAGGCTCGTATTCGTTGAAGCCATAAGCAACAGCGATGAAGTAGTATTTGCGGTGGTTCACCAAGTTACGGTTGTTTGATGCAAAGGCATCTTGACGCAACCTAAAGCTAGTTTGAACACCATTGTTGTTTACAATCTCAGTTTTAAGTACTGGAACTGCCAAACCAACTGTATTGTCGTCTTCCCAGTTGATGATTTGAGTAACACCGTTACGCACATCCGTTTGGAAAATCAATTGTGCTTTTGCTGGATCTGTCAACTCAGTAACTGAAACGTTAGGGCTATTAACTTGATAGATTTTGTAACCTTCAAAGTCGTAAGTGGGGTCACCAACTACCGCAAATGGATCAACCTCTGAGTATGCCTGACCACAAGTTTTTGATGTCAAACAAGCATTCGAGTTGCTCAACATGATGATAAGCTCTTTGTCTAACTCTACGATTTCAAGATCTGGGGCGTTAGGACCGTTGATCAATTTGAAACAGTTGTCGAACAAAGCTTGTGCTTTATCGTCAGCCTCAAGCAATGGTTGGAATGATACACAGGCCGAAGAAGTGATATGCTCAGGAATCCAAACAACACCTGTAATCAACTCGTTTTCACGACCAGGAAGCAAGCGGAATGGACCAGAAGTGTGCAAGTAACGGTAGTCAGCAGACTGCAAGTTAGCAGAACACATCGACCAAGCCGTCGCATCAGAAGCATCGCCAGGGAAAGCGAAAAGTGTAGTTGCACCTGCAGTTTGGAAACCAGTACCAGATGAAGTCAAAGGCGTACCGTTTCTCCAAGTACCACGCATCAAGTTATAGTGCTCTTGCGCACCTTGCGGGTTACCTTGTGGTGTACCGTTATTCACGAAGTACATGAATGAAGATAAACCTACTTCTTTTTTCTTGTAGAAAGTTTCTGTATCGTAACCAATGGTGTCACCGTTCAAATCAATGATTGGTGTTTCAACGATATAATCAACCTGAGTTGAGTCATCCAAGTTACCCAATGGGCCACGGAAGTAGTCTACGCCCAATGCAGGGATTGGGTTACCATAACCGTTAGCATCACCACAACCAGTACGTTCGTCGTTGTTGTCTGCATTGTAAACTATACCTAAACCACGGGGCTGTGGGCCACGAAGCGTTGGCACAACGTCCATGTTACTGCCGATGTAGTCATCATCTGGACAACCAAGGTCGGGGTCAGTCCAAACGGTAAAGTATGTACTATCTACTGCCAAGGTATTCCTGTTGATCAACTTGTATCGGTAGAACGACATGTTGTTGAATTCATCAGATGTTTTGTAGCCAAAAGCTGTACACTGAATTTCCATGTACATGGCTTCACCTTGTGTTTCAGTGTGTACGTTACCAGCATCGTTGTATACCCACCAAATCATCTGGTCGCCATATACAGGGTCAGCATAGTTGTTTTCTGGACAACCACGAACCTCGATGTAAGGGTGGTCACCACGTGACGGATCATAAGCACCGTCGCCGTCATAGTCGATGAATGGCGCTAAGTTCTGGTTAGGCAGTGGGAAACCATACCTGTTTACAAAATTGGTGTTACCACGCGCTGGCCAGTAAAGCAAGTTGTCGGCAATTACACCGTCAATGGTACCATTGTCCAAAATGTCAAAACGGAGTGAGTCGATTTCAGAACCCAAAACGGTAAAGAACCTATCCCAAGAACGACAAGTCGTCTCCTCGGTATAACCGTTAATCGCTGGGTTTTCAACCAATGGACCTGCCCAGAAGTCATTACCACTCTGACGGTAAGTCTGAGCAGCACACAAGAGGTTATTCTGGTCGTCAATACCACCCAACCAAACAGCACCGGCAAACAAAGAAGAAACTTCAAATTCGCCTGGGGCTACGTTAGGTATTACATAGCGAGCACGAGTACCATCCCACCATTTATCACCACCTTGGCGTAAACGAGCGCGAACGTTATTAATGTTAAGGTCAACCTGGGCCGTTGCTGGGTTACAGTCTGCGGCGCGTATTCCAGGTCGCTGGGGATTGTGATTCACCACTCCTGGTGAATTCACATTCTCCTTGGCAAAAGCCGCCGTGCTAATCAGCACAGCTAGGGCAAGCCACGAGTATCGGAGCATTTTCATAATTAGACAGTTTTTACTTTTAACCATATTTCATTAAAATCTCAATCCAAGACCAATAAACATCCTGCGTGGCAATGAGATGTTTCCTGGGTTTTGAACGCGTAAGTTGTACAAGGTTTCAAAATCAACACCTAAGGCTTGGTATTGAGCAACCTCTTGTGGGCCGTCGCCATCAAGGTCTGACAAATAGCCATCATCTGTTGGGCTACCCGTTGCAGGGTAAACATTGATAATGTTCTGACGGTTCAACAAGTTTTGTACACGGAAGTAAACGTTCACGTACAATGGCGACTTGAACTTCTCTTTGCCGATTACGAAGTCTTTGTCAATACGTAAGTCAACACGGAAGTTCCATGGTGTACTCGCACCGTTCAAGCTACCAGTAGTTTGGAAACCTGCGCTTGTGCCAGAACCACGGTCAAAACGCGTTGCAATGGCTTTAGACGTATATGGCTGACCAGAGTTCAAGGTAGTGAACAAGTTTACACCCGCATTTTCAAAGATGTTCTTACCAAACAATACTGGACCATTGTAGTCTTTTCCTTCTTTGTAACGGTAGTCAACATTCACGTTGAACGTATGACGTTGGTCAAATGACAATGGGAATACAGTCAATACTGTGCTAGCCAAGTTACGGTTTGAAGTTGAACTAGAACCTGTACCATTTGCAAATTGAAGGGTATAGTTAGCCGTCATACGGAGGTTACCCAAACGACGCAAGTCGTACTCAATCGTTAAACCCTTGGTTGTAGCAAAGTCGCGGTTACCATAAGTCAAGTATTGGTTTGGATATGCCCCTGCCAAACGAGTTGTTTGAATCAAATCACGGAACTCACTGTAGAACAATGACAATTTAACCGCAGATTTATCATTCAAAGCTTGTTGGAAACCAGCCTCATAATCTACTTTGCGTTGTGGAGTCAATGCTGGGTTAGCGAAGATATCGCCGTTTGAGTTTTTCTCGTCAAAGTTGTAGTAGTCAATCGGAGTTGCAAAGCTTTCACCAGCTGATGGACGACGAGTTAATACGTCGTAGTGTGCAAAGAATTCTGCCCTGTCAGCAATTGGGAAAGAGAATGCCAAACGTGGCATTACAATCAAGCTTGGCTTGTAGTCTACAAATGAGTTATCTGGGTTGTAAGAACCATCAGATGCTTTGATGTTAAGCTCTTTTGAGTAGTCTTTACGCGCAGGGAACAAGTCAGCTCCTACAGCACCCAAAGATGCTACACTGTTTACCTGAACACCGTTGGCATTGTACCATGTGTCGCCATCACGGAAACCCATCACGCGAGCTTCGCCGCGGCCTTCGGGATTATCAACATATACCATAGCAGTAGATGGAATACTTGAAGGAAGGTCTACATCATATTCGCTGTTGGCAATTTCGTTAGCTGTATATGCTCCGTAGATAGAGTATTGGTCTTTCAATTGGCGTGTGTTGGCATCGTACAAGTCAGCACGTAAACCTAAACGGAAGAACATGTCTTTATACTGGAAGCGATCTTCCAACCAGAAACCAGAGTAAATTGGTGTAAACGGCGCAACTGGACGAAGCAAGAAACGGTCGGTTGGGTCTTTTTGAGTCCAGAAGTCGTTGAATTTAACGTCTGCACCTACTGGGTTACCCAAGTAGTCGTAACCATAGTAGTTCAACAAGTCGTTTGGAGCAGTAATCAAGGCATCAGGATCAAACATGCTCAAGCTTAACTGATCAGGGCGTAGGCCTTGAACGTTTACCCAAGTATGTTGGCTATTAATACCCAACGAATTGCGAAGGTTCTCAGCAAATACACCTTGTGATCCAGACAATTTAGTGTCGTAAACATTTACAGTATCTTGCAAGCCTGTCAATGGGTTCAACTGGGTAGTTGTACCAAGCAACAAGGTTGTATCAGCATCGAATGAAATGTGGTCGTTGGCGTACAAGTCAGCCAATACCCACAAACCTGATGGGTTCAAAGAATAGCTACGGTCAATACGCTGTTCGAACACTAAACCAAACTGAATAGAGTGACGATTCTGCGTACCTAAGCTAGCCAAGTCAAAACCACCGTTCACTTGCGCGCGCAACTGGTTAAACTGTTGTTTTTGGTATAAGTTGTACACCACGCCAGCGTTATCGTGGAAATCAAGTACGCGGCTTACAGATGTTGAAATAGTACCGTTACGAGAAGGGAATGTCAAACGGTTTACTTCTTGGCCTTGGGCTGCTGCAAACTCGTTTACATAATTGTTGTAGTTGGCCAAAGTAGGGTTGATAGCCAAATCTGGTGTGTAAGATACAAAGGCACGGTTGTAACCTTGTGTCCAACTATCTACGTATGGCTGACCAGTAATTGAGTCAAGCTCAATGCTAGGTGTATAAACAGTGTCGAAAGACTCGCGGAAAGCACCTACATAACCGTAGTTAAAGAAATTGTCCTGGTGTACATTATCTTGTGTAAAACGGTTGTTCTGGTTGTAGTCCAACTGAAGTTGGTAGTATGCGTTTTGGAGTTGTAGTCCTTTCTCTGCTTTTGATTCTCCCGTTGGGATTTTATGCTTGAAAGAAAGGCGTACACGCCAGTCGTTGTCGGCGTCAATAGCATTACGGTCATAGTTCAACAAACGGCTACCATCACCTGCATTACGGAAACGCTGTGTGTACATTTGTCCACCCAAACGCACTTCCATGTCGTCACTAATTTTGTAGTATAAGGTACCACCAAATTGTAAATAGGTATCGCGGTTGTTCGGGCGTACTTTTGTACGGAGTAAATCATCTTCTGTCAAGAATAAAGCACGTGGTTGAATACCACCATTCACCAACTGAGTTGGATCTTGACGGATAGCGTCAAGTACATCGTCTTTCAACTGGAATGAACCCAAGGCTGATGGACGAGCGTCCTTAGAGGTAAATGCCGTTGCAGAAAGGCGTAAGCCTAAAACCACATCCTTGACGGGTTTCTCGTTCGAGTCCAATACTACATTACCATTACCATCCAAACGTTTACGGGTAATCAGCGGACCGCTTACACCTACGTCGATACGGTTGGTCTTGTAAGCATCTAAAAACTGTGAAGATTCTGCGGCCATAAAGCCTTCGTACTTCGCAGATGGTGTCTTGGTCACAATGTTCGTTACCTGACCTGTTGCGTCACCAATAGATGCTGGAACACCGCCTGTAATTACCTGCATCTGTTCTACCTCGTAAATAGAGGTCGCCACGTTGCCACGTACACGTACACCGTCAACATAAGTATCGTTGGCGTCTGAACGAGCACCACCGGCGTTGATCGCTTGACCTTCGTCTTTTTGTGTAACGCGAGGCGCTGACGCAGCCACTTGGTTCAAGTCAAGCGTACCACGCTTTTCAAGATCTTCAGCGGTGAAGGTAGTACTTACGTCGCCCGTCTTGATTAACGGAACTTTGTAAGCCACAACCTCAATTTCTTCGGTCGTGATACCTTCTTCCATCTTGATGTCTAATTTTAGCGATTGGCTAGGTGATAGCTTCACGCCTTCAATTTTCTTGTTAGGGAAGCCAACGCAACTGATTAATACATCATACGTACCACCTTCAAGTGGAGCGATGTTGTAAAAACCATCAAAGTCGGTGGCAGCGCCTGAAACTTGTATGCCGTTCTGTTGAACAACAAGGTTGGCAAAGGGTACCCCCTCGCCAGTTGCTGCATCCGTCACCTGACCCCGGATTGCGCCTTGCGCAAACGCGGACCCCGTGAGGAACAGCGATAAAATGAGTAGCCAAAATCGCGTCATATGGTTCTGTTGTTTAAGGATGATTTTATACTAAGGTTCACTTTTTTTCGATTAAGGGCGCAATTTTAATCATTTTCAAGCGTTATGTCCAAATTTTTGGCGCTTTTTATTGCTTGAACATGTATTCTTTTATTTTGCCTAAAGTAATCTGGGCAATTTTTTCTTTCGATTCATGCGTCCAACCGGCCACATGCGGCGATAAAATCACTTGCTCCATGCTGTTCAATTCCGTGTACATCGCTCGTTCTTCAAAGCTGTAAGTACGTGGTTTTTCGTTCTCGAACACGTCTAGACAGGCTCCACCCAGCTTTCCTTCCTCCAAACTTTTAAGCAAGCTTTCAGTGTGTAGCACCCCACCCCGCGAGGTATTGATCAAAATCAAGCCCGGCTTGGCTTGTTCCAAGAATGTCGCATCCACAAAGTACCTCGTCTCTTCCGTCAAGGGTAAGTGTATGCTGATGATGTCAGCCTGAGCCAGCAAGTCAGCTAAACCACAAAGGGTAACATGCGGGAACCGATTCGCATCAATAGTCTGAACGTACTTATCGTACACCAGCACCTTGCAGTCAAAACCCAAGAGCTTCCGCGCAAAGGCCGGACCCGTGTGACCAAACCCGATGATGCCTATCGTTTTGCCTTCTAGCTCGAATCCCCGGTTAGCCTCGCGCTTCCACACGAACTGCCTTACCTCGGCATCGGCCTTGAGCAGCTTGTTGGCCAAGGCCAGCAACATACCCAGGGCATGCTCTGCAACCGCGTTGGCGTTACCCAGCGGCGAAGATATCACCTCCACACCCCGAGCCTTGGCCGCGGGCAAGTCGATGATGTCTAAACCCGAACCCAAGCGTGCTACAAACTTCAAGCCCGGGGCCGCCGCCAAGAATGCTTGGTCAACCACTATCCGGCTGTTAATCACGATACCCGTACACGAGGCGGCTACTTGTTTCACGGCCTCGTAGCTAAGGCTCGTGTCGTACTGCACATCAAATCCAATTTCTGCCAGGCCCTTGGGCAGCAGCTCGTGTACATCGTCGGTAATCAACACTAGTGGCTTCATGCGTTTTCTTTGCGCGAAGTTACACTAATGTAAACACTCTGTCAATTTCTAGCAAAACCCTTTGGCCTTGCGCTTTTCATTTTTCATGCGTTGCCCGGCCCTTCCAATCAATAGATTCTGGGGCACATTACAAAAGTATGCGTTAAGGATACGTTAAAAAAGCAAAATAAAGGCTTTAACTCAGGAGTCAGAGGAAGTTGATAGTTGGTAGTTTATAGTTTTTTGGGGCCTCCGCCACTACGTGTCGGCGCTACGTTCCGGGTTCGCTATTCGCTCATACCTTGGGGCATTCGCCCCTGCGGTACGGCCTACGGCCGCCCTCCACATCGCTAGGCCAGATGATAGAGCAGAGTGATTTCCTTGCCCTTGCTGGCGTCCCCGCCAACAACCGGTCGAGCGTAGCTCGGCCCAACCCCCGCTACCAACGGACGCGCAGCGTCTGTGCAGTGGAGGGGGTCGGCGCATAGCGCCGGGGGAGGCGCAAAAGACCTTAATTCCAATTAAAATTTTAATAAAAACTTGTACCCATTGCGCGGCGGTGCAATCTCGTGGCCTTATTTTTTGTATTGCCGTCGCGCCAAAGGTTTGGGGGGCGCTATTACCCCGGGGCTAGTGATTATTGCACCTTTGGTGCTTTTTGTGTTTAAGAAAAATGTGTCCTAATCGCAGCCTTTTCGGTGGCTGGGTAGATGCAAGCGAAGCGTGTAGCGCAGCAGACGGGGCGGTAAACAAAAAACGCTAAAACGCAAATACGCTAAAACAGCTAAAAAATCGCGCTAGGCATGCGTAGGGCAGCGCCTTTCAGGCGCTGGTGCGTAGCACGGAGCGATTAGCGAACCCCGGAGCACGCCGGCGACGCGTAGCGGCGCAGCGCCCCAAAATGACTAAATGATGAAAAGAATAAATGATGAAACGACTAGTCCCGCAGTTACAAATTTGGGCACTGTAGTTGATTAAAACATACTACTTCATGCTAATAAATCAGGAGTCTGGCGAATTAAACTCTATATTTTTTATCTCGTATAACTAATAATTTATGCTCCGATGCTAAGTTTTAGTACTTTTGAATTGTTGAATTATCTAAACTAAAAGCCGTTTACCGCGATGAACTTAAATCCATTTCGTTCTACTATACTTTCCGTTGCTGGCCTGTTAATGGGCTTGTCTTCCTTTGCCCAAGATGCTCCAGGAGCCTATGCCGACCTGCACAACGGGTTCAGCAATAAGGCTTTCTACGCCTACCCTATGGGCAAATATAACCTGTGGAGCCGCATTAACCACACTTGCGACAGTAAACGCTCCGATGCTTTTATCAACCTCATCAGCCCAAAAGGACTCCGTTACTCCCAGTCGAGCCTTGAATCTATGGTTGAAGGTAGCGTAAAGTTGAGCTGCCTTAGCTTGTCGCCCATGCCCAAGCAATTATTTAACGGCAAGCTGCTCAACAATGATAACCGCCGCTCGTCGGTTGCCTGCGTGTACGGGGTTGAAGCCTCCGAGGTAATCCTCCGCGATAAAAACCGCGATTACTTTGGCGAACTACGTGACCAACTCAAGTTCTTGATGCTCAACGAGGGCAAAAAGCACGAAATGTACGGCACCAACTACAGTTACGTTATCCCAAACAGCAAGGTTGATTTTGACGAGGCCATGCTGAAAAATGATAAAATTGTGCTGACCCTCTCTATCGAGGGAGCTCACGCACTCGGCCATTCCATCTACATTGATGAAGGCCTCAACGAATCCACTGAATACCGCGATATGGTATTCAAAAATATCGACCGTCTGAAAGGTAATGCACCGCTATTTGACCAAAGTACCGAAGTGTTCAACAAAACCATCATTTACCTATCGCCATCGCGTGCTTTTGAAAACGGTTTCTGCGGTAACGCTCCATACTTCCTATTGGAACAAGCCGACGGCATAAGCGCCGACCCCTCGCTGAACAAAGGCATGAGTGAAATTGGCAAGGATGCTATCAAGAAATTGCTGGCCAAG
Organism: uncultured Saprospiraceae bacterium; assembly: GCA_964508975.1. Classification (GTDB taxonomy): domain Bacteria; phylum Bacteroidota; class Bacteroidia; order Chitinophagales; family Saprospiraceae; genus CAZDVQ01. Next base: position 97,043 of record CAZDVQ010000002.1, read on the forward strand.
GAAAACGGCAAACGCATTCTGATTGACATGAGCCACATGAGCTTTGAATCGCGCCGCTGGTTTATGAAATACCTCGACAACCTTGAAATTTTGGGCGACTTTGTGCCCGCCGTGGCCACGCACGTGGGCGTATGTGGTATCTCGCAAAACGACCCGCGCTTTATCCTGCCCGATGATAGCAAAAAAAATAAAGGCTCGTTCATGAGCCTCTGGACCCAGAACCTGACCAACGAAGAAGTTCAGAAAATTGTAGCCACCAAAGGCATCCTCGGCATTAGCCTCGACGAACAAGTACTGGGCGGCGACGCTTACTTTGAAGAGGTAAACAAGTATATGGCTGGCACCAAACAGCGCCGCGAAGTACAACTCAAACTTGTCCTGAGCCATGTATTCATGGCCGTTAAAGCCGGCGGCAAAGAAACTTGGAAATACCTGGCTATCGGCTCCGATTTTGACAATATGCTCCGCCCGCTAGACACCTACAACTCCGCTGAAAAATTCCCAGAACTTGCCAGCGATATAGAATCGTTCCTCAATGACCCGAACGACTTGTTCAACCTAGTTAAATCAAGCGACGTCAAACAACTCATGTATGGCTACAGCGCCAAGGATATCGTTGACATGCTGATGTCGAAAAACGCCGCAAGGTTCTTGCGGAGCCAGTTACCATAATTAGGTTTTAGGGCTTAGGTATTAGGGGTTAGTTTAAAACCACCATAATCTAAAACCTAAGCCCTAAAACCTGACCCCTGAAAAAACTACCACGCAAATAGCGGGAAAGCCTGCATATATGCGTTCACTTCAGCCTTGATGGCCTCCAATACCTCGGGGCTATCAGGGTTGGAAAGTGCGCGGTCGATCCAGGTAGCTATTTTAGCGCAATCAGCTTCTTTCAAACCACGTGTACTGATGGCCGAGGCACCGATGCGGATTCCAGAAGTTACCCAAGGCTTTTCGGTATCGTTAGGGATAGTACTTTTCGACACGGTGATATCCGCCTTGTCGAGGGTGTTGCTAGCCTTGTTGCCCTTGATCCCTTTCTTGCGTAGGTCGAGTACAAACAAGTGGTTATCGGTACCACCTGAAACTACATCGTAACCCATTGCGATGAAAGCATTGCTGAGGGCTGCGGCATTGGCTTTAACCTGTTTCATGTAGGTTTTAAACTCGGGCTGCAAGCACTCGTAGAACGATACCGCTTTTGCCGCGATGATATGCTCCAATGGGCCACCTTGTAGGCCTGGGAAAATCATTTTATCAATCTTGGCGCCTATTTCCAGATCGTTCGACATGATGATGCCGGAACGTGGGCCACGGAGTGTTTTATGCGTGGTGCTGGTAACCACGTGCGCATGTGGCACAGGCGAAGGGTGCTCGCCAGCCGCAACCAAGCCCGCGATGTGGGCTATATCGGCCATCAGGTATGCCCCCACCTCATCGGCGATGGCCCTGAATTTTTCAAAATCAATGGTACGGCTATATGCACTTGCCCCAGCGATAATCATTTTAGGCTTGTGCTCCAAGGCCAAGTTGCGGATAAGCTCGTAATCTAAAAGACCCGTTACACCATCAATCGGGTAAGCAACAATCTTGTAATCAATACCAGAAAAGTTTACTGGAGAGCCATGCGTGAGGTGACCGCCCATGTCCAACGACATACCCATCACGGTATCGCCTTTTTGCAACAAAGCATAATAAACCGCGATGTTGGCACTAGACCCCGAGTGTGGTTGTACGTTTACCCAAGCCGCACCAAATAGTTCTTTGGCACGGTCAATGGCCAGTTGTTCCACTTGGTCAACCACCTCGCAACCACCGTAGTAGCGCTTGCCGGGATAACCCTCGGCGTACTTGTTGGTTAAACAGCTACCGGCGGCGGCCATCACCTGTTCGGATACAAAATTCTCGGAAGCGATGAGTTCTACACCACGGAACTGGCGGTTATACTCTTCGGCAATCAGGTGCTGGATAGCGCTATCTTGTTTCATGTTGCAAGGTTTAGATTTGTGGCCGCAAAGATAAAGTATTTTAGAGTATGTTTGGACTTTAGCTTCCGGCGAAAAACAGCTCTTTTAGGATTAATCTCCCTACTCCGCTTCGCTTGCCCGAATATCCTTCACCTCGAAATGTAGTCGGCCAGAAGGTAGTTGTTCCAGCACGTAGCAGAGGTCAATCCGCTGGGTTTCTTCCATCATATCTTGGAGGTGGCCCAGGCCAAAACCCGTGCAAGTTATCGATTTACCGTCAGAGCCCTGTACCGAGAAAAACAGGTGCTTGTGGTCGCGACTCAAGGTAACTCTCTGGCTGAGCTGCAAATTCCTACTCAAGAAAACAGGCCGCATATTGCCTGGGCCATAAGGGGCCAAGCGGGTCAAGCTGTGTAAAAAGCCTGGGGTAATATCTTTTAGGCTAATTTCTGCGTCGATGCCAATCTCGGGGCTAAAATCATAGTCGCCCTGCAACTTGGCCACCGTGGCCTCGAACATCTCGCAAAATTGGGGTAAATCGTGTTGATAAATCGAGAGGCCCGCCGCGTGCACATGCCCGCCAAAACGCAGGAGTAACTCGCTGCAATGGCTGAGGGCTTCGTACAGGTCAAGCCCTTTGATAGAACGTGCCGAGCCGCTGTACTCGTAGTTTTGACCCGATAGTACAATGGTGGGCCGACCCAGCGCATCAGATAACCTGGCTGCCACGATGCCCAGTACACCTTTATGCCATTTCATATTAGAAACAACTAGGCTTGAGCGGGTCTCGAACTCAGGGTCTTGTTTGAGTTGTTCCAAGGCTTCGTGGAACACCTCCCGCTCGGTTTCTTTCCGGATGCGGTTGAGCGATTTTATCTCGGTCATCAAGGCGTTAATGGCCTTGTAATCGCGAGCCAGGAGCAGGCTTACCGAGGTGCGGGCGTGTCCCATCCGGCCAGCTGCGTTGATCAGCGGACCAATACCGAACACGATATCCGACACGCTGAAGGGCGCTTTTTTACCCGAGGCTTTAATTAAGGCCAACAAACCTGGCCGAGGTTGGCGCTCGAGGCGTTGCAGACCAAAATGCAGCAGCACGCGATTTTCGCCACGCACATCCACAATATCGCAGGCGGTGCTCACGGCTACTAAATCGAGTAATTCTTGCACCTTTTGTGGTGCTATTGCTAAGCGTTGGGCCATGGCCTGCGCCAACTTAAATGCCAAGCCACAACCACTCAAATTTTTGGAGGGGTAGCTACAATCTACTTGCAGCGGGTTTACAATAGCCGAGGCAGGCGGCAGGGTATCGCTAGGCACGTGGTGGTCAAGTACAATGACCTCAATATCAAGGGCACGGGCAGCGGTAATGGGTTCAATACCGGTGATGCCGCAGTCGAGCGTAACCAAGAGTTTAGCCCCAAGACTTTGGGCATGTTCAACGGCATCTAGCGAGAGGCCGTAGCCCTCGCCGTAGCGATCGGGCAGGTAATAGTGTACCTTTTCGTACCCGCAGTACAGTCGGATAAAATCATACATCAAGGCGGTGGCGGTGGTCCCGTCCACATCGTAATCGCCGAAGAGGAGGATGTGTTGGCCATCAGTCATGGCCTGGTGCAAGAGCGCAACAGCCTTGTCCATATCTTTCAGGCCGAACGGATCGGGTATTTGTGCCCAGCTCGGATTAAAGAACTGCTTGGCTTGCTCGGCGTTTTCAATGCCGCGTTCGGCCAGGATGGTGGCCCAGAAAGCACTCACGCCCAGGGCCTCCTGCCATATCAGCAGTTGCTCGGGATCGGGTGATTTATGTAGCCATCTAGGGGTCATGGTAGCGTTGTTCTGCTGCAAAAGTACAACAGCCAGCGCGAAGCCCTGCTATATGGACGGTTATACTTTATTCCAGTAGGTTATAATTTATTACACATGTGTCCTATTTGCGCTAGTGATGCGGAGGCGTGGCGCAACGCGCCAGACCGCGCAGCGGGCCGAGCGACAGCGAGCGCCGAAGCGTAACGGCGGCCGCGTCAGCGGGCGCAGCGCCCAAAAAATAAAAAAAATTACCCCATCTTCTTCTTCATGCGGTCGAGTTCGCGTTTACCATCGCGATCCTTGATGCTGTTGCGTTTGTCGAAGTATTTTTTACCCTGCGCAAAAGCAATTTCAAGCTTGATAAAGCCCGTGTCGGACTCGTGGAGTTGCACCGGCACAATAGAAAAACCCTTCTCTTTGGCCTTGGCTTGCAGGCGTTTCAGCTCAACTTTATTGAGCAAGAGCTTGCGCACCCGCTTGGGCTCGTGGTTGTTGTAGGTGCCCTGTTTATACTCGGAAATATGCATGCCCTTGATATAGAGCTCGTCGCGGAAAAAGTAGCAAAACGAGTCGGAAATATTAGCCCGGCCCTCGCGAATAGCCTTAACCTCGGTACCGCTCAAAATAATGCCGGCCGTGTAGTTCTGCAGCAACTTGTACTCGAACGAGGCACGACGGTTAAGGATACTAACTGCTTTATGTTTGGTGCTAGCCATTTTATGTAGAAATTTTGCCCTTGGGCATTTGGGGAGATTAAAGTTTGTTTTTTGGGCGTGCCCGCTGCTAACGCGGTGGTCGCCACCCTACGCGCTCGCTGTTCGTGCAGTCGCTACGCTCCTTTACGGAGCCCTTCGGGGTTCGCTCGGTGCCTTTGGCACCAGCCGCTACGCGGCTGCGCTCCGGTCGGCTCACGCAAATCTAGACGCTGCCGCATTCGCACTATACCCAATGAAAAAAGGGCATAAAAAGTTCCTTAGCGCTTCGTTTTCCAGTCGAACATATCGAGCATGGCATCGCAGCTGCGGTAATCTTCCGGCACGTTAGAGGCCACGATGAGCATCCGCGACTTGGGCATGTGTTGTTCAATAAGCTGGTGGTACCAATCGGCAGCGCTGGCATCGAGGGTCACGGTTGGCTCGTCGAGCAACACCAGCGGTGTATCCGACAAGATGGCGAGGCCCAACTTAACGCGTTGGCGCATACCCGAGGAAAAAAAGCGGAGTTCCTTACTAGCCGCCGACTTTGGCAAGGCGAGGATATCTTTAAAACGCTCGGCATCAAACCCTGCTAACAAGGGCTTGAACTGCTGGTGAAACGCGATGGTTTCATCGAGGTTGAGCTCCTCGATCAACTCGGTGTACGGCGAGGCTAAACCCACCAGTTGATACACCTGCTCGGGTTTAATCTCGCGGCCTTCGTGCTGGAACGAAATGGTACCGCTGCTCGGCGACAAAAAGCCTGAGAGCACTTGCATGAGTGTGCTTTTGCCCGAGCCGTTAGGGCCTTTAATCGCGTAATGCTTGCCCGGTTCAAACAGGTAAGTCATGGAGCGGAAAACCCACTCGTGCATGTATTTTTTGCCGGTATCTTGTAGGGTGATTTGCATGATGGCACAAATATACAAACTTATTTTGGGCCAATAGCTGCCTTGTAATGCCTACCTTTGCACCAGCGTATGAATTATAGTTACTGCGACATCATCCTGCCCCTCTTCCTTAAAAATACCTACACCTTTGAAATACCAGAGGCGTTGGCCGGGCAGGTATTGCCCGGTATGCGGGTTGAAGTACAGTTTGGCCCACGCCGCCACTACGCCGCCATCGTCATGGCTGTGCACAACAACGCTCCCAGCGTGTATAAAACCAAACCCATCCTCGACCTGCTGGATACCCAGCCCATCGTGGATGAACGCCAACTGAAACTCTGGCGCTGGATTGCCGAGTACTACTGCTGCACCCTAGGCGAGGTGATGATTGCCGCCGTGCCCGCCGGGTTGAAACTATCGAGCGAAACCAAGGTCCAGCTAAACCCCGACATGGGTTTCGACGATAAAAACCTGAGCCAAGCAGAATACCTCGTGGTCGAAACCCTCCTCAACCGCCACGAGCTCAGCGCCGAGGAAGTACGTAAACTGCTCAACCATAAATCGGTGATGCCCTTGCTCAAGCGCATGCTCGACAAGCAGTACATCCTCCTGGGCGAAAGCCTGCAACGCCGCTACAAGGAAAAATCAATCCCTTTTGTCCGATTTGCCGAACCCTACCGCAGCGAGCCCAGCAGCATACAACAAGCCTTCGACCTGATTAAAGGCAATGCCACCCGCCAGGTCGAAGCGCTGATGGCCCTCATTCAACTGAACCGTGACAACAGCAATATATCGGTAAAACAGCTCTGCGAGAAAGCCAATATCACCAGCGACATCGTCAAGAAACTAGCAGACAAAGGCATCGTCGAGATTTACGACCAGCAGGTATCGCGCCTGGCCCGCTACGGCAACGATAGCGAGGCCGCACCTGAGCTTACACCCCAGCAGGCAGATGCTTTAGCGCTCATCAGACAATCCTTTGAACAACTGCCCGTGAGTTTGCTGCACGGCGTTACCGGTAGCGGTAAAACCCAGTTGTATATCGAGCTGATTCGCGATACTATAGCCAAAGGCGAGCAGGTGCTGTACCTCCTGCCGGAGATTGCCCTGACCGCCCAAATTGTACAACGCCTTAAACGCCACTTTGGCGAAGATATCGTGCTGTACCATTCGCGTTTCAACGAAAACGAACGCGTGGAAGTTTGGCAATCGGTGATGCAGGGCAAGGGCTTGGTACTCGGTGCCCGTTCGGCAGTGTACATGCCTTTCAAAAAATTGGGGCTCATCATTGTCGACGAAGAACACGACAGTTCTTTCAAGCAACAAGAGCCCGCTCCCCGCTACAACGGCCGCGACACCGCCATATACCTAGCCAGTCTACACGGGGCTAAGGTATTGCTGGGCACGGCTACCCCATCAATTGAAACTTGGCAAAATGCTCAATCCGGCAAGTACGGGCTAGTAACCCTACCCGAGCGTTTTGGCGATGCCGGCATGCCCGAAATTCACATCGCCGATGTGAAAGACGCCATGAAGCGCAAGCAGATGAAGGCCAACTTCACCCCAATGCTGCTGGAGGCCATACAGCAAGCCCTCGACCAGAAACAACAGGTCATCCTGTTCCAGAACCGCCGGGGTTATGCCCCCATGTACTGCTGTACTACTTGTGGTTGGATTGCCTCCTGCAAAAGCTGCGATGTGAGTCTCACCTACCACAAGTTTAAAAATCACCTGAGCTGCCATTATTGTGGCCACGAGGAAAAAGTACCCACAAGCTGCCCGGCATGTGGCATGCACGAGCTCAAAGTCATCGGTTTTGGCACCGAGAAAATAGAAGACGACATCCAGATTTACTTCCCGCAGGCCAAGGTTGGCCGCATGGACCTCGATACCGTGCGTGGCAAACATGCCTACGACCGCATCATCCAGGATTTTGAAGAGCACCGCATCGACATCCTCGTGGGCACGCAGATGGTCACCAAGGGCCTCGATTTTGGCAAAGTGGCCCTCGTTGGCGTGTTGAGTGCCGACCAGCTACTGTTTTACCCCGATTTCAGGGCCAGCGAACGGGCCTTCCAGATGCTTACCCAAGTGGCGGGCCGTGCAGGCCGCCGCGACACCACCGGCAAGGTGATTATCCAGGCTATGCGCCTCGACCACCCGGTGCTAGAGGAAGTAAGGCAACAACAATTCATGGCATTCATCAACCGCGAGATGCATGAACGCCAAGATTTTATATACCCGCCCTACTGCCGGCTCATGCGCATCCGCTTTTTGCACCGCGACAAGAGCCTGGTAGACAAGGCTGCTAGCGCCGTGGCCGATTACCTCCGCAACAAGCTGGCCGACCGTGTGCTCGGTCCAACCGAGCCTGGCATAGGCCGTATCAAGGACCAATATATGGTAGATATCCTGCTCAAACTAGAGCGCGATAAACAAATCCTGGCACAGGCCCGGCAGTATATCAACAAGGCCGTCAATACGCTTAATAGTACCGAGGGCTACAAATCGGTGCGCTGCGACATCGACGTTGACCCCTACTAAAATTCAAGCACAATACAAAAAAAACGCATTTGCTTGTACAGCTACTTACAAATGCGTTTCTTTGCACCAAATTTAACCATTAAAAGTCATTTTTATGTCTGATATTAAAGATCGCGTAATTCAAATCATCATTGATAAACTCGGTGTTTCAGGAGAAGAAGTAACGCCAGAAGCAAGCTTCACCAACGATTTAGGTGCTGATTCACTCGACACCGTTGAGCTCATTATGGAATTCGAAAAAGAATTCAACATTAGTATTCCAGATGAAGCTGCGGAGCAAATCGCAACTGTTGGGGATGCTATCAAGTATATTGAGCAAAACAGTAAATAAAGCCAGTTGTACGAGCTTGCCATGCGAGTTCGTAAGTAGCTTAAATCATCCTAAAATTCATTTTTATGTCTAAAACAGCAGAACGCATAACCAAGATTATCGTTGATAAGCTAGGTGTTTCAGCGGACGACGTTACCCCAGAAGCAAGCTTCATTAACGATTTGGGTGCTGACTCACTCGACACCGTTGAGCTTATCATGGAATTCGAAAAAGAATTCGAACTTTCAATCCCTGACGAAGAAGCTGAAAAAATTGCTACCGTTGGCGATGCGATTAAGTATATGGAGCGCCAGGTAGACAAGTAGCGCATAGGCTTGGCTTGGTTTTTTTCTTTTTGGGCGTTCCGGCACGGCTCGGGGCTAAACTTTGTTTGCCCCTCACTGGTGCCGTCGCTGTCCTACGGGGTTCGCTAAACGCTCCGTGCTACGCACCAGCCGCCTGCGCGGCTGCCCTCCGGCCAGCTAACGCGACAAGCCTAACCGTCCTTTAAATATCTTTATCCCGAATTTTAGTTACCTACTAAGATCCGGGATTTTTTTTGTGGGGACATGACATTTTACTCAGCATTATTTGGCCCCGCAGGGGACCTTCGTAACCGCGGGTAAGCGCAGCCCAGGGTTTAATGCGACAACAAAGTAGCCGTGGTGGCAAGCCATCGGGTCTGCGCTAGGTGCCTGGAAGGCCGCGCCGTAGGCGCGGGTGCGTAGCACGGAGCGAAAGCGAACCCTGGAAGGGACCGGCGACCGCACCAGCGGGCGCAGCGCCCAAAAAATTTGAAATTTAGATTTTTTGAAGTTTTGCTGTTTTTCGATTCAGCGTAATTCTTAACTCAATCAAGAAACTTAGTTCAATAACCAAAATCCAAACATATAGAAGCCTATGTTTGGACTTTAGCTTACGGCGAAAAACGGCTCTTTCCCGATGATTTTTGCTTTAAAAAATAGTTACATAGCACCACTATGCGCCAATTTTTTAAACCAATCTCATCGAAAAATAGCTCGTTTTTGGCTCGAAACCCAAAATCCAAACATAGGCTTAGTAGAATTTAAATAAAAGTCTAATTTTACCCTCGCTAACCACAGTTTTGAATTGGTGAGCTTATCGAATAACCCGATTAAAAAATAATTCATGATGAAACGTGTTGTCATTACAGGACTTGGAGCACTCACGCCCATCGGGAACAACTTGCAAGAATACTGGACGGCCCTGCAAGCAGGCGTAAGCGGTGCAGGCCCTATTACCCAGTTTGATGCCTCAAAATTTAAAACCCAGTTTGCCTGCGAGGTTAAAAACTTCGACGCCGATGCTATACTTGGCCGTAAAGAGGCCCGCCGCATGGACCCTTTCACGCAGTATGGCATGGTGGCGGTAGAAGAGGCCATGAACGATGCGCAAATTAACCTGGAAGCCCTTGATCTAGACCGTTGTGGTGTAATCTGGGCCTCTGGCATTGGTGGTTTACAGACCCTACAAGAAGAAATCAAAGCTTATGTGTTGGGCGACGGAACCCCGAGGTTTAGTCCGTTCCTGGTACCTAAAATGATTATTGATATTGCCGCAGGCTTGATGTCGATCAAATATGGTTTCCGCGGGGTGAACTACGCCACCGTGTCGGCCTGTGCTTCATCATCACATGCGATTGCCGACTCGTTCAATTATATCCGTATGGGCCGTGCCGACATTATCATTACCGGTGGATCTGAAGCCTCGGTAACGGAGACGGGCATCGGTGGCTTTAATGCCTTGAAAGCTTTGTCGGAACGCAACGACGACCCTAGCACTGCCTCTAGGCCATTTGACAAAGACCGCGACGGTTTTGTGTTGGGCGAAGGTGCTGGTGCTTTAATCTTAGAAGAATACGAGCACGCCGTTAAGCGTGGTGCTAAAATTTACGCTGAAATAGTTGGCGCTGGCATGACTGCCGATGCGTACCACATGACGGCCCCACACCCTGAGGGAGAGGGCGCCGCCAAGGTAATGCACATGTGCGTAAAAGATGCTGGTTTGACCCTGGAGGACATTGACTATATCAACGTGCACGGTACATCTACCCCGCTGGGCGACGTGGCCGAGTTGAAAGGCATCCATAGTTTATTTGGCGACCACAGCTTCAAGATGAACATCAGCTCGACGAAGTCGATGACGGGCCACTTGTTGGGTGCGGCAGGGGCGATCGAGTGTATTGCTACCATCATGGCAGTACAAAACGATGTGATTCCACCAACCATCAACCACTTTACCGACGACCCAGAGATTGACCCAAGGTTCAACCTGACGTTTGACAAACCACAGCAGCGTACAGTACGCGCGGCCATCAGTAATACATTCGGTTTTGGCGGGCATAATTCATCTGTTTTGTTCAAAAAATTTGAACCATAGTCCTTGAGACCGATACGCCAACTTTACAATTTATTTCTATCGTCCGACAAGTCATTTGTTCGGTCACTGGTATCTATACTCGGTTTTATACCGGTGCATGTTGCGTTTTACAAAGAAGCCTTCATGCACCGGTCTAACTCCGACAATAAAGAGCCGCTCAACAACGAGCGGCTCGAGTTTTTAGGGGATGCGATTCTCGGGGCCGTGATGGCAGAATATCTATACAACAAATACCCCCGGGAGGACGAAGGTTTTTTGACCATGATGCGCTCGAAGGTGGTGAACCGGAAAGCCTTGAACGAGTTGGCCAACCAAATGGAGTTCGACGTGTTTCTGCGCCAGAACGGTGTGGAGCATATCAGCGACAGCATGTTGGGCAATGCCTTTGAAGCTTTTATCGGGGCCATATACTTGGATCTTGGCTACCGGAGGACACGTAAATTCGTGATTCGCAAAATACTGCGCAACTACGTGGACGTGAAGCAGCTAGAAAATGTAAACGAGAACTACAAGAGCCAACTACTGGAATACTGCCAGCGGGAGCATAAATCGTTAGAGTACAACTTGGTGCGCAAGTTCAAGCAACACAAGCGCGATAAGTTTGAGGTTGCCGTGGTAATTAACGGCGAAGAAGTAAGCACTGGCGAGGATTTCAACAAGAAGAGTGCCGAGCAGATTGCATCGAAAAGAGCGATGGAGCGGATGGGTATTTTACAAATAGCCGAAGGCTAAGTCGTATCCAGTATAATTTAACCTTGAGTAATTAGCATAAAAAAACGCCAGCACTTTTGAAGTACTAGCGTTTTGCGGGTGGGCCCACCTGGGCTCGAACCAGGGACCCGCGGGTTATGAGTCCGCTGCTCTAACCGACTGAGCTATAGGCCCTTAATGTGATTTTAAAACCTTTAAGTGTTTAAAAAGTTCCAAATCAGGACGCAAAGTTACATATTTGTACAATAATGCAATACATCTATTAAAAAATGCCTGTAATAAAAAATTTAGTCTTCGACTTGGGGGCGGTGCTCCTAAACCTAGATACAAGCTTGACGGAGCGTGCTTTTGCGGCCTTGATTGGAGCGGAGCAGCAAGCCGTACTGAATGTACAACTATACCAAGAAGGTATATATGATAAATTTGAAACCGGCGACATATCGGAGCGCGAGTTTGTGGACACGTTGATATCGAGGTCGCCAGTTCCTGTAACGGAGGTGCAGGTGCGCAAGGCATGGTCGGCCATGTTGTTGGATTTCCCAAAAGAGCGAATTAAGCTATTGAAGGAATTGAAGCAAATGGGGTTTGGGTTATACTTGTTCAGCAATACAAACTCAATCCATTTAACGGATTTCAGGAAAATAATTACCGATGCCCATGATGGGTTAGACCTAGATATACTATTTGATAAGGTTTACTATTCGCATTTAATCCGGATGCGGAAGCCCAACCCAGCGGCCTTCACCTTTTTGGTGAACGATGCGGGTATTCATGCCCATGAAACGCTGTTTGTCGATGACAAGCCAGAGAACGTGGAAGGAGCGATAGCAGCGGGTTTACAAGCGAGGGTACATCCCGAAAACGGGTCGCTACACCTAACTTTAGCCGATATATTGTAGGATTATTCTACTTTTTATCACCCAAAAAATAAAAATTTTGGGTACAGGTTAAAAATTAATATTAAATTTGCACTTCGCTTTTGATTAACTAAAATAAGGATTACAAAAATGAAAAAAGCTTTACTAGTTCTAGCAGCAGCTGCGATGGGTTATGGCGCTACGGCACAAACCATTGTAGGCACATCTCCAAGCAACAAAAATGTTGTTTTGGAAGAATTTACTGGCGTTAACTGCCAATACTGCCCAGATGGCCACCGCTTGGCTAACCAGTTGAGGGACAATAACCCTGGACGTGTTCAGTTGATTAACATCCACACTGGTTCATTTGCCAACACTACACCAAACTTTCAAACTACTTTTGGTGCAGCTATCGCTGGCCAAACAGGCTTGACAGGTTACCCAGCAGGTACCGTTAACCGCCGTGCATTCTCTGGCCTTTCACAAGGTACAGCAGGTACAACAGCCATGAGCCGTGGTAGCTGGAATAACGCTGGTAACCAAATTTTGGGACAGTCTTCTCCTGTTAACGTTGCAGCAGCAGGTACCTTGAACTTGACTACCCGCGAGTTGACCTTGACTGTTGAAGTTTACTACACCGCAAATGGTACAGGTACAACCAACAAATTGAACGTAGCGTTATTGCAAAACGGTATTGCTGGCCCACAAGTAGGTATGGCTGCAAACCCTGCAAACATTTTACCCAATGGTCAGTACGAGCACAACCACATGTTACGTCACATGTTGACAGGCCAATGGGGTGAAGACATCACTGCCTTGACTGCTGGTAGCTTGACCACTAAAAACTACACTTACACCATTCCTGCGAATTTAGGCTCTGGCAACATTCCTGTTGACTTGTCAAAACTTGAAGTAGTTGTGTTTGTAGCTGAAGGCCAACAACAAATTTTGACTGGTGCTGAAGCCAACATTACCATTACATCAAACAACGCTATCGATGCATTTGCGGCAGGTGTAGCAGTTGACCCGTATGTATGTTCTAGCGTATCTCCAAAAGTTACGGTAATGAACTTTGGTAACACTCCTTTGACTTCATTCGACATCAACTATACCTTGAACGGTACACCAGGCACTATGCCATGGACTGGTAGCATTGCGACTGGTTCTTCTGAAGAAATCGAATTGGCTGCCATTTCAGGTACATTGAGTGCTAGCAATACTTTTAGCGTTGAAATCACCAATGCCAACAACGGTACTGATGGCAACTTGGCCAACAACACCGCAAACTCTACTTTTGCATACAGCGCTCCTGCAAGTACAGCTGATGCTACTTGGAGCTTGAGCATTACTTTCGACCAGTATGCTGCTGAAACATCATGGTTCTTGTACGATGACAACGGTGCAACTGTAGCATCTGGTGGTCCATACGCTGCCGCACAAAACTCTTCTACTCAAACTTACCCAATCAGCGTTCCTAACTCTGGTTGCTACAAGTTCGAGATGAAAGATGCATATGGCGACGGTATCTGCTGCCAATATGGTAACGGTTCATTCACCCTCCGTGATGCAAGCAACAACACCTTGTACACTGGTGGTACGTTCACAACATCAACTGCAAAAGCTATTGAAAGAACCGGTACTGTTGGTACAACCAATACAGCCCTTAACGCTAACTTGAATGTTTTCCCTAACCCAACTAACGGTATGGTAAACGTTGAATTTGAAGTTGAAACTGCTGGCGAAGGCTTTATCCGCGTGAGCAATGCTTTGGGTCAAGTTGTTTCTGCAACTGCCTTGGGTACTGTAACTGGCAAACAAATTTCTAGCCTTGACATGAGCAACATGCCAAAAGGTCTTTACTTCGTTAACCTTATCGTTAACGACAAAGTTGAAACTGTTAAGCTTACCGTAGCTGAATAATGATTCTTTGCGTTTTGCTATCCTCTTAGCATAACCCATTTATAACCATAAAGCGCTATGGGGCAACAGTGTTGTCACATAGCGCTTTTTTAAATTTTCTGCACATGAAAAAAATGATATTCTCTTGTTTTATAGCCCTAGCGGCTATTGGCGGTGCCCGTGCGCAAAGCCTGATTTTTGAAGACCTCTATGTTTCAGGCATAGAGCCTAACCGCTTCCTTGACCTCGAAGTAGTAACCCATGTATTGAACAATACAGCAGGGCCACTTACCCTTCGTTGGCACAGGACTCAAAATATCCCAGCCAACTGGCAGACCGCCATTTGCGACTTCCAATGCTACGACCCAAGTGTATCGACAATGGATATCGTAGTTCCTTCTGGAAGTAACCAAGCCTTGAAAGCCAACTTCTACGCTATGGGTTCTCCTGATAGCGGGGACGTTTACCTTGATGTTTTTGTAGTAGGCGATAGTGCCGCAACCGTACAACGTATTCAATTCCACGGTGTAATCGGTTATTCTACCTCTTCGGTAGGTACGGTACCAACATCTACTGACATGAGCTGGTCAAACCCAATTGGAAGCAGCCTTGAAATCGCTCGTATTCCAGCTGGAATCGATGCTAACCTTGAGGTTTATGGTCTTGATGGCCGCCTTTGGGCTAAACAAGCTATCATTGGCACAACTGCATCTATCGATGCGGCTAGTTTCCCCAGAGGCATGTACATCGGTTTCATCCGCGATGTAAACGGAAACGTAATTGCTCAAGAAAAATTAGTTAAAGAGTAGCCTCTATTTGGCATTTAGCTAAGTGCTTATTACTTTTTTACTTAGAAATAGCATAAAATATAACCCCAAGTTATACTTTATGCAGTAGCGCAAGAAAGACCTTGAATATCTCAAGGTCTTTCTTTTTTGCATATAGCTTTGTGATTTAAAGCTATATCACATGAAAAACTACGAATCCAGTATTAATGTTCCGCTAAGGCATTGGGCCGAGGACGATAGACCTCGTGAAAAGCTGTTGCGCAGGGGCGCTGCAGCACTCAGTGACGCCGAATTAGTAGCCATCTTGATTGGCTCAGGCAGCCGTAATGAAACGGCAGTTGATTTAGCTAGGCGAATCCTAGGTAGTGTTGAACATGATGTAAATATGCTTGGCAGGCAAAGTATTAAACAGCTCGTGCAGTTTAAAGGCATGGGCGAAGCTAAAGCGATTAGTATCGTGGCTGCCATGGAGCTTGGCCGAAGGCGCTTGATAACCGACATCAAGGAGAAGCCCTTGGTAGGTTCTAGTAAAGATGCCTATAATGCTATCGCCTCTATGATCAGTGATTTACCCCATGAAGAATTCTGGATGCTTCTGCTGAATAGAGCCAACAAGATAATAGGCCGAGAACGCATCAGTAGTGGCGGAATTGCCGGTACTGTGGTGGATTCGAAAATAGTGTTTAAAAAAGCAATTGATCAGCTAGCCTGTGGCATTATCTTGTGCCACAACCACCCATCGGGTAGTTTACGGCCATCAGATGCCGATATCGACCTCACCCGAAAACTCAAAATAGCGGGCCAATCACTGGATGTAGCCGTATTAGACCACTTAATTATAAGCTCCACAGGGTATTATAGCTTTGCAGACGAAGGAATGTTGTAGCTTTGCACTCCTTTAAATTAGTACCATGGATATTAAACCGCTTGTCGTTTATCAGAACAACCACTTCATCGTGGTCAATAAACCACCTGCTATTCCCGTTCAACCGGACAAAGAAAATTCCACCGTTTGCTTACAGCATATGGTTCATTCATTCTGTAAAACAGGTGTATATGTAGTTCACCGGATTGACCAACCCGTGAGTGGCTTGGTTATTTTCGCAAAGCACAAAGGAGCTATGTCGAAGTTAAGCAGGATGTTTCAAGACCGATTGGTACAGAAAACATATTTAGCTGTAGTGGCCGATAAGCCAGAAAAAGATAGCGACAGGCTTATCCAGCACATTGGTAAGCAAGGCAAAAGTAACCGGAGCGTGGTTAAAGACAGCCCATTTGAAGGCTCGAAAGAAGCCATTTTAGAATACAAGCTCATTGGTCAAACTGATAGATACTTTTTGCTAGAAGTAAAGATTGAAACAGGCCGTCACCACCAGATTAGGGCACAGCTAGCCGCATTGGGCAGCCCTATCAAGGGTGATGTAAAATATGGTGCCCGCCGGAGCAATAAAGATAAATCCATCCACTTGCATGCGTGGAAATTGGTTATACCAAGTAGTAATGCAAACGAACCCCTTGTATTCGTGGCTAATCTGCCCGATGACCCAATCTGGAATGCACTACCGGTGTAGCGCCTGTACTGCGTAAAAAGCAGTTTAAAAGCCTATTTAATAGGTTTTTAAGTTGATTTTATGGTGAAATGTCAAAACCATTTAAACATTCGCTTGTTTAGGCTAGGTATTCATTTTGGCATTTAAGCCCTTATTGTGTATACTTTTACGCAATGAGCTATGCAAAAGGCCAGTTGTTTAGTATTTTGGCCTGTTCGTTTAACCTTTTTTATTTCATTAACCTACGTTTCATCATTTCGTATCGTGGCAGTATACTCAATCAAAGATTTGGAGCAACTGACGGGCATAAAGGCCCACACTATACGTATTTGGGAACAGCGCTATGACATAGTAAACCCTAAACGAACGCAAACCAACATTCGCTATTATACCGACGAGGACCTCAAACAACTGTTGAACATCGCCTTGTTGAATAAAAATGGTTACAAGATTTCGAAAATCGCGACCATGCGGCCCAACGAAATCAACGAACTGGTTTACAAAGTATCTGGCACCAAGGAGAATGATCAGGATATACAGCTTGATACTTTGACCATCGCCATGATTGAAATGGACGAGTTCAAGTTTGAACAAGTGGTATCGGCCTATATACGCAAGTATGGCTTCGAGCAAATGGTTGTGGATATCATACAACCTTTTTTGGAAAAACTAGGCATACTTTGGCTCACTGGCTCCATCAAGCCAGCACAAGAGCATTTTATCAGTTACCTTATCCGCCGTAAGGTAATGGTAGCCATCGATCAGCTAGCACCAGTTCAAAACCCCAATGCACCCAAATGGGTACTTTTCCTACCTGAGGGAGAACACCAGGAGCTTACGCTACTGTTTATGCATTATTTCTTGAAATCGCATGGACAAAAAGTAATTTACCTAGGCTTGGACATACCATCTGAAGATATTGAAGCCGTGTATCAAATCCACAAACCTGAGTTTGTATTCACGATTCTGTCAGAAGCCTTCCACAAGCGCTCTGTTGACCAGTTCATCACTCAACTGGCACAGTACATACCCAATTCAACCTTGATGCTTAGCGGCTACCATGTAATGAGCCGCAACATTACGCTACCGGCCAATGCTAAGGTATTGGCTAGTATGGAAGATGCCATCGAGTTTGTATCTCAAGGCTCATCGGTTACAAATTAGGCAAAAAAAACCGGGCTATCACATTTGATAACCCGGCGGAGACAAACAAAACAAAACCGGCGGCCACTGGTTTCCACCTTCCAGATGGCACAGCATAAAACAGGTACTTCTTTCTTTTTCAATGTTTGCGTGGCGTGCCCTAAAGCTTAGAGCATGCCTCCCGTGTGAGATTTACTGGCTCATGTCGGTTAAACGGCGTTTAACCTCCAACACCTGGATGACATCGCGCACCTCTACCTTGAAAGGGGCGTGCTCGAGGTAGTTATCTGAAATCAAGTTGAGGTGCGTGAAGGAACCTTTATCGTTGTAAATTTTCTGGATGCGTTTGACCATGAAACCATCGCTGGTGACAACGGCATAAACCCGGTTGTCCACAATCCTATCCTTGGTATCAAGAGCTTGGCAAATCACCATGTCGCCGTTCATGATGTGAGGTTCCATAGAGTTACCTTTCACGTAAAAAGCCACGTAATTGCCCGATACACCCGGAATATTAAACGTTTCGAGTTGATCTTCTAAAAATTTATCGCTCAGGCCAATAGCATGAGTTGCTGCCATTTTAATGGTAGCGTAGCCCGTGGGGGTTTCTTTAAAACCGGGCAAGGGTTTAGGATTAGCCTCGGCGTTGAGGTGCGGCAGCAAATCGTTAGGGGCAACGTTGCCCTCCACTATTTGAAGTGATTCCTCCTGGAACATATCACCGATGCCCTGGTGCATAAAAAGCTCCGATATCGAGTATTCACGGCAGAGCTTTTTGGTTTGCTCGTAGGTGATATAGCGTTCGCCACGCAGGTATTTATCAATAATATGGCTCTTGGTATCGAGTTTTAAAGCAAAGCGGCCTTTACTTTTCTCGTCGCGAGCACTCTTAACGATTAAGCCCTTGGCCTCCAAGGCGTTAAATACCTGGATAAAGCGGTTGTTGAGTTTTTGGCGATCTGTCATGATACATTTCGTTTTGTTTCAGGACAAAGATAAAACAATTATTTTATATTGAAACAAATTATTGTAAAATATTTTACATCTTTTTGTTTCTTTTTGATTTTGGGGGGAGTTTTGCACAGGGTTGCGCTGCGCTTACCCAGGGCTACCAATATGACCTGCCCTTTGGGCAGGGGGGCATTTTTCATGTTGGTGCAATACCCGTAGCCGCCAAGTATGGCGGCTCTACCCCGGCATATGTTTATCGCATGTTCAACATCTGAAAATATGGTCAAAAATAGTATGCTAATTTATTAATAATTAATCATTTATCATTAACCATTATACAACGGTGGCTCCGCCAGCGTTGCCAGCGTTAGCGATGTGGAGCGGTGGCCCGAAGGGCCAGACCAAGCCGCCGCATTGTAGGGGCAGGGCTTGCCCCTGCCCTCGGCGGCGAAGGGCCGAGCGAACAGCGAGCCGCGCAACGTAGCGGCGGCGCCATCGGCGGCGCAACGCCATTCAAACAACTATGAATGATGAACAATGAACTATGAATTTAAACAGTTAAATGCTTGGGCAACATTACAATACAAAAAACACGTACTTTTGAAAAAAATTGAGCCCCACATACTTAAGTACCCTACCATGAAAAACTTGAGCGTAGAAATTAAACGTTTGGTAGCCGCCGGCGAAACCGAAAAAGCCATCCAAATTTTACTCCGGGAAGAAGGAGGCTTATCCAGCGATTGGCACTCGCAGGCCGTGCTCCTGTCTGGCCGTTACGAGCAATACCGCAAGGATGAACGCATGGGCGTGAGCGACGAAAAAGAGCTAAATAAAATAAATCTCTCGCTCGTTGACCTGGCCAACGCCATGATCCAAGCCCCCGAAGTACAACACGGCAGGCCGCGGCCAATGAATATAAAGGGTGTTGTGATTGGTGCCATAGTGCTGTTCTCGGCCATGATTATTGGCTTTGTGCTCAAAAACAAGATGGCCCAAAATAACACTGCCGCCAAGACCACCGAAAAACCAAGCGTTGAACGCCCTGGAATAAAGCTAGTTAAAGATAGACTGGCACAAGGCGATAAGGTGTTTAACCTGGATGCAGTACTTAAAAACTGGTCGATTGATATGCCTCCATATGGCACACAAACCGATATGAAAGTGGTATCGGTACGCCGCAACAATAAGGATGCCGACAATAGTTACATCATTATTAACCTATTGGTCAAAAACGCCGGTACGGGCTGGCACCCGGTACAATTAACGCCACAAAATTTTGTGCTAGAACTGGACGAAACCAGCAGCATTGCCAAAGTGGAAACTAGCGTGCTGAGCATTGATCCCGGCGAACGCAAAGCGGTTGAACTCAAGTTTGAAGCCCCCAACAATACCAAGACATTTAAATTGATGGTAAGAGGCCATGACGGCGCAAGTACCAGCGTGCAGCTTAGGGTTTTACGCTAGACTTTAAAATCTAAAAGATAATTTTTAAGCAATTGCTGGAAGCCCTGCTCGCCGTTGAACAAGAATTTGACCTGGGCCGGGACAGCAAAAATGGGTATTTGCTTCTGGAGTAAAAACTCGCGGTGATGCCATAGCCTGACCGCATCTTTCTCGGTGGTAAAAATCGCTTTCCTTGGGCTATCGGTATTTTCGTAGAGCGAGAACACCCCGCCGATTTCGCCCTTGTCGAACTCGTGGTGGTCAGGATATTGCACCAGGCGCATGCGTTTGCACTGCTTGCTTAGGTACTCGAACAATGGCTTAGGCTCCGCAACACCCGTTACTAGGATGCCATCTACGGTGTTGTCGGCCAGGATTTGGTAGCTGGGGTTAAAAATATAGTAAGGATAGCCATAGCTGAAGGTGGTAAAAAACACCGCTTGACCGGGCAGTGGTTTCAACAACGCCGTGATGCGCTCGGCCTCGGCCTCGCTGAGTTGCTCTGGGCACTTGGTAACGATAATGATATCGGCCCTGTGAGCGCCAGATTTAAACTCGCGTAACTTACCCACAGGCAAAAGATGATCGTTGATATAAAGGTCGTCAAAGGCCGTCAGCAAGATATTGTAGCCCGCTTTTACAGCCAAGTGTTGAAAGGCATCATCCAGGATAATGGTTTGCAAATCGGGCTGGCGTTGCATCATCGAGGGAATGGCCATCATGCGGTTCTCTCCCACGGCCACCATGATATCCGGGAACTTGCGTTTAATTTGCACGGGCTCATCGCCTGATTCATGCGAGCTATGGTGGGGCTCAACCAGGTGAAAACCCGTTGATTTACGGCCATAACCCCGGCTCAAGGTAGCCACCTTGATGTATTCCTTGAGGTAATTAACCAGGTACTCGGTATGCGGCGTTTTACCGGTGCCACCCACGCTGAGGTTGCCCACGCAAATAACCGGCAGGCTAAAACTAGCCCGTTTCAGAATTTTAACCTTGTACAAATATTGCCAAAAAGCCACCGCCAGGCCATACAAGGCGGCCAAGGGGGCAAGGAGGTATTTCATAAACCGTGTAGGTAAGCGCTCAATTAATAATTTTCCCGGGGGGCAGGCACTTGGCCTCGGCAACAGATATTTTTTAATTTTTTGGGCGTTCCGGCGCGTTGCGCCGTCGCTGCTTTCTGGGTGCGCTATCGCTTAGTGCGCTGCGCGCACCGCCCGCTACGCGGGCGCCCGCCAAGCAGCTAACGCGAACCGTGCCTGCTATACAAATATTTTCAAAAGTCCTGGCCAAAGCGCCACCAGCAACACCACCAACAATTGTATCAGCACAAAAGGCACAATACCCTTGTACATGTGTACCGTAGTGACCTCGGGCGGGGCCACACCCTTGAGGTAAAACAAGGAGAACCCAAAGGGCGGCGTGAGGAAAGAGGTTTGCAGGTTCAAGGCGATGAGCACGGCAATCCACGACAAATCCATACCGAAATCCATGAAAATGGGCGTTACAACCGGTATGAAGATGAAGATGATCTCGATGAAGTCAATGAAGAATCCAGCGATGAAAATAGCCACCATGACAAAGAGCAAGAAACCATAAGGCCCCAAGTTGGCGTTGTGGATAATTTCAATTAACCAATCATCGCCGCCAAACTCACGAAAAACCAAGCCGAAGGCCGAGGCCCCCACCAGAATGATAAACACCATACTGCTGAGGAAAGTTGTTTCGCGCATCACATCTTTCAACACCTGTAGGTTAAACTTACCTTCTAAAATGGTGAGTAACGTAGCCACGAAAGCCCCTAAGCCTGCCGCCTCGGTCGGCGTAGCCATACCCGTGAATATTGACCCGAGAACCGATAGAATTAATAAAAAAGGTAATACAAAGGCTTGAACAATGCGTTTCCAGTAGCCCTCGCCCTTGAACTCGGCCAAGGCTTCAGCCGATACCGGCGGCGCTAACTTGGGCCTGATGGTAGCCACAGCCATGACATATATCATGTAGCATACTACCAACATTAAACTTGGTACCAAAGCACCCATGAAGAGCTTGCCTACATCAACCGACATGACACTGCCCAACAATACCAATACCACACTAGGCGGTATAATTTGCCCCAAAGTACCACTGGCCGCAATGGTACCCGTGGCCAAGGCCGGACTGTAACCTTGCTTGAGCATTACTGGCAAGCTGAGCAAGCCCATGGTCACTACCGTTGCACCAACCACGCCCGTGGAAGCTGCCAACATGGCCCCAACAATGATAACCGATAAGGCTAAACCACCTTTTACGCGGCCCATGAGCAACGACATGGTTTTGAGCAGCCGTTCGGCAATACCTGATTTCTCGAGCATGACACCCATGAACACAAACAGCGGCACCGCAATGAGGATGGTGTTCTGCATGGTACCGTAAATACGGAGCGGCAAGATGTCGAAAAAATCCGGCCCAACAAAAACTAAGCCCGCCACGATTGAAACACCGCCCAGGGTCAATGCTACCGGGTAACCCAGCATGAGGGCCAATATCAAGGCAACAAATAAAATTAAAGGGAGATAGGCTTCCATCTACGTACTTTTTTGAAGGATACGGAGCAATGATTTGAACATAGATGCACTGCCTTGCAGCAAGAAGAAAAACAAACCGACGGGTATAGCCGATTTAATCAAGTAACGCATGGGCAAACCACCCGAATCAGGCGAGGTCTCGGCCATGCTGTACGAGCGTTCGATAAAGGGCAAAGAGGCACTAATAGCCACCCAACAGAAAGGCAACATGAATACAAAAAAGCCTATGAAGTTAATCCAAGCTTGTTGTTTCTCGCTGAAACGACTGTAAAAAACATCTACCCGCACGTGTTTATCATGCTTGAGGGTATAACCGGCCCCCAGCAGGAATATCAAGGCAAATAAATGCCATTGAAGCTCACCAGTAGCAGCAGAAGCCGTATTGAAGAACTTGCGGTTAAATACTTCATAGCAAACCAGTAAAACCAGCAAAAGGCTGAGCCAGGACACTGCCCGGCCCAGCCTTTCGTTGATGCTGTCCACTATCTTAATATATGTAAGCAAAAGGCTTTGCATTAGAGCGCGGCTTTGAGGTCGGCAATCAAGTCGTCAACATCCTCAATACCTACCGAGAGGCGAATGAGGGAGTCGGTCAAACCTACCTTTAACCTTTCTTCCCTTGGGATAGAAGCGTGGGTCATGGTAGCGGGGTGACCAATTAGGCTTTCTACACCGCCCAACGATTCAGCACAGGCAAACAAGTGTGTTTTGCTCAACACGGCAGAGGCAGCCTCGGCAGTGTCGTTTTTCAAGGTGAAGGAAACCATACCACCGAAATCGCGCATTTGGCGTTTGGCCAATTCATGGCCGGGGTGATTGCTAAAGCCTGGGTAGTAAATTTTATCCACGGCAGGCTGTGTTTTCAGCCATTCGGCAATCACGCGGGCGTTGTCGCAAGCGCGTTGTACGCGTAGGTGCAAGGTTTTGATGCCGCGGAGGAGCAGGAAACAATCCTGTGGGCCAGGTACTGCACCAGAGGCATTCTGGATAAACTTAATCTGATCCGCGATGGCTTTATCGTTGGTAATGACACAGCCGTGCACCACGTCCGAGTGGCCCCCGAGGTATTTTGTAGCCGAGTGCATCACCATGTCGGCACCTAGGTCAATCGGGTTTTGCAGGTATGGTGAGGCAAAGGTATTATCCACGCAAGTTTGGATACCTTTGGCTTTGGCCATCTTGCACACGCCTTCAATATCCACGATGTTGAGCATGGGGTTGGTCGGTGTTTCAATCCAGATCATGCGGGTAGCGGGCGATATGGCCGCTTCGAGCTCGGCCAAGTCGGTCATGTTTACAAACTTGAACTTGAGGCCAAACTTCTCATATACCCGCACAAACAAGCGGTAAGTACCACCGTAGAGATCGTTGGTTGAAATCAACTCGTCGCCGGGGCTCATGGTTTTCAAAATGGCATCGATGGCGGCGAGGCCCGAGCCGAAAGAATAGGCATATTGCGCATTTTCCAAGGCAGCCAGGTTGGCTTCTAGTGCCGAGCGCGTAGGGTTTTGGGTACGGGCATATTCAAAGCCTTTGTGTACACCTGGCGACTCCTGCACGTAGGTAGATGTTTGGAAAATGGGGGTCATAATGGCCCCTGTCGATGGATCTGGTTCAACACCAGCGTGGATAACTTTAGTTGCGAATTTCATGTATGGTACGTTGGTTAAGTGCGGTATAAAATTACCAATCCTTGCCATTTTTGGGTGGCACGGGGGCTTCTTGGGCGCGCATCATTTTCTGTTGCGCTTTTTTGTCCTCGTTTTCTATAATTTGGAGTAAGCGTTTGGCTTCTTCTTTTGATAAGTCGCGTTTTTGAGGTTGCTGCGGCTGGTCTTTTTCCTCGGGCTTTTGCGGTTGATTTTTTTGGTCTTGCTGGTCTTTTTTATCTTGTTCGTCCTGCTTGTCTTGATCCTTTTTGTCTTCTTGCTCGTCTTGTTTATCGTCCTGGTTTTCCTGGTCTTGTTTATCCTGCTGGTCTTTTTGCTGTTGATCTTGCAACTGTTTCACCTTGCGCTGGGCATAGGCCAAGTTGTGTTTAAATTCCATATCCTCCGGAACCAGGCGCAGGGCTTGCTTCAAGGCATCTACCGCTTTTTTGTACTGTTCAATGGATGCTTCGGTTTGCTGCATGGCCTCGGCCATTTTGCCTAGCTCGATGTAGCTGGTGCCTAGGTTATAAAAAGCGTTGGCTTGCTCGGCGCTTACTTTAGTGGCGGTGCTAGCCGATTCGTAGCTCCGTATGGCATCTTGGAAACGACCATTGCGCAGCGAGTCGGTAGGGCTCAGGCTTTGGGCTTGCTTATAGATGGCATTGCCGAGGTTAAACTGAGCCTTGTATGAGGCCGGCTCGAGTTCTAGACCTTTGCGGTATTGTTCTTCGGCACGGCTAAAATTATCGGCCTTGTAGGCATGATTACCCGAGCGGATAAACTTGTGTGCCGACTGGCCATGCGCCAGGGCGGGCAAAAAGCAGAGCAACAAAAGGAATCGAGTCATGGGCAGGTAGATATAGCACGCAAATATAGGATGATTTTAGCGAAAGATGGCCTAAGGCTGAAAATTGGTAAAGGTTGGTAAAGGCTAAAAGCGCTAAAAATCAAAATCGCTAAAAAGTCCTTTATTCAAAAAATCTTTTATCCATTTTTGGGGCCTCCCCTCGCGTCCGCTCGGGGCGCTACGTTGCGCGGCTCGCTGACACTCGGCCCCTGCGGGTCTGGCGCTGCGCGCCACCGCTCCACATCGCTAGGCCGATACTTAGTTCTGAGTTGGTAGTTGATAGTTGGTAGTATATCGGTGCGGCAATAATCCTCATATCAATAATCACACAAATCATAGTTCAGACAAAAAAACAGGGCGGTGTTTGCCGCACTTATCGGAGCAGTGCAGAGCCCATTCATTGTTCATTGTTCATCATTCATAGTTATAGGAATGCGTTAGCTGGCCGGAGGGCGCGGCGGCAGCCGCGGTGCGTAGCACGGAGCGAATAGCGAACCCCGCAGGACAGCGGCGACGCGCTGTTTTGGGCGTATTGCATACGCCCAAAACAGCCTGGCGCAACGCCCCAAAAAAATATTTAATTTTTTTTCGTAGCCCTTGCAACCGTTTTTGATTTTGGCCCGACTTATTATACGAAACCACGAGAGAGGTGGTCTCAGAGAGACGAGAGAGTAGTATGTATCGCCAGTTGAAAAACATTCCTAAAACTGCGGTGGTATTGAAAGATCACCGCAGTTGAAGGGGCGATTTAAAGCGGGCTTAGAGTCCCTCCTTGTCGCTTATTTAATTTGTATTTTCGTAAATAGTGCTTGTCATAGTTTTTTGTTTTTGTGGTAAAAAGTCCCCGCCGAAAGTGGCGGGGCTTTTTTTTTAACCATGCAATAAACCTTGTGTTTGAGCTAAGACAAGCCCATAAAAAAGAGCAGGCCCGCAATATGCGAGCCTGCTCTTTTGTTTTTTAGCCGTATGTAGGTTTAATCCTGCGAGATCACCTGGTTGTTGTAAGCCAAGCGACGGAGTTCATCGCTGATTTTAAATTTTTGGCCTTTCATGGTTTCCTCGGCAATTTCAAACTTGATTTTACCCTCCACGAGGATAAAGTTGATCATAGAGCCTTTTTTGAGGGCACGTTCCGACTCGGTGATGAGCAAAACATTTTTACCGGCCAACTTCTCGGTTATTTGCGGCAAATCCTTGTCGAACGACTGCTCCACGAAGAGTAAATCTGGATAGTTGTTGTCGAGGTCCTCTGGTTTTTCAAAGAAAATGATTTCAACCTGTTTCCACTTGAGGGTACGTTCTTGCTTCAACTTGAGCAAGTCAGAGCCAAAAGGGTGCACTTCGCAGTATACCCCGAAATAGAATTTTTCACTTTCTTTGTTCACTTTTGACTCGGTAGGCCACTGGATATGCATCACGATTTTCTCGATAATAGCCAATTTTACCTGGTACTCGGAGGTGGCTTGCCCATGGTTTGAGCCAATGTTGCTAGGCGGTGGCCCCATGAGCAAAGTTGCGATAAGTAAGGTTATGAATGACATATTTAAATAGTTTTAAGCTTGTGTGGTTACAAGTAAATTCTGTGCCAAATTTGATTAATCCCCTGATTAGCAATAGTTTTTAACGTTTAGGTTTGGGACCAAAGCGCAATGATACACCGCCTGAAATACGGATTGGATCCTGTGGTGTAGCGTTGAATGCATCTTGGGTAAAGGCACCGACGTTGTAATATTTCAGGTTAAGTGCGTTGCGAACCCTTAAGAACACATCCAGGGTAAAGCGGCCAGGGCTTGGACCAGTTTGTGGCTGAACAACGCGGTAGCTCAAGAATAAATTTAATAGCGTTGAAGCGGGTACTTTAACCTGGTCGGCACGAGTTTCACCGTGGATATAACCACCACTACGCCAAACCACGCGGGGCGAAATGGTAAAATTACCCCAGTTGATACTTGCCCCAGATTTGATGGTGTGGAAAGAGGTATAGTCGATACCAGCTTCATCTTCAATGCCAGTAGTCAAAGAGTAAAAAGCGTAGGCGTTGATGCTGAAGTTTTCGTTAAAAATCTGGCGATAATCAACTCGGAAAGTACCCCCGTAAGAACTCTCGGTACCAATGTTTTCATTGCGTTCAGAGTTGATAATGGCCGCACCTGCAAAAAACACTGTATCTGGGTTAAACACCGCGTCTGGAATATCGGTAACGCCGTTGTAATAAGCACCAAGTGTATATGACAAAACGCTTGTGTTGTAAGAGAAGTTAACCTCTCCTGAACGGATTTTCTCAGGCTGTAGATCGGGGTTTGGCAAACGGAAGAAGAAAGACTCCAACTGGTTACTGCTCTCATTAAAGAACATGGAACCGTAGTGGTCAAATGCTTTTTCGGGCGATGGTGCCAAGAAAGCCTCGCCGTAAGATAAACGCATGCGGAAGTTTTCCAACGGTTTAACCACAAGGCCTAAACGAGGGTTCAACGTAATGCCGTAGCGCGAGTTATAGTCAAAACGACCACCAACTGTAAAGAACATAATGTCCTGGACATTGGCTTGGTACTGTGCAAAACCACCCAAGGTAGTTTCGTTGAAGTAGTAAAAGTTTTGATATTCCGTAACGTCACGGCCTGTAGTATCTACAGTGTTGGTACCAATGTAATAGATACCTTGTGCATCAGGCGAGCCACTTCGGTCAAATGCAAAAGGCATATCGCTGGTTTTAGGCAAGGCATTCAAGAACTTGTAGGTAACACCGCCCGAAAGCTTACTTGCGTTGTTGATAGTCCATGAACCAATTAAGTTGGCTTGGAATGCATTATTGAAGGCGTATTTATAAGCCTTGTTGTAGCCCGAGAACGAGTTGTTGAAATTACTCTGTGGGCCTACCTCGTACGAGGTAAATGTAAACAAAGGCTCAAGCGAGAACTTCTTGTTCAGGGATTCGTAACGGTACTTACCATAAGCTACCAAGTTGTTTATCTCATAAAAATGATCATCGTCGTAAACGGTATATTCTGGCCTGATAGAGTTGTTTGTTGAGAACCGAACGCTACTCATCAATGCACCTAATTCAACTTTACGGATATTAAACTTGGCCCCTACCGAATAAGCCGTTTTAGAGTTACCCCATTCTGAGGGTCTACCATACGGGATTGTATCGTTAAAGAATGGGCTAGCCAGCAAGGTAGAATTAGGCACAAACTGCTCGTTATACCATCTGTAATCATCTTTATAGAATTTGCTCAGGTTAGGCTCTGCCGAGTTGTAGAAACTCCCGTAAATAGCTACCGATAAATCCTCTGTACCAAAGCCCGCACGCAGGGCATGGTTCTGGGTATTATACATACCATAGCTAGTGGTTAGTTCAATCCCTTTGCGGGCATCGCCAGCGTAAGTGATGATGTTGATTACACCCGCAAAGGCGTCGGCACCATAAACCGCAGAGGCAGGGCCCATTACTATCTCTATGCGCTCCACATAACGAATATTGATGTTTTCATCGATGTTGTGTAGAGTGGCACCCGGCGAAGTATAACGGGCACCATCAACCAATATGAGCAAGTGCTCCTGACCAGTCAAGCCACGGGTTGTAACCACGTTATGGTATTCACTGTGGGATTTTAAGTGTAACTCAAACTCGGGCACATCTTCAAGTACTTCCAAAATTGACATATAGCCGCGTTGTTCAATGTCGCGGGCCGTGATTACATAAACCGTTGCCGGTGCTTCCGATTGTTTTTCCTTTACCGACGACGCCGTGGTAACCTCAAAGTTTAGTAGTTCTTCTAAGCTCAAATCTTTCAGTTGGCCGTCCTGAGCCAGCAATGCATTGAACATTAGGCATAAGCAGAGTGTAATTGTTCCTCTCATAGGGGTAGATATAGGTTAATTGGTCTTGTATCGCTTGGGTACATAAAGGCTTACTTACGGCTAAGTGCCTATTAAGTTGGTGAATATAGCGGGATAAAAAATTATAAAATTTAAAGTTATCCATATTTTGTGACATTAAAAATTGATGCGTATATATCCGTATGCACACTAGCTTATTTAGTCTCAGCACTTTAACTTATTTTTGCACAAACCAATCCAAAATGATAACCAGAATTGTAAAAATGGAGTTTGAGCCTTCCAAAATCGATACCTTCCTTCAAATTTTCGAACGCTCTAAAGAACTCATCCGCAATAGCCCAGGTTGCTTGCACCTTACTTTGTTTTGTGACAAAAAAAACCCTGCTACTTACTTTACTTACAGTCAATGGATTAACGAGGAAGCCCTTGAACAATACAGGCACTCCGACCTTTTCATTGCAACATGGGCATCAACCAAGGTGTTGTTTGCTGGCAAAGCACAAGCCTGGACTATCGAGCCAGCATCAACCACTACTTAAGCCTACCAACAGGGTACAAGTTGTGTGTATACTCGTACCAAGGCGATCTCTTGTACACGAACTCTAACTGCGCCCGCCCATCCTTGGCCAGTTGTTCATCTTTGGCCACGGCAGCGTCTAATTCAGCCCTTAGCGCAGGGTTTTCTGCCAGGTAGCTTGCCGCTAGATCTTCAAAAACATAGTCTGAAAAATGTTCCTTCTGCTGAAGGATGGCATCGAAGAAATTCCAGGCAAAAAACGAGTCGGGGCCTTGCGGTTCCAACATCTCCACAATATACCGATTAGCACTTTGATTCAACTTCACCAGCCAATCGCCCTTCCGGCATAACTGTTTGCGTTTCACGGTTTCCAGTTGCACTTTGCTGTGTAAATAATGCCCCTCGTAAGGCGTCTTGCCCGATTCGTAGCTCTTGATATAGTAGTATTCAAGTTCCAAAGTTGTGTCTCGGCTAAGGCGTTCCATTTTAACCCCGTTGGCGGCCAGGCGCTCAATAACGGCAGGCCATGCTTGAGGAATAATATAGGCACTTGGGGCTTCAACTTGCAATACTGGTTTATAGTGCTTGTAGTAGTTTACCATTTTGGTGAAGGGCTTGGTCCGGTCGTAGTACAATCGGGGTAAGCCCGAAACTTCGCTAGGTTTGTAACCATGCTCAAAACCCTTGAACTCGAGTTGCTCTACCTTGTCATCATCAACGGCCCATTGTAGGGTAAATGTTTTTTGCTGCGCCACGGCTTTATCGGCAGTGGCTTTAGCCTGTACCAAGTCGGCTAGATTAACCGAAAGGTGTTCAATTACCTTTTCCATGAACACGTAGTTGCTTTGCAAACGGTCGGGAAAGGCTTTCAGCATATGCGTCTCGGGCATAAAGCCAATGGTGTTGAATAATGAAACATAGCCTGTTGAAAACCTGGGGCTATCCATAAACGCGTAGATACCCGACTCGGGTGTGGCACCCGCCGTGTATACATAAGGTATCATAGGCCAGTTGGCGGCTTCCATCCCTTTATACAGGTCAGGCAATAACTTGTCTGCTAAATATTGCCCCAAGCTAGGCTGTAGTTTATCCTGCTGGGTAGCAATCAGGGTCATGGTGTAGCTGTAATCGGCCCCGTTCGAGGTGTGGTTATCCACCATCAACAAGGGTTTCCAGTAGTGGAACATCTTGGTAAAAGCCTTGGCATTTTCCGAGTCGTTCTTGGTAAAGTCGCGGTTCAAGTCTAGGTTTTTGGCATTAGCCCTAAAACCGTAGGCCTCTGGGCCATTTTGGTTAGCCCGGCTATACGAACCACGGTTTAGCATACCATCTATATTATAGGTGGGTACCAGTACGATGGTAAATTTATTCAACACGGCTCGTTTCGTCTCGTCCATCAAGATATCGCGGGCTAGCATCATGCTGGCATCAATACCTTCTGGCTCGCCGGGGTGAATGCCATTGTTGATGAGCAACACGGGTTGAGTACCCGGCTGTGTACCGGGCTTGGCCATGATTAAAGCCACCAGTTCTTTGCCGCAATCGGTTTTGCCGTAGCTTTCCAGCCAACAATGCTCCGGGTATCGTTTAGAGAGTTGGATATAAAAATCCATCATCTCCTCGTAGGTAGTGGTTTGGGCGGGGTTACGCTCGTAGGGGGTGCTTAGCGGTTGTGCTTCCATGCGGTAAAGTCCAACTAAAAATAAAAACAAAAAAAAATGTGAGATTTTCATAAACTTACTTGCTTGATGTCCAAAAATAGATAATTTTACGGCATGTATTCATTTTATTAACTATCTAAAGTTTAAGCTATGAAATTTTTATCCTTATTTTTAGCCATGTTCATTGCTGTTGCAAGCTTTGCAGCAGTATCACCTGTTGAGCAATCAACCAGCCCTGTTAAGCAAGAGTTGGCCAAACAGAACATCGACCCAAGTCCGTTTGACAACATGACTGCTGAGCAATTTGTAGCCCTTACGCCAAAACAATTCAAAGAATTGACTGGCCACAAGTTGAGCATCAAAGAAACCATCGGTTTGAAAATTGCTCAAAAACAAATGAAGAAAGAAATGGAAAAAGGCAATGCTGACGGTGGCAAAAGCCAGTTGGTAGCTTTCTTGCTTTGCTTCTTCTTGGGTTACCTTGGTGTTCACCGCTTCTACTTGGGCTATATCGGTATCGGTATCGTTCAATTGTTGACTGCTGGTGGCTGTGGTATCTGGGCCTTGATTGACCTTATCCGCATTGCAACTGGTGGCTTGAAAGCGAAAGACGGTTCTGACCTCGAACCATGGTAGTCGATAGATGAAAAAACTATTCGCTATAACTTATCTTATAATCTTACTGGCAATACCCATCGTAGTGTGGGTATTGCCAGTTGATTTTTTTGACGAAGGCCAAACCGTTTGTTTGTCGGTTTCGTTATTCAACACCGAGTGCCTAGGCTGCGGCATGACCAAAGCCCTCATGCACCTCATGCACTTGGATGTTTCAGGCGCTATTTTCTACAATATGCTTAGCCTGGTGGTGCTGCCCCTGCTGCTAATAGTATGGCTCGGCGCCATTAAAAACGTTGTAAAAACACTTAAGCTTTTATAATTTTGCAGCCTCGTTTCGTATTTATTAACCACCAAACATATTATTACTTCATGAAAACTTTCAATTTTAAAGCGCTCTTTATTTTTGCTGCTCTCTTGACCACTTTGGCTAGCTGTACCAACGTACACAAAAGCATGCGCGAGCCTAACGTTTTGGTTGAATTAGACAAAGCCGACTTCACCTTGTCTGACCAAGTTTCAGCTGAAGCTAGCTCTACCAAAATCCTCAACATCGACTGGGCACGTCTTTTCAAGCAAAAAGAAGCTAACGTTAACAGCTCTTTCTCTATCAACTTGTCTAGCATCCCAGTAATCGGTACTATCGCCATTGACAAAACGTCAAACTACGCTTTGTACGAGTTGATGCAAGCTAACCCAGGTTACGACGTGGTGTTCTACCCACAATATGAAACTACTGTACAACGTCCTATCTTGTTCGGTTTCATCTACAAGAAAACAACCGTTAAAGCTACTGCTCGCTTGGGCAAATTGAACAAATAAGCCAAGCTTACTTGGTTTTCAAGGCCAAGCTTTCCACCCGGGGAGCTTGGCTTTTTTATTTTTTGGGCGCCCCGGCGCTGCGCGCCGTCGGCGTGCTCCGGGGTTCGCTACGCTCCGTGCTTCGCACCAGCGCCTACGGCGCTGCCCTACGCATGCCTGGCGCAACGGCGGCTGCGCCACCGTTTTTAAAAGTGAACGATAAATAGTTAATTATTAATGATTTAGTAGGCCAGCTACGCCTGTTTCGTTTACGCTGCCAATACGGGAATTAGGAGATGCAAAATATTCCGACGGTACGGTGAAGGGACAGAGCAAGCCCCTGCCCGCAAGGCAGTTCTACTGCCGAGCATCGCGCCAGCGATGTGGAGCGGTGGCGCAACGCGCCAGACCCGCAAGGGGCCGAGCGACAGCGAGCCGCGGAACGTAGCGACGGCCGTAGGCCGGGGCGCCCAAAAGATTAAAATATAAAATGATTTAAGATAAGGCGACCTTACATGCATATTAGCCCAAAACCCAAATTCAACTACAGGCTTAAAGACTGAACCATACCCGTTTTTCGTTAACCTATCGCCTCCTACTTTCCAGGTTAGGCCAAAAAGCCCTGAAAAACGCCACATCCATCGAAAATATAACGCATTTTTTGCCCCCATCAATTATACCCTTGCGCTAATGTTGTAATTTAGCCGCTTGAAACTCTAGACATATGCAATTGAATCAGAAATTAATACTTGTCCTCGCCCTGCTGAGCAGCTCCATCGGTACCCTTTGGGCTCAACCCAGCGCCGTTTACCGCGACGCGGAAGAAGCCTACAAACGAGGCATGGATTTTTACGAACAAGGCTTGTACGGCAAGTCTATCGAAGACTTTAGCATCGCCATCAAGGATGCCGAAATAGCTGAACAGCACGACATAGTTCCTTTTGTTCAAGAAGCCAAGCTGTACCGCGGCATGGCTGGCATGCGACTGGCACAACCCGATGCCGAGAACCAAATTCTAAGCCTCATAGCTGAAACCGACCCCGACCCGATTGCCACCAAGGCTCGTTTTGAGCTGGCCGGTTTTTATTTCAACCAACGCGAATACGCTAAATCGCTGGTTTATTACAACCAAATCAGCACCGTCGATCTCGACAACACGGCCATTACGCAGCTACGCTTCAAGCAAGGCTACGCCTATTTCGTAACCCGCGATTTCCAAAAGGCCCGCAAATCGTTTGGCGAAATCATCAACATCAAGGATAAATATTACTATCCTAGCAATTATTACTATGGTACATCGGCGTTCTTCCTGAATGATTATAACGAAGCCCTGGTTGGCTTTGAACGCGTGACTACCTCGCAGCAATATAGCCGTGTAGTACCTTACTACATCACGCAGATTTACTTTGCCCGCAAGCAATACAAAGAAGTGATTGCTTACGGCGAACCCTTGCTGAACGACGGCGCCATGCGCAACCGCACCGAGATCGGTCAGTTGGTTGGGCAATCGTACTTTGAGCTTGGCGATTACAAAAACGCCTTGCCGTACATGGAAAACTACGTGAAAAATACGGATAAAGTATCAAAAGAAATTCTGTACCAATTGGGCCTTACCCAGATGGAAAACGAGAATTACGCCGCGGCCATCGAGAATTTTAACCAGTTGAGCAGCCTTAAAGAAGCCATTGGTCAACACGCCCTGTACAACCTGGGCGCTTGTTACCTTAAAACCAACAATAAACTCGGCGCCAGAGCATCGTTCCAAGAAGCTGCCAGCATGAGTTTTGACCCTAAGGTAAAAGCCGATGCACACTTCTTGTACAGTAAGCTATCGGCAGAGTTGAAATACGACAGCGAGGCCATCAAAGGCTTGCAAGAAATACCTTCAACATCGCCTTACTACAACGAGGCGCAAGAGCTCCTAGGCGAAGTGTTCATCAATACCCGCGACTACGACAAGGCACTTGGCATTCTGCGTGCCATGAACCCGCTGCCCACCAAAATGAAAGAAACCTACCAGAAGGTAGCTTACTTTAACGGTGTTCAAAAGTATGTAGACGGCGATAAAAAACAAGCCAACGACTTGTTCGAAGAATCCTTGAAATACCCCGTGGACGCCTCTTTTGCAGCCTTGGCAAACTTCCGCAAAGCGGAGTATGCCTACTATACCAACGACCATAGCGGCGCCATTACCTACTACAACAAGTACTTGAGTCTGGCCCCGAGCAGCAGCAAGAATATTCCTGAAAATGCATCGACAGGCGTGGCCTATTACGGCCTAGGCTATAGTTACCTACAGAAAAAAGACTACAATAATGCCGCCCGCAACTTTGTAAAAACAGTAGAAGAAATAGAAGCTAAACTAAAGTCGTTCAAAGACCTTTACGTGGTTAACCAAGTTTACCCGGATGCTACCCTTCGTGCCGCAGACTGCTACCTGATGATCAACAAGTACTCGGATGCATCAAAGTATTACGATAAAGCCGTTAACGCTAAACACCCTAACGCCGACTACGCCACTTACCAACAAGCGCTGATCTTGGGCCTACAACGTAAACCCGACCAGCAAATCACCAAGTTGGAGAGCCTAACCAAGTCATTCCCTAAGTCAATTTATGCCGACGATGCCTTATTCCGCCTCGGTGAAATTTACACGGCCATGGGTAAAGGCAAAGAGGGTCTTGCCATCAGCTCGCTTGAAAAGTTAATCACCGGCTATAAAGAAAGCGACTTGTACAACAAGGCGCTTATCCAACTTGGCTTGGTTTATTTCAACGTAGAACCGCAACAACTCGATAAATCATTGGAATACTACAAAAAAGTATTCGACAATAACCCCAACGCTGAAGATGCACAAAGTGCCCTGCGTGCCATCGAGGAAATCTACGTGGAAAAAGGTGACCCAGACGGCTACTTCGAGTTTGTATCCAAAGTACCCAACATCGAGCTATCGGATGTTGACCGCGATATGTTGACCTTCAACGCAGCGGAAAAACCGTTCGGCAACGAGGATTACCCCAAGGCCATCTCTAGCTTGACCGATTATATCAACAAGTTCCCCAAGGGCATCAACATCTTGAAAGCGCGTTACCTCCGTGGTTTTGCATACCAACAACAGAAAAAATATGCCGAGGCCGTGACCGATTACGACTTTGTATTGTCAAAAGGCAAAAGCGAGTATGCCCCCCTAGCCGCAGTAGATGCTGCTAACCTCAGCGAAATGGAGCTCAAAGACCCTGCAAAAGCGTACGGTTATTTCGTACAGCTAGATATGTTTGCGAGCGATAACCCAGAACTACAGCTAGATGCCCGCCGCGGCGCACTCCGCACCGCTTATGCTACCAACAAGAAAGAAGTTATCTACACCTTGGCCGATAAGCTGATTAAAACCCCAGGTGCTACCAACGACGACAAGGCCAGCGCTTACTTCTACATCGCAAAAGTAGCCTTTGACCAACGTAAACTAGATGAAGCCTTACTGTCGTTCAACGAGGTATTAAAGTTGGATAAGGTGAGTATCATGTCTGCCGAGGCACGCTACTCGGTAGCCAGCATTTACTACCAAAAACGCGACTTGGCGAACGCCGAGAGCAAGGCGATGTCGGCCGGACAAGAAATCCCTCAGCACAAATACTGGTTGGCCAAGAACTTCATCTTGCTGGCCGATATCTATACCGAGCAAAACAAAACCCTACAGGCTAAATCAACGCTTAAGGCGGTTGTATCCAGCTTTTCAAGCTTTACCGACCTCGTTGACGAAGCCAAACGCAAGTTGGCCTTGCTTGAATCGGCCGAGAAAAGCAACAGCCGCATCGCTCCCGATAACCCCGACGGTTTATTGGAAATGGACGACAACAACTAGCGCTAAACCCAACACTGTACACAACATCATATTCGATTCGATATGCGTAAAATAATTTTCATCTTCACCTGTGCATTACTAGCTGGCACATCCCTATTGGCTCAGAACATGCCAGGTGATACCAACACGATTTATAAAGAATTCCGGGCTAAATTGGGCGAGTTCAAAAAGCTGGAAGCTAGGCCTACCCTACCCGAAATTGAAGATAAAACCAAAGATTTACAGTATACCTCGGCAGAGCACATCCTCAACCAAGAGTACCCTGCTCCCACGGTTAAACCCCTGGCCATCCCACCCGATAAGGAGCAAAAACCGTATCGCTTTTACACTAAATTAGGCTTTGGTACGCCTATTCAACCGTTAGCCGAGGTTTCGTTTAACCACAGTGAAATCAACAAGTTTAACTTTGGTATCAAGTACCGCCACCACTCGGGTATCGCCAACAAAATCAACGAGAACCAGCGTTTTGCTAAACACCAAGGCCTCTTGCATGGTACCTATTTCCTAGAGAAAGGCATGGCCATTGGTGCACATGCACAGTACGACCTGAACCGTGTACACTACTACGGCTACGACAACGAGGATACCACCTTTGCCGCCGAAGATATTCGCCAACGCTTTTCCAAATTCTCCTACGGGGCCAAAATTTATAATGCCAAGCCCAATAAAGCGCGTTTGAGCTACAACGCGGCTTTGAATTTCTATCACCTGAACGATATCGTCGGTTCAAAAGAGCTCGGCATGGGTGCTACCTTCGGCTTGGAGAAAGTTTTCAGTGAAAAACAATTGTTCGATTTCAAACTGGCCCTCGATTATGTGAATTTTAACGATACCGCAGCACAACAGTTGTTCGTACCTAAAACCAACGTATCATACACCATTTCACACGGTATTTTCAGGGCGAAACTAGGTGTATTCATGGGCTCTGACAGGGCAAAGTTTAAAATCCTCCCTGATGTCGACCTCTCTATCGCGTTGTTCAACAAGAAGTTAAGCATTTTTGCCGGTTGGACTGGCGATATCCGCACCAACTCCTTCGACCGCTTGTCTACCTACAACCCTTGGCTCATGAGCACCTTGCAAATCAACAACAGTGCTTACCAAGAGCGGTATGGCGGTATTCGCGCCCGTTTCCGCAAGTTTAACTTCGAGGTAAAAGCGGCCCATCGCCCATCGAATGTAACGCCACTTTTCGTGAATGAAGCCCCCGAGTATACCCGTTTCCGCGTGATTTACGACTCCTTGAGTATCTTCACCATCAGCGGTATTTTCAGCTACGAGATTACTAAAGGCTTGGAGTTGACCACCACGGCCGCGTACCACTTCTACACGCTCAAAAATCAGCCTTACGCCTGGCACTTGCCCAACCTTGAAGGTAATGCTAGCTTGACCTACAGCATCGATAAATTCAAGGCTAAGGCCGAGTTCTTCACCCAGGCCGGCGTGAATTATTACGATGAAGTTGGCGATTTGCAAATTTTAAATGCCTTATACGATTTGAGCTTTAGCGCACAGTATAACCCATTTGAAAAATTTGGCGTTTTCCTGGACGTGAACAACGTGCTCAACAACCGCAACCAACGTTTTTACCGATACCCACAGTTTGGTTTCAACATACTGGGCGGTATTGTGCTCAAGTTTTAGAGTATGTTTGGATTTTGGGTTTCGAGGGAAAAACGAGCTATTTTCGCCGGAAGCTAAAGTCCAAACATACGCTTAGCCTACCGCGTTAGCTGCTTGTAGGGCGCCGAAGGCGGTGCCGCTTGCGGTACCGAGCGCAACGCGCGAGCCCGGAAAGCAGCGACCCCGCCGCGAGGCGGGGGAACGCCCAAAAAATAAATCGTATGAAAATTGCCCTGATTCAAGAAGACATCGTTTGGCAAAACCCCGAGGCCAACCATCTGCTATTTGAAACCCGCTGCAACGCGCTGGCAGGGCAAGTTGACCTTATTTTACTCCCCGAGATGTTCAGCACGGGCTTCTCGATGCAAGCCTCTGAACTGGCCGAAACCATGGATGGGCCTAGCATACACGCCCTTGCCCGATGGGCCAAAAATACTGGGGCCATCATCAGCGCCAGCTTGATTATCGAGGAACAGGGCTTGTACTACAACCGCCTCATCTGGATGCGGCCCGATGGTAGTTTTAGTCATTATGATAAACGTCACCTATTCGGCATGGCACGTGAAAACGAAGCCTATACCGCTGGTAATCAAAAACTTATAACCGAAGTTGCGGGCCTGAAATGCTGCCCACAAATTTGCTACGACCTGCGTTTCCCCGTATGGCTGCGCAACACGGAGCGCTACGATGTACTGTATTTCTTGGCTAATTGGCCGGCCACCCGCATCGAGCATTGGAAAACCTTACTAAAAGCTCGGGCCATTGAAAATCAATGCTATGTGATTGGTGTAAACCGCTGTGGATCAGATGGAAATGGGCTGGTTTATTCGGGCGATAGCATGGCTTTCGACCCGCTTGGACAGGAAATAGCGCATATTGGCGCAGGGCCCGGGCAAGCCATCGTCGATGTTGACCCGCTGCATATCCAGCAGGTACGCGAACGCCTACCCTTCCTCGACGACCAGGATACGTTTCAGTTGATGGTTTAATTTTTGGGCGCCTGCCCTCCCGATGGTCGGGCACCGGGCTATGCGCGGCTGCGCGTTGCTTGTCCCTGACGGGAGCGCCTGCGGCGCCCGCTACTATCCCTGGCGCGATTGATCCAACAACTTGTGATACACCGCCCGCATATCGTTTACCAAGCGGGTGTAATGAAACTTGGCAAACACGTGCTGGTTGGCGTTTTGGCTCATGGCTACGCGCTGTTCATCGTTTTCAAGTACTTGCAGCAAGTTGGTATAAAAAGTTTGAGCATCATCTAGGTCCGAAAGTAAAGCCGTTTGACCCTCGATAACTACGTCGGCGATACCGCCTACTCGGGTTGAAACGATAGGCTTATCGGCGGCCTGGGCCTCGATTAAGCTCACGGGCGTACCCTCGTTGAGCGAGGTGAGACAAACTATATCAAGCCCAGCATTTACCACGTCTATATCTTTGCGCCAAGAGGTAAACACCAGTGTTTTATCGTGGGTCGTATCTTTTTCGGTGCTGAAATTCAGCCCCAGCGATTGTGCATAAGCCTCAATTTCGGCACGGCTCTCGCCATCACCAACGATTAATGCCTTGAACTTGCGCGAGGAATGCTCTACCAGGTATTTGATACCATCCAAGAACAGCTTATGGTTTTTAACCGGCACTAAGCGGCCAATTATACCGATGGCAATGGTGTCGTCGGGAATTTGGTATTCAGCCCGGAACGAAGCCCTTTTTTGACTGATATCGCGTTGAAAACGCTCCAAGTCAAAGCCCAATGGTACAATGTGGAATTTCTCGGCAGGCGCTACGTGAAATTCGTGGCACAACTCGTTAAATTGCTTATCGCTGATAGCAATGATGCCTTGGCTTTTGCGGGCAAGGTAGCGTTCAATCAACAGGAACACCTTGCTGACGATGGCGTTAAAGTACGAGTGGAAAACGTGCCCGTGGTAGGTGTGTACAATAACGGGAACACCCTCGTGGATGGCTGCTAGCCGGCCAAGCGCCCCAGCTTTTGCCGCGTGGGTATGAACAATATCTGGTTTAATCTCGCGAATTAATTTACGGATATGCCAGTACGCTTTCAAGTCATTCAATGGATTGATAGAACGTTTCATTCCGGGCACATACTCGGGTGTAAGGCCGAGGTCGCGAATAATAAACTCGGAACTAGCCTCGGATTCATCTTTCAAACCCGCTACGAGGCGTGTTTCAAATTCAGGGGCAAGGTAACGAGTTAAGTAAGCGGCATTATAGGTTGGACCACCGAGGTTAAACCGGTTGATAATCCTGAGGACCTTAGGCATGAGGGGGCTTTATTTGGGGAAAATTTCTTCGGGTTTGATCATGCGTTCCTTGCTAGCGTACTTTTTAAGGTGGGTCCGCATTTTTTCGAGCACGGTTTTCATCTTGGTCATATCAGTGCTCGACAAGCCAGCACGGTTCATAGTATCGAGCTCCATAGCCGATGCTGGCAGGGTGTAGTAAGTTACTTTGCCGGCTTTATTTTCGATGTAGCGCCAAACAGGAATCCAAGCGTGGTCTTTCAGGCTCGTTTTTTTACTCTTGTTGTTTTTTTCAAGTACAATTTCGAACATGAGGCCCATGTCGGTATTGGCTTGTTGTTGATTAGAGATGTAATTACCCAAGGAATAAGCTACAATGCCTGTTTTCTGGGTTTTATCGGCAAGTACCACGGTAATTTCTTTCACGGGTTGAATCACGTGTGGGTGCATCCCGATGACAATATCCGCACCGTTTTCGAGTAATAGTTTAGCTTGAGCTTGTTGTTCAACACCCTCGTTGAGCTGGTATTCAGCACCCCAGTGCATCACGGCGATTATAAAGTCGGGTTTAGCGGCCAAGGTTTTCTTCAGGTCGGCCTTGATGATATCAGGCTTTATCAAATTAACCACGGCTGGGCTGGGTGTTGGCAAGCCGTTGGTATCATAGGTATAGTTTAAAAAGGCGAGGCTAATGTTGTTTTCGCCTTTTTTCTGCTTCACGATAAGGGGGTAAGTTGCATCGCGTTCGGCTTGATTGCGGAAAGTACCCGTATGCAATAGGTCTAGACTATCGAGTACGTCTAAAGTGTGGGTAATGCCCACTAGGCCACCATCGTTGGAGTGGTTGTTGGAGGTGACAATGATATCAAAACCTGCATCTTTCAGGGCATCGGCCAAGGCATCAGGGCTGCGGAACATGGGATAGCCTTTGTATGGACCAACACCTGGTAGGGTTACCTCCAAGTTGCCGATAGCTAAATCAGCTTTAGACAGGATTGGTTTTACATATTGAAAGCAAGGCTTATAGTTATAAGCCTTTAATTTCTCATCCCAAGCGGAGGTAATCTGTGGAGAATGCCCCATGATGTCACCCGTAAAAATAAGTTTTACACGGAAAGTAGAATCGGCCTCGGGAGCGAGCTTAGCTACTTCGGGGCTACCAGGTTGTGTGGTGCAAGAACCTAGGAATACGCCGAGAAAAAGCAGTATAAGATTAATTTTCCGTAGCATGGGGATAATATTTTTCGGAGGAGAAGCTTGCGTAAAGATACGCTTAACGCCACTTGATAGTATTTAGGATATGTACCATGTCGGTACGGACAAACTCGATGATAGGCGCCAAGGAGTCGGGTTGTGGTTGGCTTTTAAAGTATAATGCACCCCGCAAAGCGTGTTGTACGCTATCGGTTACTACAAATTGAAACTGGGAAGCGGCATAGCCTTCAATTTCGAATAAAACGCCATAAACATTCGACTCAGGGTTGTTGATGATGTAGTCGGTATTAGCGGCAGCTTTACGATTATGCTCAGCCGCTAGGCGATAAGCATCATCGATGACTTTGTAAACATCATCCTGATTTTTTACCGGAGTATACGTAAAGTGAACCGTACCGTTGAATGCGGGCATTTCAAGGTTAAACCAACATGGATTGGCCGGTTTTTCCTCAAAGAAGCTGGTATCCTGCACCACGTTCATATAGTCGGGCAGCTCAAAGCTAAAGCTACAGAAATTAGTATCAAAAGCTACGTAATGGCGTTCGGGGTAATTTACCCGAGGAAATGCATGCGGTTTAGGGGTAAAAGTATCGCTACCGCAAGCGGCTAAGCCAAGTACAAAAACGCTGAGGGCAAAAAATCGGTATAGCATGTATTATGGGCTTTAGCCATGAAGAACGTTCAAAGGCAAGAACTTATGATATTGTTGGTGGCGATAATTTTCGAACAGGAACACTTCAGCCCAAGGTTTTTAGCTTACCTCGGCTTCCTCTACGGTTAGCTTTACGTCTTCAATCCTCGATTTGATAACCGTTACTGGAACAAAAGTAAACTGTTTGTAGCGTATAGGAAGATTGGGGCGTGGGAATTTACCATGCACTTCAAGGAGTAAACCAGCCAAGGTATCGGCATCGCCGCTGACCTCATCGAAAGTATCGGCTTCCAGGCTGAGTACCCGGCACATGTCGTGCAGTTTAATGCGCCCCTTGAAGGTAAAGTTGTTCACGTTTTCTTGGGTATACATGCGCTCGTCCTGTTCATCATCAAACTCGTCGCGGATATCGCCTACGATTTCTTCCATGATGTCTTCCAAGGTAACGAGACCCAATGTAACGCCAAATTCATCGACCACGATGCCCATGTGCACCCTTTCGCGCTGGAATTGGCGCAGGAGGTCGTCGATTTTTTTACCCTCTGGAACAATCAGGGCTGGCTTGCGGATGAGCGACTGCCAGTCAAAGTCCTTGGGCTTCGAGAAATGCTCGAGCAAGTTTTTGGAGTGGATGATACCGATAATCTGGTCGTCTTCATCACAAACGGGCAGGCGTGAAAAGCCAGAATCCCGAACGGTTTGCATGAGTTGTTCAAAATCAAACGACTCTTGCACGATAGTCATATCTGGGCGGGGACACATGATTTGGGTGACGGTCATTTGCCCAAATTTAACGATACCTTTGAGTATGTTGGCTTCTTGGCCTACACTACCACTTTTATTATCGGGAATCGTCAAGTCGATAGCTTCGTCAATGTCTTCCAAGGATACCGACTGGCCATCTTTATTATTTTCGAGGCGTTTTTCAATCAGGTTAGTGGTGTTAATCAACACATAGTTGATGGGATGTAGCAAATAACTAACCGCCAACAAGGGGCGAGCCATCATGCGGGCCAACCATAATTTATTGAAAGATGCGTATACCTTAGGGGTTACCTCGCCAAAAAGCACCAAGAAAAAAGTCACCAAACCAACGGTTATAAAATAGTACAACCACTGTGGTATATCAGGATTGAGCAAGCGTAGGATGACAAAGTTTGACACGATGACAATACCTACGTTAACGAAATTATTCCCTACCAGTATAGTAGACAATAAGTAACGCGGCTGGTTAAGTAGTTTAAGGATAAGTGGCGTAGTAGGATGATCCTCATTGTCCATATCGGTGAGGTCATTCTGCGTGAGTGAAAAATATGCTACTTCAGATGCCGACATGAGGGCGGAGCAAACTAGCAACATGACTACCACGGCAATACCTATGAAGGTACCTGGGTCAAACGCTGTTGTTTGCCACAGGAATAATGCTTGAAAAAGACTCGGGTCAGGATCAGGTTCCAAACTGAAAGGTGTTTAATTAAACCATGTACTATACACGAGGTATAGCTTTTAACTTGATGAAGATACAAAACTTATTGAATAGAGCCAATAGTTTTGTTTAAATGCAAAGTAATTCGATAATAAAACGTGTAACTAACTGCAATACTTTGCATTAAGGCTGCAAAGATATTCAAATTTACTGATTTTTAGCTACTCCAGTACGGCTAGCTTGCGTTAGCCGCTTGGAAGGCAGCCCAAGCGCAGCGCCGGGCTGGTGCGCCGAAGGCGTACCGAGCCGATAGGCGAGCCTGGAAAGTGGCGACCCCAGCCCGGCAAAGCCGGGCTGGGGTAACGCCCAAAT
This sequence comes from uncultured Saprospiraceae bacterium, assembly GCA_964508975.1. Classification (GTDB taxonomy): domain Bacteria; phylum Bacteroidota; class Bacteroidia; order Chitinophagales; family Saprospiraceae; genus CAZDVQ01. Next base: position 140,914 of record CAZDVQ010000002.1, read on the forward strand.
CAATTCCTAAAAAGGTAAATCGTCGTCTCCAGCTGGCATGCTTGCCTGCTCAACCTGGGTAACTTTACCCATGCTAGGCGGTGCATCTTTATCGTCGGGCATTGGCGGACGGTTAGATTGGCCATCGCTTTTCGACTCCAAGAACTGGAAGTTAATGCAACGAATCTCGGTCGTGTATTTATTTTCGCCGTTTTCTGCCTGCCAGCTACGAGTATTTAATTTACCCTCCACGTACAGGAGCATACCTTTTTTACAATACTTGGCAGCTACCTCGGCTTGTGGCCCCCACACGATGATGGTGTGCCACTCGGTTTGCTCTTGTGTTTCACCGTTTTTATCCTTGTAACGCTCTGATGTAGCCATGCGCATGCGTGCAAGCGTTGCACCACCATCCAAGTGCTTAATCTCTGGGTCGGCGCCTAAACGGCCAATAAGTTGAACTTTGTTTAACATAAAATGTACTTTTAGATTTTTAGAATGTTGTTTTTGCGTAACGCGTACGCGGCCCCGAGGGGCAATGCGTTAAATTTCGCCTGGCGTTGTTTAAACGTGTCAAAGATACAACAGGCTTTACAGGAAATCCAAATGGGCCTGCTTGTCGTCTAAGTAACTATTAACAATCCGAGGAAAGGCAAAATCGGCCAGTTTTTCCTGCTCCACCCAGCTGCCTTCTAGCTTGGGCTTGCTCGGCAAGTCAACTTCTACAAAGATAGCGTTAATTTGTTGATGTGTAAGGACTTGTTTATACGGAAGCGATATTTTTCGGAGCTCAAACGGCTCGAAATTTAACTGTTTTTTGACAAAATCTTCAAGTTCTTGGGCTGTTGGCAAGTGGTCAAATTCGGCCATCGGGAACTCGTATAATCCGGCCCAAATATCACCTTCTACCCTACGATTCAGTAATAAAGTATTCCTAAAACGATATAAAGTATAACCAAAGAACCTTTGTTTTTTAATAATTTTTTGGGCTTTATAGGGTATTTTATCCACCTGCCGCTCGCGGTAAGCCCAACAATTTTGGCTAAAAGGACAGCTCTGGCACTTCGCCAACTTGGGCGTGCAGTGTGTAGCACCAAAATCCATTATGGCTTGGTTGTAGGAAGCCGGATCCGATTTATCCAAAAGTTGCTGCGCCAAAAGCGCCACTTCTTGCTTGGTTTTAGGGTCGTCGATAGCCGCCGTAATTCCGTAAACACGGGCCAAAACGCGATAAACATTGCCATCTACCACAGCATATGGTAGCTGATAGGCAAACGATGCGATAGCGGCGGCGGTATAATCGCCCACGCCCTTGAGTTGGCGCAAACCCTCGTAGGTGTTGGGGAAAACACCGTCTAAACTGTCTGATACGTATCGGGCAGCCGCCAACATATTTCGGGCCCGCGCATAATAGCCCAAGCCCTCCCAAAGCTTCATGACTTCATCGTCAGGAGCTTTGGCAAGGGCTTGAACCGTTGGGTATTGTGTCGTAAATTTAAGGTAGTACGGCAGGCCTTGTTCTACCCTGGTTTGTTGGAGGATAATCTCCGATAACCAGATTTTATAAGGGTCTGTTGTAGCTTTCCAGGGCAATGGCCTTGGGTTAGCATACCACCACGCGAGGAGCGTTTCCTTAAAGTCGAGCATATGTTTACTTGATGACTGGCGCCAAATCAATGGTTCGTTTGGCGAGGTCAGCACGTACAACCTTCACGCGGATAGGGTCACCCATGCGGAAAATCTGGCCTGACCTGGAGCCCACGATACGCAATTTTTCTACTTGGTAGTGCTCTGGCATGAGGTCGAAGTTAATCCGGCCCTCGCAGTTGGTATCCAGCATTTGCACAAAGATGCCATGGTCGGCAATACCGGCGATAACGCCGTCGAACTCCTCGCCGATGTGATCCTGCAAGTATTCCACTTGTTTGAGTTTAACCGATTCGCGCTCGGCTTCCATAGCTTTACGCTCTTGGGCCGAGATATGCCTACACTGATCTTCCAGCCAGTTTTTATCCACGCGGTATTGGGTTTTACCCAAGTTCAGGGCCAAGATACGGTGGGCCAACACGTCGGAGTAACGCCTAATCGGCGAGGTAAAGTGGGTATAGTGGTTAAAGCCTAGGCCGTAGTGCCCAACGTTGTCGGTAGAGTACGCCGCTTTAGCCATACAACGGATACTCAGGTTTTGCAACACTTCTAGCTCTGGTTTGCCTTGGGCTTGCTCCACCATTTTATTGAGGGAGCGCGACACCTGGCGTGGACTGCTAAGGTCGAGTTTATAGCCGTAACCTGCGGCAAATTGACCTAACTCAGCTAGTTTATCGTTGTCGGGCAAATCGTGGATACGATACACGTAAGGCACCGCAGGATTCCCCTCGCGACCTGCTTTGTAAATGAAACCAGCTACCTCGCGGTTGGCCAGCAACATGAAATCCTCGATGAGCAAGTGCGCATCTTTCCTGATTTTGGTATGCAGACCGATTGGTTTGCCATTTTCGTCAAGTTTGAAAACCACTTCTGGCGATTCAAACGAGATACCGCCTTCCTTGAACCTCTGCTTGCGCATTTTATGGGCAAATTTGTTCAACAACAGCAACTCAACGCTGTAATCGCCTTCGCCCGTTTCAATCACTTGTTGGGCTTCCTCGTAGCTAAAACGGCGATTCGAGTGTATGGCCGTGCGGCCAAACCACTTGTTGTCGAGCATTTTGCCGTCGGGGTCAAATTCAAACACCGCCGAGAAAGTCAGTTTGTCTTCGTTCGGGCGCAGAGAACACATACCGTTCGATAGTTTCTCGGGCAACATGGGAGCCACACGGTCAACGAGATAAACCGAGGTACTCCGGCGGAACGCCTCACGGTCGAGGGCCGTGCCCGGTAGCACATAATGCGCCACGTCGGCAATGTGAACACCAATCTCATAGTTACCGTTGTCTAGGCGACGAATGGATATGGCATCGTCAAAGTCCTTGGCGGTCTCTGGGTCGATGGTAAAGGTGGTGATGTCGCGCATGTCGCGGCGGCGCTCAAACTCTTCTTGTGGGATTTCTTCCGAGATGGCATCGTTTTCACGCATGACCTCGGCAGGGAATTCTATATCAAAGCCATGTTTAATCAAGATGGCGCGCATCTCGATATCATTGTTCTGCTCGCTACCCAACACGGCGGTAATCTCGCCCATGGGGGCTTTCAATTTATCGCCATCATGCCATTTAGTCACGCGAACCACCACGCGATCGCCATCTTGGCCTTCGCCAATTTTAGCCAGCGGCACCGAGATGCTCAGGCTCATGTTGTTCACATCGGCAAGCACGCGGGCCCGTTGGCGTTGTACCTGCAACACGCCCACGAAGGTCTCGGTATGGCGCTGCTGTACATCAATAATTTTGCCTTCTGGGCTGCCCCGGCGACTCATGAAGTATTGTACCTTTACGGTATCGCGGTGTAGCGCATTGGCAATATGGCGCGGCGGGATAAAAATATCTTTGTCCATGCCTTTCACCATCACGTAAGCGGCGCCGGTCCGGGTCATGTCAACAATACCTACGGCCTCGCCTTCCTTGGGCAGCTTGCTGCTCGATAATTTATCTTTCAGCTTAGCGCTTGGCTGGCTGCTGGGCACGGGCGTTTCAGCGGGCGTGCGGCTCAACCAGTACATGTCTTTCTTGGGCTGGCTGATGATGCCTTTTTGCAACAGTTTTTGCAGGGCGGCTTCCACCGCGTCGCGGTTCGCTTTTAGTTTACGGGCGATGGTACCGCCGTCGTACTTCTTCTTGGGGCTTCCGTGGAATATCTTAGCAATCTGATTTTCAAGATATTGCGGACTAGCAATTTTAGTTTTATGCTCTTTTTTCATATCAATTTTAAGTTGCAGCCATGCCTGATGTTTAATAGAGGCTGCTTGTTGGCCAAAGGCCTGGGTTTAAAAGTATTTTAGGATAGTTTGGGCGTGTCCCTCGCGTTTTCGGGGCGTATTGACATACGCCCCAGCAAAGCGCTCGGGTCGCTACGTTGCGCGGCTCGCTGTTCGCTCGGCCCTTCGGGCTGGCGCGTTGCGCCACCGCTGCACATCGCTCACGCAGGATGGTATTAAGCTTTAATTGCTGGGGACTACTTTTGTAACCACCCCGTCTACTACGCTGCACGCTTTGCGTTCCGCTTGTATCCACCCCTCCTTGAAAAGGAGGGGAGCTTAAGTCTTACTATAAATTGTTCTTTTACAGAAATTTAAAAGAACAAGCTAGGTTCCCCTCCTTTTCAAGGAGGGGTGGATGAGCACATGGCGCTTTGCGCCGTGTAGCGCAGACGGGGTGGTTACAAGGCCATAAAGAAATTAAGGCTTAGTGGCAGGGCCGTCACGCAGTGTCGCCACCAAAGATAAGCGAATCTTCGGCATTACCAAAAACAGTTTTGTTGAAAGTGGCCTTTTTTCGGCAAGGCATTGATGCTATACCATCACCAATGTCTTAGAGTATGTTTGGATTTTGGGTTTCGAGGGAAAAACGAGCTATTTTTTGAAGAGGTTGCTTTAAAAAATGGGCGCATAGTGGGGCTACGTAACTATTTTTTAAAGCAAAAATCATCCGAAAAGAGCTGTTTTTCGCCGGAAGCTAAGGTCCAAACATACTCTTAAAGCATGAGCTCGATTGTCCCATCTTCGAGTATGCTGTACATGATATTCGTCTTGTCTGTTTCATCCCAGATCGACTCGACGTTCATTGAATCCAAGCCGCCTTTTACAAAAATGCGGAGGTCTTTGCTGATAGCGCCAACCGCATATGATAACCCCTTGTCGGTATAAAAAGTTCCAGCCAGGTGAACTTTATCAATAAACTGGCCTTCCTTGTCGAAAGTACAAAGGATATAGCGTTCGCCAGAGAGGTTAGCCCGCCAGAGCACCAGGGCGAAGAAATTATCCACGCCAAGCAGCCACGACACGGGGATGAACTCGGTAAATTCATCGTAGGGTTCATCCTCGAAATTCAGGAATTCCACGGCGATTTCCTCGCTGATGGGCTTCCGCTCGTCGGCAATGGCGTTGTAGGATTCTGGGGTAACGGAGTAAGGCAGTTCTACAAGTGGGAACTGTTCAACAAGATCGCGGAATTCAGGTTTTGCGGGGCTCATGGCCAATATTTTGCGCAAAGATAAGACTATGATTTACTGAAATGCCCAGGCTTGGATAATTAATGCAAAAAGGGCAACTCAAGACCTACAATTTAGGTTCCGGAGCTGCCCTTTTGAATGCTTGGAGGTATTACTTGGTCAATGGGAAACCAATAACCATGCCTTTGATATGAGCAATTAACGCTTTAGTATCGCCGCAGAGGCTGCCAGAGTCGCTGCCACCGCAATGGTAAACGCTACCTTCAAAAGTTTTTGCGTCTTTGTTGTAGAGCGTAACACCTTCGCTGGTACCGCCTGTACAGCCTGGCTCGTCTTTCATGTCGCAGTTTTTGATACCTGCTTTAGTGAAAGCATCCATCAAGCCTTTGAAGTCACCAGATTTAAGGTCGAAAGATTTTTCTTCGATTTTTTCACCGTATGAATCAACGAGTACGTTCATCTTGGTTTCAGTTACCGTAACGGTGTAGCTACGGTGATACTGCGGTGGTAGAGATGCATCGCCGAAGCGGTACACGAGTTTGTCATAATTAGCTTTAGGTTCCACGGCGCCAGTTGATTTTTGGTTAGAGCCGCAAGCTACGAACAAGGCGCTGACGAGCAATAAGAAAGAGAAGTACTTCATAGGTTCGTTTTTTTGATTAATCATAGTGCGAAAATAAGCATTTTAGACCTTAGGACAAAAAAATCATGTGAAATTTAATAGAATTCAAATCGTTGTGCCGAGGCAGTTCGATTATCGTGTGAGGGGGCCGGAGGGCGCGGCAAAGCCGCGGTGCGAAGCACGGAGCAAAGCGAACCCCGGAGGACACCGACCCCGCCGGGCATAGCCCTGGCGGGGGCACACCATAATAAATATCCTGATTTTATAGGCGTAAACAGGCCGTTAGGGGCATTTTGGGCCTATTTTGTACATGATGAAAAAAAGTATTTATAAATTCTTTGATTATTAAGCATTTAATTACGACCTTTGCCCCGCAATTTTTGAAAGCCATCCTTTCTAATTCATTAAAAATCAACATAAAACAATGAGAAAGGCAGATTTAGTTAATAAAATCTCCGATACAACGGGAATATCTAAAGTTGATGTTCTCGTTACCATTGAAGCCCTCTTCAAAGAGATTAAAGATTCGCTCGCCGAAGGTGAGAATGTTTACGTTCGTGGTTTTGGTAGCTTCATTGTGAAAAAACGTGCGAAGAAAATTGGCCGCAACATCCAAAAGAAAACTGCGGTTGAGATTCCTGAGCATTTCATTCCATCGTTCCGTCCGTCAAAAACCTTTGTTGAGAAGGTTAAAGGCAACATCGTTGACGACGAAGACGGCGACGACGATTAGTATAACCCCTTGATTTATAAAATATGACCCGTACACATTGGGTAGTTTTGCTCTCCTGTACAGCCCTTTTTCTAGGGTTGGTTGTATTGTATAAAACAGGTGCTTTCAAGCCTGTAATTGTTCAGGAAGAATCTGACATCAGCACGGCCTTTAATTTAGAGGCATTCATGACGGAGTCACGCGGTGCGCTTGACTCGTTAGCAAGGCTTGATTTGACGGCACTTGAGGCGCAGAAAGCCTCAGCTAGTAGTCCACAGGCCGAGATTGTCGCCCTTAAAGCGGTGTCAAAGTTCTGGAACGAGCAAGATAACTTCCTATTGGGTGGTCATTTTGCGAAGCAAGTAGCGCAGATGGAACAAGCGGATTCGTCTTGGGCTATCACGGGCACAACCTTTAGCCTAGTGATTTTTAACCCGAGCCAAGCCGCCGACCGTAGAGCTTACTGCGTAACTGAAGCGAGAAACGCATTTGACCAGGCCATCAAGTTGGCCCCTAGCAATACTGATTACCAGATCAACAAGGCTTTAATCCTCATAGAAGCGAGCCAAATTGATGCATCGGTAGCCCCGATGGAAGGTATCGGTATACTTCGTGGCATTGTTGAAAAAGACCCGGGCAACTCCAAGGCGATTTACCATTTGGGTAGGTTAGCTATGAAGTCGGGGCAATTTGACAAAGCGATTGAACGCTTTAATCAAATCGTTAGCATCGACACGCTGTCGGGCCTAGTTAAATCCGAAGCATGGTTCTGGATTGCAGAATCGAACAAGAGCCTCGGAAAGGCAGAAGATGCCAAAGCGGCCTACAGCAAAGCCATTGAGCTGGCAGACCCCAGCACAAAAATTGAACTCGAACGCATTTTGAAGGAATTCGTTGCAGAAAACAAGTAGTCCTTCTTTTTTTTAACCATATAAATCTCGTTGATATGCCTTGCGGTAAAAAACGTAAAAGACACAAGATTGCCACCCACAAACGCAAAAAAAGACTTCGCAAGAACCGTCACAAGAAGAAGAAATAATCTCTTTTAGAGATTGTTTCTTCCCTCTCTTGGGCTGGTATGCACAACCCTTAGCGTGTTGCTAGGGTTGTCGTTTGTTTATTTGGTCAAATACAGCAAGACTGCCGACTCTAAGGGTCGGCTTGTTCTATTTGATATTCTCTCTCGGTTACCTGATGTTTCAAGTTTCCGAGTATAGATTAATTTGTGGAGTAGTGGATAAAGAATTAATAATAAGCGCTAATCCCACCGACGTGCAGCTTGCCCTCCTGGAGGACAAGTTCCTGGTAGAGTTGCATTCGCAAAAGACCAACTCTAACTTTACCGTCGGGGATATTTTTATCGGCAGGGTCTCTAAACTAGTCCCTGGTCTGAATGCTGCCTTCGTGGATATAGGCCACAAGAAGGAGGCATTCTTGCACTATACCGATTTAGGGCCAAAACTCCGCTCGCTCAACAAGTTCACGAACAACGCCATTTCTGGAGCAAGCACTAAAGCTTCCCTCGACGATTTCACTGTTGAGCCCGATATTATCAAAACGGGCAAGATTAACGATGTCATCACGCGGAAACAAACCTTGTTGGTACAAATCCTGAAAGAACCGATTTCGACTAAAGGGCCGCGACTCAGCTGTGAGGTAACTATCCCTGGCCGTCATCTCGTACTTACGCCTTTCAACGATACCATCGCGGTGTCGAAAAAAATTGCCAACTCGGAGGAACGGAAACGCCTCCACCGCTTGGTAGAGAGTATCAAGCCAAAGAACTTTGGCCTGATTGTCCGCACCGCCGCCGAAGGGAAAAAAGTAGCTGAACTCCACGAAGAATTGAGCGACTTGGTAGCCCGCTGGGAACAGATGTTCCAACAGTTGAGCAAGGCCAAGCCCCCCAAGAAAATCTTGAGCGAGCTGGATAAAACCAACTCGATTTTGCGCGATTTACTCAACGATTCATTTTCAAAAGTAGTGGTCGACGACAAGGAACTGTACCTCAACGTACGGGAGTACTTACGCTCTATCGCCCCCGAGAAAGTGGATATCGTGAAGTTGTACAATGGCTCTAGACCTATTTTCGACAACTTCGGGGTGACGAAGCAGATTAAATCGGCCTTTGGCAAAACGGCCACTTTACCCTCTGGTGCTTACATTATCATTGAGCATACCGAGGCCATGCACGTCATCGACGTGAACTCGGGCCAGAAAATGTTGAGCTCCGACCAGGAAACCAATGCCCTCAAGGTAAACATGGAAGCCGCCGACGAGATTGCCCGCCAATTGCGCTTACGCGATATTGGGGGTATAATCATGATTGACTTCATCGACATGCGCAACAACGACAACAAGAAGTTGGTGTACAACCAGATGAAGGAAGCCATGAAACGCGATACAGCCCGCCATACCATTTTGCCCTTGAGCAAATTTGGCCTGATGCAAATTACCCGTGAAAGGGTTCGGCCTGAAATCAACATCACCACCTCCGAGGCCTGCCCGGCTTGTAGTGGTACCGGTAAAATCAATGCTTCGATATTGATTACCGACGATATTCAACGCGACCTTGATTTTGTAATTCAAGCCCAGCCAAAAGCTAGCTTGAGTATTGAATTGCACCCATTTCTGTACGCTTATTACCGCCAGGGTTTCCCGAGCCGTAGGATGAAATGGTTCCAGCAATACTACAAGTGGATTAAACTGAAGCCAAACCACGATTTCCAACTGAACGAGTATAAAATATTCGACGGGAACGGAGAAGAAATTAGATTGAGCTAGCCAAATTATAGCGCTAGTTTACAAAAGGGTTCGTGCGATTACCGCACGAACCCTTTTGTGTTTTAGCTGATATAAGTATTTGTCCATAATTGATGATGGCCAAATACTTAAAAAAATAAAAACTTAAAATAATATTTGCTTAACTTTGTGTTTACTTGATATAAATAATACTCAAACAATAATTCATGAAACAAACCTTTACTTTTCTAGCATTTTTGGCTTTCAGCCTAGGCTTACAGGCCCAAAACCCATTTTGTGACGGCACGCGTTATATAGACAATGTTTTTAGCGGTGTTACCGTGACGAGCAACGTTAAGTATGGCGAAAATACGACGGTTGCAGGTGTTTTCACCGAGCTTAAAATGGACGTATACGAACCAACTGGCGACCAAGCCACGGCCCGCCCTGTGGTATTCGTGGGTTTTGGCGGTAGCTTTATCGGCGGTACCCGTACCGATGCCGCGGTGGTTAATTTCTGCAACCGTTTTGCAAAAAAAGGCTACGTAGCCGTGGCCTTCGACTACCGTTTGTACGATGCACCGATTTTCCCTTTCCCTGACTCGCTCGACATGGCGGGTGTTGTGGCCCGTGCTGTAGGCGATATCCGCGCAGCAGTACGCTACATGCGCGAGGATGCTGCTACTACCAATACGTTCCGAGTTGACTCCAATTACATTTTCGTGAGTGGTATTTCTGCTGGATCAATCTTGGCATTACACGCTGCTTACATGGACGACCTTTCAGAAGTACCTACCTTCCTGAGCGATAGCGTGCAAGCCAACGGTGGCTTAGAAGGCAACTCTAGCTCCAATTACCAATATTCGTCAAAGGTTCAAGGCGTGTTGAACATGTCAGGCGCTTTGTACCGCACCAGCATGATGGATGCAAACGATCCTCCGCACGTGGGCATCCACGAGACAGGCGATGGTACGGTGCCTTACGCCATGGGCTCAGCGATGGTATCTATATTGCCCATCATCACCGTACAAGGCACCAGCTTGGTACATGCCCGTGCACAAAGCTTGGGTATTTACAGCCGCTTCATGTCGGTACAGGCTAATGCACACGTAGGATATTTATCTGGTTCATCGAGCACCATGTGGTACGATAGTATCGCGGTGAGCGGTGCACGTATGTTCGAGGGCGTAGCTTGTGGCAGCATCGTGGCTTCATTCGACGAGTTCCTCGACCAGAACCGCATGAACTTTGAGACTTACCCTAACCCTGCCGCTACCAATATGATGGTACGCATTGATGGCCTTGATGGCCGTTCATACGATGTGGTTATCAGCGACAATTTGGGCCGCACCGTGAAAGTCATGGGCAACCAATCTGCTGAGCAATTCATGTTGAACCGCCAGGACTTTGGTGCCGGTATGTACTTCCTCAGCATTCGCTTCAGGGAAGGCAACCAAGCACCAGTTACCCAGAAGTTTATCTTTGTGGATTAAGAGTATGTTTGGACTTTAGCTTCCGGCGAAAAACGGCTCTTTTCCGATGATTTTTGCTTTAAAAAATCAGTTACGTAGCCCAACTATGCGCCCATTTTTTTAAGCAAGCTCATCAAAAAATAGCTCGTTTTTCCCTCGAAACCCAAAATCCAAACATACTCTAAGCCATCGCGTAAGGCTGGATTATAAAAAAGGGATAGTGTAAAACACTATCCCTTTTTTTGCGCTAGGCATGCGTAGCGTGGCCGCGCCAGCGGCCAGCCCGTAGGGCCGAGCGAACAGCGAGCGCGGAGCACGCCGGCGACCACAACGTGGGCGCAGCGCCCAAAAAATCAATAAAAAAGGGCAAGCCCATAAATCGGCCTGCCCTTTAGCATATACTTTCTAGATTCAATGTACTACTCTATCGTAGTGACCTTGAGCATGTTGGTGCGGCGTAAATCTTTCAGCGGCATAGAACCGATGTTGATAACCACATCGCCAGCGTCGACGCAGCCTTGTGCTTTCAAGATTTGCTGCACATCGCTGATGGTCTCGTCGGTGGTGGTAAACTTGTCGTAGAAGAAACAACGGGTACCCCAAACCAGGTTGAGGGTACCGAGCAAATTCCGGTCGGAAGAGAAGATGTAAATATCGGCTTTAGGGCGGCAGCTTGACACTTGGAACCCGGTGTAACCCGACTTGGTCATACCGATAATTGAACTTGCGTTCAACTCCTTAGCGATGTTACACGCATTGAAACAGATTGAGTCCGACTGGTACGTAGGCGACTCTGGCCTAGCGCCTTGGCTGCGGTAGTAAATACCGTCGGTTTGCTCCACGTACGAGATGATTTTAGCCATAGACTGCACCACTTTAACGGGGTGACGGCCAACGGAAGTCTCGCCGCTCAACATCACTGCATCAGCCCCTTCGAGCACGGCGATGGCCACGTCGTTCACCTCTGCACGGGTTGGGCTAGGGTTGGTAATCATGCTATCCATCATTTGGGTAGCCACGATAACAGGTTTAGCCTTGCGTAGACATTGTTTGATGATATCGTACTGCATGGTTGGGAGGCGTTCCATCGGCATCTCGATACCGAGGTCGCCACGGGCTACCATTACGGCATCGGTTGCGTCGATAATCTCGCTGATGCGGCGGATGGCCTCCGGTTTTTCAATCTTGGCGATGATGCGGGCATGGTGGCCAGCGGCCTTGATGCGGCTGCGGAGGTCTGTAATATCGTCGGGGTTGCGCACGAAAGAAAGGGCTACCCAGTTAAAAGGATACTGGAGTACAAAGGCCAAGTCCTCGGCATCTTTTTCGGTAACGGAAGGCAGGGAGATATTGGTATCAGGCAAGTTTACGCCCTTGCGTGAAGAGAGCATATCGCCGTAAAGTACCTTAAGTTTAACAGTATCTTTAAGGTTGGTTTCAAGTACTTCGAGCTCGATTTTACCATCGTCCACGAGCACTTTTTCGCCAACTTTTACTTCCATCGGGAAGAGCTCGTAGCTCATGTAAATTTTATCCTTGTTGCCGATGCATTTCTCGTTGGTAAAGGTCAAGACATCGCCTGGTTGGATAGGCAAACCATCGTTTTCCATGTGGCCGATGCGCAACTTGGGCCCTTGGAGGTCGGCCAAGGTACTCACGTTATAGCCAAATTCCTCGTTGATGGCTTGAATACGTTCAAAAATTTTGAGGTGGTCCTCATGTGAACCATGCGAAAAGTTGAAGCGGAACACGTTAACCCCAGACCGGATTAGATCGATGAGCGTTTCGCGATCGCTACAGGCAGGGCCTAATGTGGCTACGATTTTGGTCTTCTTGATACGTTGTTGCATAAAATTATCATTGTATATTTGATAGTGTAAAGTTTACACTAATTTTTGACATGAAAAAATTTGGCGTGTTTTATTTTCGTTAAATGCTCGGGTGAGATTACTCATAGATAAAAACGCCGCAGATTTCCTGGCAGACAAGGCGTAAAAATAAGTCGTAGTGGGGTGCTACGGCGCACTTTTTACAACGACGTATGCCGGGGAATATGCAAGTTTTTGCTATGAAGTAATTTTGCCCGAGCATTTAAGAGTGTAAAGGTAGGGGTTAATGGTTGGCTAAAGGCTGAAAATAGGTGAAGGTTGTTGAATGGGAAACACCCCTAGATCATCAAAAATACATACCTTTGATACTATCAAATGATACTATCATAAGTATGAATCCACCTTACGACATTAGCCCTGAAATATTACAACGCGTTACATCCATCGCACACAAAATTGGCGAGGTGAACGCTCGCTTCCTGATAAAGTCAAATCCAAAGCTTCGTAAACAAAACCAAATCAGGACCATACATTCCTCGCTGAGCATTGAGGGCAACACTTTGTCGGAAGCGCAAATAACCGCCATCGTGGAAAACAAGCGCGTGATTGGGCCCGAAAAGGACATTAAAGAAGTCTTGAATGCACTCCATGTTTACAAAAAGATCAATCAGTTCAAGCAGCACCGTGAAGATGATTTTCTACGTGCCCATGCCTACCTGATGGATGGACTAATCGAACGCCCAGGCCAATATCGGAAACAAGGCGTTGGCATTGTCAAAGGCTCGAAAGTAACGCATTTGGCCCCGCCCGCTGAAAATGTACCCTTCCTGATGCGAGACCTATTTGAGTATGTACAAAAATCCCCTGAAATTGCCCTGATTAAAAGTTGTGTTTTCCATTACGAGGTGGAGTTTATACATCCTTTCATGGATGGCAACGGCAGAATGGGCCGTTTGTGGCAAACGGTCATGCTGATGCAAGCGTACCCGCTCTTCGAATTTTTACCTTTCGAGACCCTCATCGCCGAAAACCAAGCGGCATATTACGATGCCTTGTCGCAGGCCGACAAAACGGGCAAATCAACCATTTTTATCGAGTTCATGCTTGGCATTATCGACCAATCCTTAAACGAACTTGTCCAAACCAGTGGTAAAAAACTAAACGGAGCTGATAGGATGGCCATTTTCCTAGAAACAAGCACCGGGGCATTTAGCCGGAAAGATTACATGGCACATTTTCCCGAAATTTCAGCAGCAACGGCAAGCCGAGACTTGAACGAGGCCGCTGCCTCGGGCTTAATCTTGAAACAAGGAGATAAAAACACTACCATTTACTTTAAACCCTAATCAAGCCGTACCTTCGCGGTACCAAACAATATCAAACCTTGGTGGTTTCTTACACAAACATACCTCTTTAAACATGTCGCTCCAAGCAGTACCCCGTTCCGTTGGCATTTGGTTATCCATTGGCCTGTTCATGGTTTTTATACAGATTTTAATTGGCGGTATCACCCGCCTCACCGATTCAGGGCTTTCCATCACCGAGTGGGAGCTGGTCAAAGGTGTTCTACCACCGCTCAACCAAGAAGACTGGCAAGATGCCTTCGAAAAATACCAGGAACACACCCTCCAGGCCGAGGTACTACATGCCAACATGAGCCTACAAGAATTTAAGTTTATTTACTTTTGGGAGTGGTTCCACCGCCTCTGGGGCCGCATCATGGGTTTTGTGTTCTTGTTCCCATTCCTGTATTTCTGGCGCAAAGGTTATTTCAACAAACTCATGATGGGCAAGCTAGGTATTTTGGTTTTGCTGGCGGGCCTAGCTGCGGTATTTGGTTGGATTATGGTGGCCTCGGGGCTCAATACCGAGCAATACGTTTGGGTTAACCCCTTCAACTTGACCCTGCACTTGTCCATAGCGCTCTCGGTTATTGCATACTTGTGGTGGTTAAATTTACAGGTATATCAACCATTCACGCAGGACGCAGGCTTAAGCACCTTGAAAAAAATAGCCAGCATTTTTATCGTGCTGCTGGTTTTCCAAATCCTCATGGGGGGCATGGTTGCCGGTACCAAGGCCGGCCTACTCTACCGCCACTTCCCCGGTATGGAGCAAGCCTACGGCGGCTTCATCCCCGTGGTACTCACCGATTTCAACAATTGGACCAGTCAGAACTTCTTCGGCTACGCGCACGTGGGCGAGGGCAACAACGCCTTCACGCCGGCCCTGGTGCAATTTATACACCGTTTATTGGCTTATGGCATCAGCCTGTTTGCCCTGTTTTTGGCCTTTAAAACCTGGGCTAGCGGCGCCTCGGCACGCAGTAAAACACTCGCTGGCTTTGTCATACTTAGCGTGTTTGTACAAGTATTGCTGGGCATTTACACCATCTTGCTGCCCGGCGGCAAACTAGGCATATCGCCTTGGCTGGGTGTAGCACACCAAGGATGTGCCATTATACTGCTCTTGTTTGCCATGGCCTTGCGGTATCAGTTTTCGAGCGGCGGCAAAGAGCTCCTGCGCGAGCAAGCCAACAAACCCGGCGATATAGACTACACCAAGGGCGTTATCATTGAGTAATTACTGCGTTAAACGAGGTTTACTTTCGGTTCATATGCCTGTAGCGGAGCATTTAACATGCTCCTAAGCACCATCGTCATATCCTCATTTATTCATTTCCTTATTTATTCCTTTTGGGCGCCCCGGCCTGCGGCCGTCGCTACGTTGCGCGGCTCGCTATTCGCTCGGCCCTTCGGTCTGGCGCGTTGCGCCACCGCTCCACATCGCTGGCGCGATGCCCGGCAGAAAATTGGCGCTATTTTTATATAATTAATTTCGCCCAAGCACATAGTTCGGCGTATCTTTACGAACTAGTTCCGGCGCTTTGTCGTTCTACATAGTACTGAAGTATATCCCGATATGAAAAGATTAAAGATTTTACTCCTTGCTTTGCTCTTTGGGCCCCTGGGCATCCAGGCCCAAGGCATGATTATGTTGCCCATGGACGAGGCTCAAACCAACCACCTCAAGGCTTACGGTATTGCTTATACCGCCTTGCAGGTTAATGTTGAGGTGTATTGGATGCTCAATTACCGCGGTGGCAGCTTTGTGTTTGCCTACAACGATGCATTTAAGAAAGAATGCCTTACCCGCAACGTGAGCTTTGAAATTATGCCAACGGCCAAGTTTGATAACCTCCGCAATGAAATTGCCGACCCCGAGGTGAACATGGATGTGGTTAAACTGGAAGTTCCACCTAAAATCGCGGTGTACTCGCCCAAGGAAAACGAGAAAGGCGAGCGCATCCAGCCCTGGGATGATGCCGTAACCTTAGTGCTTACCTATGCCGAAATACCCTACGATGTCATCTATGACGACGAGGTGATGGAAGGAAAACTACCCCTTTACGATTGGCTGCACCTACACCACGAGGACTTTACAGGCCAATACGGTAAGTTTTACCAAAGCTATAACGGCCAACCTTGGTACCGTACCCACGTGGCCAACATGGAAGCACTGGCCGCTAAACACGGCTACAAAAAAGTATCTAAGTTTAAGTTGACCATCGTGCAGAAAATCCGCGAGTATGTATCGGGCGGTGGGTTTATGTTTGCTATGTGCTCGGCTACCGACTCTTACGATATCGCCCTGGCGGCATACAACACCGATATCTGCGACTACATGTACGACGGTGATGCACCAGACCCCGACTACCAATCGAAACTGGATTATACCCAGACTTTCGCCTTCAAGAATTTTACCGTCCTGCGCGACCCTCTGGTATACGAATACTCCGACATCGACGCATCTCAGGTAACAGCACCACGCCGCAACGATAACGAGAAAATCGACTATTTCACCCTGTTTGATTTCTCGGCCAAGTGGGACCCCATCCCCACCATGCTCACCCAATGTCATACCCGTACCGTTAAAGGTTTCATGGGCCAATCAACGGCCTTCCGCAAGAAGTTCATCAAGTCGAACGTACTCATACTCGGTGAAAATGCTGCCGAAGACGAGGCCCGATACCTGCACGGCACCTTTGGCGAGGGCACCTGGACTTTCTACGGTGGCCACGATCCCGAGGATTATCGCCACTATGTGTACGATCCACCGACTGACCTCAACCTGCACCCCAACTCGGCGGGTTATCGCCTCATCCTAAACAATATCTTGTTCCCCGCTGCTAAAAAGAAAAAGCAGAAAACGTGAACAATAAAGATTACCAGTTACTGCTCCCTACCCTGCCCAAGCAGCCCGGCGTCTATAAATATATAGATGCGGATGGCGAGATTTTGTACGTGGGTAAAGCCAAGAACCTCCGCAACCGCATAGCCTCCTACTTTACCAGTGTAAACCAACAGGCCAACAAGACTCGCATCATGATCAAAAATGCGAAGCGGCTTGAGTTTACCATCGTGGAGTCGGAGACCGATGCCTTGCTGCTGGAGGCTACCATGATTAAAAACCATCAGCCGCGCTACAACGTGATGCTGAAGGATGGCAAGTTGCAGCCTTATATCTGTATCAAGAACGAGCGTTTCCCGAGGGTGTTCATCACCCGTAAAGTAGTGCGCGACGGCTCGGTATACTTTGGTCCATATACCGCCAAAGGCCGCTTGGATACCATCATGGAACTGCTCAAAACTATGTTCCCGCTGCGCACTTGTAACCTTAATTTATCGGAGGATAATATCCAGAAAGGTAAATTTAGGGTTTGCCTGGAGTACCACATTAAAAACTGTCAAGGCCCATGCCAAGCCTTTGAAAGCGAAGAACATTACAACGACAAGGTAGAGCAAATCAAAAATATCCTCCGGGGTAGATACTCCTCGGTGGTTCGGCACCTGAAAGAACAGATGGGCCGTGCCGCCGAAGACCTGCGCTTTGAAGAAGCCATGCTACTCAAGCAGCGTATTGATGCCTTTGAACAGTACCAGGCTAAATCGACCGTGGTAAACCCCAACCTAGAAGAAGCCGATGTTTTTGCCATTGAGAAAGACGAGGAAATTGCTTTTGTCAGTTACCTAAAAGTGGTAGATGGTGCCATCATCAACACCTACATGCTGGAGATGAAACCCAACCTGGATGACGACCCTCGCGACTTGTTGGAGTACGCCATACCTTTCCTCGCCGAAAAGTTCGGCACACTCATGCGCGAAGTACTAGTGCCCATGGAGGTTTCCATTCCATTTGAGGAAGTTAAGATGACGGTACCGAAAATTGGCGACAAGAAAAAACTGCTCGAGCTAGCCTACAAGAACGCCAAGTACTACGCCTTGCAAAAAAAGAAATCAGAAGCCAGCAAGGTTCAAAAACAAACCCCAGCCGAGCGCATCCTCACGCGTATGCGGGACGACCTGCATATGTCGGTCATGCCACTCCACCTGGAATGTTTCGACAACTCGAATATACAAGGCACCAACCCGGTAGCTTCGATGGTCTGTTTCAAAAACGCAAAACCTTCCAAGGCTGATTACAGGCACTTCAAGATAAAATCGGTGGTTGGCCCCGACGACTTTGCCTCTATGCGCGAAATCGTGTTCCGCCGTTACCGACGGCTGCTGGACGAGGGCCAATCGCTACCCCAGCTCATCGTCATCGACGGGGGAAAAGGCCAGCTGGCCGCTGCTGTCGAGAGCCTAAAAGAGCTGGATATACTGCACAAGGTAACGGTAATTGGTATCGCCAAACGCCTGGAAGAATTATACTTCCCCGACGATGCCGTGCCCTTGATGCTCGATAAAAAATCGGAAACGCTGCGGGTCATCCAACAAGCCCGTAACGAGGCCCACCGTTTTGCCATCACGTTCCACCGCGACCAACGTTCGAAAAACTTTGCCAAAACGGGCTTGACCGACATTCCGGGTATCGGGCCAAAAACAGCCGAGAAACTACTCAAAACCTTTGGCTCGGTGCGGGCACTCCAAGAAACCGATCCTGCCAAAATTGAAGAAACCATTGGCAAGGCCGCCGCTGCCAAAGTGGCTAAATTCCTCGCTGGGGACTAGCCAATAACCTAAGAAAACCCTACAACCCTAATCCCTGTGAAAAAACTAGCCGTCATAGATTGTGGTACCAACACCTTTCACCTGCTTATTGCCGAGGCTTTACCCGGTGGCGGTTTTACCGAGATTTTCAAGCTCCGCAAGTTCGTGTTCTTGGCCGAAGAAGGTATTGAGACCATCGGGCAAGCTGCTTTCCAACGGGCTAGCGATGCCTTGCACGAGTTTGGCCAAATCATACAGCAACAGGAAGTTGAACAAGTCAAAGCCTTTGGCACCGCCGCCCTGCGTACAGCCTCTAACGGCCCAGCATTAGTAGCAGATGCCAAAGCTACTTGCGGCATACAAATCGATACGATTCCTGGACTGGAAGAAGCCCGCCTAATCTGGCGTGGGGTGCAACACGCTTACCCCCTCGACGAGCAAGTTTCGATGATTATGGACATCGGCGGCGGCTCGGTAGAATTTATCCTCACTACTCGAGACGGCATCCTTTGGTCCCAAAGTTTCCCCGTGGGCGTGGCCGTGCTTTATCGCAAATTCCACCATTCCGACCCCATGAGCAGGGAAGAAGTTGCTACACAAAAAGCTTGGCTCAGCGACATACTAGCGCCGCTGCTCGATGCTATAAAACAACACCAACCACAACGCATCATCGGGGCCTCGGGCACATTCGATGTGCTGGAAACCTTCCTATCGGTGCGCAAAGTTGGGCCAGCGGCCAACGAAATCCCTATATCGGAGTTCAGGCCACTGTACGACAGTTTCATGCAAACCACGCTTCCCGAGCGCGAGGCCATGGACAAACTCCCAGAAGGCCGAGCCCGCCTCATCATCACGGCACTGGTACTGGTTGACTATATCCTCGAAGTTTGTCCCGTACAACAACTGGTGGTATCAGAATACGCTATGAAACAAGGTATTTTAGCCGAGATGCTATAGTATTCGTAGCCCTTGTCGTTTAGTCAATTACTCTTTTATTCCATTATTCTTTTTTGGGCGCTGCGTCGCCTTTGGCGCCGCCGCTGTCCTCCAGGCTCGCTGGACGCTCGGTGCCTGACGGCACCAGCCGCTGACGCGGCTGCCCTACGGCCAGCTAGCGCAAGGGAAATCCTAGTTCGCCAGCAGCTTGCGATATTCGTTGGCCTGGGTTGGATCCAATTTCACCATGATATCGAATACCTCGCGTTTGGTTTTGGCATCGGCTACGGTAAAAGTATTAACCAACTCATCGCGTTTAGCCTGGCAGAACATCTGCACAAGGTAAGTGGCTGGGTAATTCTGATTTGCTGTACGAATCTCTTCAAGGGCGGCTTTCATGCTGGCCAAACCCATGCCTGGGTTTTCAAACAACTGGTCCATACCCGCCAGGTGATACATGTATAAAGCCGAGCGGAATGATTTCATCCGTACGCTCAAAATATTTTCAACCAACCAGTAGCGGTTGCGTTGGCTTCCGCCGGGGCGCCAGCCTGGGAACTCAGCTGCAGTATTTTGTGGGATATAATTCACGATGGCATTGGCTTTCTGGAAATACTCCTCGCCACCAAATTCTTCAAAGGTATCCCCATCGAGGCCAAGCACCATGTAGGCATAAAAACCCATCATAGCGGTAAGGTTGCTGAAGTATTGATTCTCGGAGAAATCAAGGTTATCGAACTCTTGGTAATCAAAGGTAAAGTCTTGGTCAATCAGCTCTAGGATAGCCGAGTTGTAAGTACTGTTGTACACTGGCCTAACGGCTTGAACGGCACATTGCGCCGTGAAGCGGGTTTGCGACACCTCTTGCTTTATGGTAATGGTAATCGACATCTCGATGCGCTCATCTGGGGCGTAAATTTTATCACTCCACTTGCGTTCATTCATGAACTGCTGCAACTGCGTCTCGAGCGTTTTGAAAATTTTAGGGTCTGCCGTTTGGAGTTTAGGAGCTGAAACGGTTACACGCGCATTGATTTCTTGCGCTTTTGCAGCATTGAACAAAGTACAAATAGCAACAAAAAGGAGTATTATCCTTGACATGTATCGAAAAATTTAGAGGAAGCTTGATAAATTGGGGTAAAACCCAACACAAAGAACGTAAAAATATGGCGAATAGTGTGCCAGCCTAGGCGTTTAATCTTGAACAGAGCATCTGCGCTAGTGATGCGAAGGCGTGGCGCAACGCGCCAGACCGCGAAGCGGGCCGAGCGACAGCGAGCGCCGTAGCGTAACGGCGACGCGCTGGTAGGGGCGTATTGCATACGCCCCGCGGAGCGGCGCAGCGCCCCAAAAAATTAGAATTTTAGATTTTTGGGGGATTGGGTGTTTTTAAAATGCCGTGCAAATTTTAGACTGAGCGCGAAAAACAAACATATACACTCCAGTAAAATTATTGAGCTTCATTTTAATTAGAACTAAACTAAATAACGGGTAATCTTGTTACCTTTGTCCTAGCAAGCCAAGCGGCTTGTGCCATCATTTAAAATTTGCCAAACCATGAGCAACGAGCAAGAAACCATACAGAAAACGCCGGTGATGCTGTACACCGAGCAGACACCTAACCCAGAATCGTTAAAGTTTGTGACCAACCGCATGTTGTTCCCTAACAGTACGGCTGATTTCAGGGAAGAAGCGCTAGCCCGCGAATGGTCGCCACTAGCGGCTGCCCTCTTTGATTTCCCGTTCACCAAAGGCGTTTATATTTGCAACAACTTTGTGACCGTAACGAAGGAATTTAACTACAGCTGGGAAGATATCATGCTGGATATCAAGAGCTTTATCAAGCAATACCTTGAAAATGGCGGTACGGTGCTGAACGATGGCTTCGAGGCTGTCAAAGCCGAGCTCGATGCCAAGGAAGTAGGCAACTACGAGGGCAAAGAAGCCGAAATCGTGGCCAAGATTAAAAACTTGATCGACACCTACGTGCGCCCAGCCGTAGAAATGGACGGTGGCAACATCGAGTTCAAGAGTTACGACGAAGGCGTAGTAAGCGTGGTTCTGCAGGGCTCATGCAGCGGTTGCCCAAGCTCTACCGTAACGCTAAAATCGGGCATCGAGGGCATGTTGAAACGCATGGTTCCTGAGGTGACCGAGGTACAAGCCTTTATGGGTTAAATCACCTCCATCAAGGTACGGAAAGCCACGTATTGGTTGGCGTAGCGCTCGGCATGATCCTTTTGCAAGGCCGGCGCAAACTCCTTCTGGTAGCGCTGGAAAGTTTCCATATCGGCAACAACATACTGGAAGGCATAAGTAGTGCCTTCTGATTCATCTTCCCCGAGGATATGGCAGATGCGGTTTTCTAGAAATAGACCCGTGGCCATGACCTCGGGGATATGTTTTTCACGCATCCACTGGAGCCATTCGTCGTGGACGGTATTCAAAATTTTAACGGTTACGTTGTATAGCAGCATAATGACTGGATTTGTGGGCCAAAGATAGTTTTTTTGGAGCGATGAACAATAAACGATGAACAATGAACTTTTGCAGTGTTAGCCGTTGTGCTTTCTGGAAAGGCATATTTTTGAACGAAAAGCTTGCAATCAACCCAATAAAAAGGCCCTGCTTCATGCTAGAAGACAGGGCCTTTTGTATAAGTTTAAGGCAATTACTAGCGTTGAATCAACAAGCGGCGAGTTTCAAAGAACAGTTCATTTTTGAGTACTACGAGGTAAATACCTTCCGACCAACTAGCGGTATTAAGCTCGAGTAGCTGAGTACTGGTATTGTATTGCTTGAGCTCGATGAGTTGGCCCAATTGGTTGTACACCATCACCTCGAAATCTATATTATCCTCGGCAAAAACCTGAATACTTGCCGATTGGCTAGTAGGGTTAGGGAAAGGGTGCCCGATAACCCAGTTTTGCGTTTTATTCAACGCCGATGCCACGATGTGGCTGTAGCTTGAACGACCGTCAAAATCAAGCTGCTGCAATTTATAGTAATACAGCTTGTTAGGCACCACGTTAGCATCGTTGAAGCTATATTGTTGTTCTACTAGGCTATTGCCTTGGCCATCGACCCATGTAAGGTTTTCAAAGTGTTGGGCATCTTCACTGCGCATCAAGTAAAAACCTTTGTTGTTGGTTTCAGATGCTGTAGCCCAGTTGAGTTGGATAAATTGATTGTTGACTGCCGTTGCGCTGAAGCGGGTCAAGGAAACCGGCAAAGTAGAGCCACCGGGGCCACCGTGCATGAAAAAGCTCGAGAACGATGGCGTGGAGAGCTGGATATAATCAGCGCCATAAGCCGAGCCATTGGCGGTTTGGGCCAGGTAAGTGCCTGTTCCGCCAGGACTTCCGCCGGTTGCGTACTTGGTTACCTGAACGTCAGAAAGCGCATTAATATCATCTTGTGTATCGCAAGGGTTACCGTTGTTGTTGGCAGCAGCGGCGGCGGCCAGTGTGCTAAAGTCGGTAGCCGTGAAGTATAAGCGTACATCAACAGGGGAGGTAGGTTGATTGGTAGGGACAATATCATAGCTGCGACCCATGTAAGCGGTGGCAGGATTACTACAATCGCCTGAACCAGCCAGGGAAGTAGGGCTACCAATGTGTACTGTTGCTGTGACTGCACCGAGGTCTTGGCCATGGGTATTAAGCGATACGAGCAAACGGCCGTTCAAGTCAAAGATATGCTGCCAGTCGTTATCATTTACTACGCAAGAGCCGCTGGTACCATCGATGGTGGCAATAGTACTCGGGCCGTTGTAAGATACCTCCACTTGGTCGGAGCTAGTACAAGTACCATTGGTGGTTGTCCAAGTAAAGGTATAAACACCTGTAGCGGCAACCGTGGCATCGCTGGTGGCCGAGTTGGGAGCGCTGAAAGTAGCTGAGCCCGACCATGCACCTGTACCCAAATTTGGAGCAGTTGCATTAAGACCGAGCACGAGGTCGTTGGTACAGCTGAACAAATCAGTACCTGCGTCGGCAGTGCTAGGCATAGCATCCACGGTGAAAGCAGCTGGAAAGTTTTTGCTAAACATGGTACCGTACTTGACGCCGCTTACGCTCACATCGTAAGTTCCAACGGGGAGCGTGTTGCTGACGAAGGAGTTGCCTGTAAAGTAGTAATAGTTTGTGCCATCGAAGAGCTCCCAACCGATAGATGTTGCATCATTGCTACCGCTGTATGTGAGTTCTACATCCGAGCCTACACAGAAAGCCGTGTTACCGGTGAAGGCCAAGTTGGGTGCTTTACGCATGATGATAGGATAATCTTCTACCTCGCCGAGGGTAGTACCGCAAGGATTGTCAAAGCCACCCCAGTAACCGAGGCGAACGCGCATGCGGAGGGTATCTAATACAGCATCGCCTGGCACGGTAAAGGTGCTAGCAGCTTGGTATGCTCCGATGTTGGTATTGTACATTACCCTTTCATTGGTTGTAAATTCAGCATCGTTGTTGTAATCTATCCATGCCACAAAGTCGTTGTTACCCCAGTTGGTATTACAGTTACCAGTAATGGTATAGCTGCTATCCGTGTACAGGTGAATAAAGTCGTTGTTGTAGAACGTATAGGCGTTATTAGCCGAAGACCTATCAATGCTACCCAAACGCAGGCGATTGATGAAAAGGTTACCGTTGGTACTTTCGCCACTTGCGGCACAGAACTCATAAGGGTGAAGTTCATACATGAACTTGTAGGTCTCGGTCGTATCTTGGTTATCGCCCACAGCAAACACCTTGAAATAGACCTTATCGCCGACGGTACTGTTAGGCAGCGTTGTACTTGTACGCCAGATATTACCTGAAACCAAGCTCATAGGCAGCACGTTGGTGCTGTTGAAGTTTGGTGCGTTGAGTGCCCAGGCAACATAAACGCTAGTCAAGTTTCCGCTGTATTCGATTTGAGCTGTAACCAGCTGGTCCATGGTGACTTTTGGTGCGATGAAGGTGGGCGTAGTCGTTACGGAAGTCTTCACGATAGCGGGGTAATCGTTGCGGTCAACCAGCGAATATTCCCAGAGGCCACGGCCCCAGGTGGCTGCTTTAAGGGTGTTGGAGCCCCAATGTATATCGAGTTCTTTAACCGAGACGTTGGGCAAGCCGGGGTTGTATAAATCCCAGTCTAGCTCGCCCATTGCCATTTTATAAATGCCAATAGCCGCTCCAACATAAATATACGAATTAGACGAATGGTCGATAACCACGCTGTAACAAGGCATATTGCCGAGGTTATAGCTAATATTCTGCCAGGTAGTGCCTTGGTTGTGGGTAATATAAACCTTGGTGCCATTGTTCTCATAGCCGTCGTAAACGATAACCATCGTCTGGTCGTCGTTCGGGTCAAATGCTATACCCATGATTGGCTTGTTAGGTAAACCGTTTTTAATGTTGGTAAAGGTAGCGCCGCCATCGGTCGATAGTTCGATGTATTGGCCTTGGCTTATGGCCATTATGCTCGTATTATTGTATGCGATAGCAGCTACTTGTATTACACCCGTAAAAGTTGTTGGGCTACCGAGGGTAACCCATGAAGTACCAAAGTTGGTTGTTTTATACACCACGTTACCGAAGGTATAGGCCGTCAGGTGGTCATTCGGGTCGTAAAACATAGGGGCTACCCAGGCGGAACTATGACCCGCAGGCGCAATGCCAGAGGTAGTCACACCGCCGTCTAAGGTTCTTCTTCTACCACCATTTTGGGTGGTGCAGAACATCCAGTTTTCGTTCAACGGGTGTATGAAAGATTCCATGCCATCGGCGCCGTAAGCTTCAATCCAGTTTGTTTCTGTTTTGATACTGGTACCGTTATCTTGTGAGCCCAAGATAGTGAGGTATTGGTTTGACTGTGATTGTCCCAGGCGGTAGTTTTCGCGGGTACCTACACTGAGGCTCAGTTTTTCCCAAGTCAAACCATTGTCCTCAGACTTACAGAGGAAACCGTCAGTACAGGCGTAATAAATGCCATTTACACAATCCAGGTAGTTATTGTCGGCATGCACATATACCGAGCTGTTGTTGAAGGCATTTTGAAAAGAGCCTCCACCGTGTTCGGCAGAGCCAAGGCTCCACCAGGTGGCTTTACTAAAATTTCGGCCACCGTCTGAACTTCTGAAAATATCGACATAACCTGATACCACTTTGCTTGTATCTTGGTCGTTGGGCACGGCAGTCCACAAGCTAACACCCGATGGTGCTGCACTTTGGATGGCCGTAAAGGTAGCGCCTTGGTCAGTTGATTTCCAAAAGCCATTGTCGGAGCCCGCCCAGATACAATCAGGGCAAATTGGAGAAACAGAGATTTTAATCTTGGCATTGTTGTTTGTGGCAAAGTCCATCAAGTTCGTATAACTCAAGCCTTGGTTGGTTGATTTAAGGATACGATTGCGGTTAGTCCCCCAGTAGTAGCCGTCATAAATATAAACAATATTGTTGTCGGTCGGGTGAAACTCAATGTCGTAAATATCCCCATCGTTGATCAAGCGGGTCCAAGTTTGCAGGTTGTCTGTCGAGCGGTAAATACCTTTGCTGGTGCCTACAAATACCAAGTTGGGCACCCTGGGGTGATACTCTATGATATAAATTTGGAAATTCGTACCCAAGCCGCCAAAGCCAACATTCGATGGCGTAAATGCCGTGGGGGCATAGGTTTGTCCACCATCAGTAGAGCGATAAATACCAAAGGAAGTACCGTTTTCAGCCGAGCGTACATTAATCAGGATGGAATCAAAGTTCGTTGGCGAAGCTGCCACGGTGTTTACGCCTGACGCTGGTAAAAAGTCGGTATTATGCGACCAAGTTGCGCCTTCATCGCTGGTGCGCCAAAGGCCGCCACTGCGCGAGCCCATATAAATTTGCTGCGGGTTGTTGCGGTTAACTTCTACAAACTCTACGCGGCCAATACCGGCAGCATAATGCCCTGTAATTTGCCCCATGAAATTAGGCCCAAGCTCATTCCAGAGGCCGTTTTCAAACAGTTTATCGCCGTTGCGACGCTTGTCGTCCGCTACCAGTCGCTCATACGTTTTAAATGGTCCATAATGGTCAACTAGGCGGTTGCCCGATGGGTAATACTTGCCCTCGTTCTCATTTTTCCAGCGCATGAACGGCTTGTACCCCGAGCCTTTAGCATTGCGGTCGATACGGCTAAAATAGGCCTCCGCCGAGTCGCAGACCGTGTAAAAATTGATGTTGAAGTCATACATCATCTGTTTGTAGGCGGGATCTTGTACCTGCGCCATCGACAAACTTAGGCTGAACAGTAACAGCCCTGCCAAAATAAATCTCATTGTTATAAGGTTGAATCTTGAAAAAAAAAATACTCAATGCCCTGCTGGAACATTGCAAAACTCTACCATTTATCTGGAAAGGAAGCAGCACGAATCAGCAAGGCATAGCCCTTGTCATGATTTTTGTATCGCAAAGGTATAAAATATTTTTAATATGATATTTTTTTTTGGGCGCCCCGGCGCGATGCGCCGTCGGCGTGCTCCGGGGGTCGCTGCGCTCCGTGCTTTGCACCAGCGCCTGACGGCGCTGCCCTACGCATGCCTGGCGCAGGACGGTGGCAAAGCCACCATTTTAATTATAAATTGTTAATTATTGATTATAAATAACCTATGCTGGTACTAATGTACAGACTCAAGGTATTGAAAACCCTAAATCTTAGTATAGGGTAGAACCGCTATTTTCGGTTCATCGTTCATCGCTCCTATCTCATCACTCCTATCTCCTATCTATCAAGGGCGGGCTTCGCCGCCCTTGTTGCGTTAGCTGGCCAAAGGGCAGCTGCGCACAGCGGCTGGTGCGTAGCACGGAGCAAAGCGAACCCCGGCGGACAGCGACGGCGCACCGCGCCGGAACGCCCAAAAAAACAAAAAAATGAATATTGCACTTGGCTTAAAAGCCAGCAGTTACGCCTTCCGTACGAATTCTGATTTAAGGTTCATCGCTCCAAATTCGTCAATCCTGCACGCAATGTTGTGGTCGCCTTCCTGCAAACGGATATTTTTAACCTTGGTACCAGCTTTCACGGGGCGCGGCATACCTTTAACCGGGAGATCCTTGATCACTATAACGGAGTCGCCAGTTTGGAGTTCATTACCGTTGGCATCTAAAACCTTTTTAACGGCATCCGCTTGGTCAACTTCAGGTGCATCGGCAGGATTCCACTCGTGGAAACAAACAGAACAAGTCATTAGGCCATCGCTGAGGTACGTAAACTCAGACTGGCATTGTGGGCAAGATAAATTTTCAGACATGGTGTGGTGTAGGTCTATAATTTAAAACAAGTTAATCACTTTGTGTGCAAAAGTAGCTAAATTCTAGCTAGCTTGAGGAAGTAATGCACTTGAGGGTGTACTATGATCGCGTCTGCGCAAACTAGGCACAAGAATTGTGAAGCGGCAGCAAGCCGTAACCGTTGAATTTAGTTGAGCGATAGATAGTTTTTTATAGCTATTACTAGGCAAACGAACATTTACGCATTCCTTATCCCGATTTTACATCTTATATTTGCAGGTTGAAAATAATACTTACCCATGGCCTCTAGAAAAGAACAACCTACGGATCAATCGAAGCGAACCAAAACGGCCCAATGGGTGCGTACGTTCTGGCGCGTTGTAGCATATGGCTTCGGCGCCGTTTTGCTTTTGTTCATCTATCTTTCCACGCAGCTGCCCTCGTTCAGGAAGTTAGAAGACCCCACGTTCCTGTTGGCATCTAACGTGTATGCCGCCGACGGCTCGACGCTGGGTACCTATTACCAAGAAAACCGTACGCCCGTTAAATACGAGGAAATCTCGAAGCACGTCATCGATGCGCTCATTGCTACCGAGGACAAGCGTTTTTACCAGCACAGCGGTATCGATAGCAGGGCTTTGGGCCGCGTGGTGGTTAAAACTATCTTGGGTCAGGACCAAAGTGCCGGTGGTGGTAGTACCATATCGCAACAGTTGGCCAAGTTGCTGATGGGCCGACCAAACACCTCTAAAATGTTTTTCCTCCGCAAGGGTTGGGTCATGGTTACCACCAAACTCAAAGAATGGTTAACTGCCGTGAAGCTAGAACGCAAATATACCAAGGAAGAAATCATTGCCATGTACTTAAACCAGTTTGACTACCTATACGGAGCCAATGGTATTAAATCGGCCGCTAAAATTTACTTCGGCAAAGAGCCTATCGACCTCAATATTCAAGAATCAGCCGTGCTGGTAGGCATGTTGCAGAACCCTTCGTCGAACAACCCTATCCGTTTCCCGGAAAGGGCCATGAAACGCCGCGAAGTAGTGCTCAAGCACATGATGGAACAAGGATTCCTGAGTGCTAGCGACAAACGTGCCCAAGAGATGTACGACTCGTTACGCCAAACCAAAATTGACATCACCAAGTTTAAACCTATTGACCACAACGAGGGCTTGGCACAGCATTTCCGCGAGTACCTGCGCATACACATCCGCGACTTGCTGAAAAAAGAAGAACTCTTGAAACCCAACGGCGAGGCATATGACCTCTATACCGATGGTTTGAAAATTTATACCACCATCGACCCTCGCATGCAAGCGCACGCGGAGGCGGCTGCACGCGAGCACCTATCGTTCCTTCAACCCATCTTTTACAAACACTGGGAAAAGATGGACCCCTGGACGCACCCCATACCCAACGGCAACGAGACACAGGTTCCCATTTATGCACGTAAAGCGGCACTCAACCGCTTGATTTGGGAATCGCCCCGGTTCCAAATTGCACAGGAAAATATCTACAAACGCGTGAACGAGCTTGAAATCCGTCCAGTTGATATTGACCGGATGATGGAGATAGAAGAAACCGAACGCGAAAAAGCAGGTAGCGGCAAAGAAAAAATTGAGCGCTGGGTGAAAACCAAATACATTACCCGCGCACAATACGACAAGTACCTGAGCACCATGAAAGGCGCCGACTGGGGCACCATCAAGAAAGAGTTCCGCCAGATGGAAAAACACTTGAAGACCCCCGTGAAAATGAAAGTTTTTGCCTACAACGACAAGAACGAAATTGACACTATCATGTCGCCTTACGATTCAATCCGATACCACCGTATGGTACTACAAACGGGCATGGCGGCCATTGAGCCCCAAACCGGCCACGTGAAAGCCTGGGTTGGTGGTACTGGTTTCCGCTATTTCAAATTTGACCACGTGAACAAAGAGGCCCGCCGTCAGATTGGTTCTACCATCAAGCCTTTGTTGTATGCGTTCTCCTTCGACCTACGTGGTTTTTACCCCTGCTATATCTGTAACGATGTGAAGGTTTGTATCGGCCCTGGCGATGGCCGCTTCGGCATGTCGAGCACCTGGTGCCCTAAAAACGCCGGCGGCGGTTATAGCGGTGGCTCGATGAGCTTGATTGAAGGTTTGCGCAACTCTGTAAACACTTGTTCAGCCATGTTGATGAAGGACCTCGGCAGTACGGGGCCATTCCGCGAGTTCTTGGCTAACGTGGGTATCGATACCAGTTTTGTACCGGCGCAGCCTTCTATTTGTTTGGGTACACCCGATCTTTCGGTACTCGAAATGGCTGGGGCTTATACCATATTTGCCAACGAAGGTATGTACTCCGCACCCGTTTTTATCACCCGGATTGAAGATAAAAATGGTAACGAAATTTGGCGTGCAAAACAAATTCCATCGCAGGCATTGGCACAAAAAGCCATTTATCAGATGGTATACATGCTGAAAGAAAACGTACGTAAATCACCTGGATTTGCGTTTAAGAGCCAAGTGGGCGGTAAAACAGGTACCACCAACGACCAGTCGGATGGTTGGTTCATGGGCGTTACGCCTAACCTGGTTGTGGCCACCTGGACAGGTTGCGACGACCGTTTCCTTCGTTTCCGTAACATGACCTATGGTCAAGGTGCCAAGCTAGCCCGCCCAATTTTCCAGAAATTCCTGACCAAGGTGGAAAACGACCGTGAAATCGGGTTTGACGTGGCCGCCGAGTTCAAAAAACCAGAAGATTCACCTGAGTTTGATTGTGGTAGCTACCCATCGACCCCAGGCTCAGAACAAATATATTATTACAGTGAAGAAGATGAAGGTTATGGCGATGGCTGGGACCTTGACCCTGCCGTGGCGACACCCGACTCCTTGAAGAAAAAGAAAACAACCCCAGCTCCGGCCCCTGCGCCAAAGAAAAACACCCGTTAAATGATGAAATGGATTGCACCCCTCTTGCTCATAAGCCTACTTTGGGCTTGTGGCGGTTCGAAAATTAGCCCAGAAAGCAGCAGTGGCGACCCTGCCATTGATGCCCTGACCGAAAAAATCATGGCCGACCCCGACAATGCCGAGCTCTACTCGAAGCGGGCGGCCTTGTACATGACGGCTGGTAACTTTCAACAAGCAGCCCTGAATTACGAAAAAGCCATCTCGCTTGACTCCCTCCGCCTCGATGATTACTCGCCGATGGCCGATGCATACCTAGAGGTCAACAACTCGCGTAAAGCACTTGATGCCTTGGAGAAAGTAGCTCGCCTTGACCCTGAGAACCCCAAACGCTTACTGAGTTTGGCGGAGCTACAACAGTTGCTCACCCTACACGATGCTTCCTTGCAAACCCTGAACAAGATATTGGCTAAAGACCGTTATGACGCCGATGCCTTGTTTTTACTTGGCATGAATTTCAAGGAAATGGGTGATACCATGAAAGCGGCCGCAGCCTTCCAAACAGCGGTGGAGCACAACTCCGACCACGTGAATTGCTATATCCAATTGGCCCAACTCTCGGCTGAAAATGGCAAAATGGTGGCATTAACCTACTACGACAACGTGCTGCGCATCGACTCTACCAGCTATGATGCACTATTTGGCAAGGCGTATTTCTTCCAAACCATGGAACGCTACGAAGAGGCACTGGAATGGTACCGCAGGGCAACCATCCATCATGCGCAAGAGCCTGATGTTCAGTTCAATACCGCACTGGTTTACCTTGCTTTGAATAAACGAGATGAAGCATTGAAACACCTCAACATCACCGCTAAATTAGAGCCAACCAATGCACGAGTGTATTACTACACTGGTATTGTATACGAGCAAAAAGGCGAGAAAGACAAAGCCATCAAGCAGTACCAACAAGCTTTAAACTTTGATGCCAACTACGAGCTAGCCAAACAAGCCTTGAAGGGTTTAGGCGTTAACTAGTTCTGAGTAAATCGTTGGTAGTTTATAGTTTTTTGACGAACAACTAGTAGATTGCCATACCATTAACTACAAACTATCAACTACAAACTATCAACTACCTAAAGATGAAAAAGTGGACTTTCAGTGCTGCATTAGCCGTTATCATATTGGGCCTTTCGGCCTGTGCCGGTAATGCTCCTACCCCAGCGGAGGATAATAGCGAAGGCACCGTATCGGGAGCCAACGTGTATACCAAGTACTGTACTTCTTGCCACGGTTCCGATGGTAAACTACAGCTCAACGGAGCATTCGACCTGAGTGCTTCGGCCTTGAGTTTGGATGAACGCGTAGCGGTTATTGCCAATGGCCGTAAGCTCATGACGGCTTACAGCGGTATCCTTTCTGCCGCCGAGATTGAAGCGGTAGCACAATATACCATGACCTTAGGAAAATAAACATGCCCTACTATTTCGCTTCCGATTTTCACCTGGGCATACCCAGCCACGAGAAAAGCCTTGAACGCGAAAAGAAGATCGTGCGCTGGCTCGACCATGTCTCTAAAGATGCCGAGGGCATATACCTCGTAGGCGACATATTTGACTTTTGGTTCGACTACAAATGCGTGGCACCCAAGGGCTACGTCCGCCTGCTGGGTAAACTGGCCGAACTGAGTGACCGTGGCATACCCATCACCGTGTTTACCGGCAACCACGACCTCTGGATGTTCGGCTACTTTGAACAAGAACTGGGCATACCTGTAAACAAAAAGCCCATTGTCTGCCAACTATATGGCAAACAACTGATGATTGGCCACGGCGATGGCCTTGGCCCTGGCGATTACGGCTACAAACGCTTGAAAAAACTGTTCACCAACCCGCTGGCGCAGTGGGCCTTCCGGCAAGTACACCCCGATTTTGCCATGCGAGTAGCCCTTTATTTTTCACGGCGTAGCCGCTTGGCCCAGCATAGTATGCCCGAGGCCTGGCTGGGCGAAGAAAATGAATGGCTGTTTCAATACGCACAACGAAAGCTACAGGAAACACCGCTAGATTATTTCGTGTTTGGGCACCGCCACCTGGACCTAGACTTAGCTTTGCCAGGTTCAAACAGCCGTTATATCAATTTGGGCGAGTGGATGCATACTTGCTCTTACGCTGTGCTGGACGAAACAGGCATGCGCTTGGCGTATTGGGAAAAACCCAGTTAAGCCGACACCAATCATCACGTCCTGCTCAATACCCCAGCTTTCTGTTTTGCCTGGGATATGTTGTAAAATACTGAAACCAGCATCTTGCAGGATTTGGCTCATATACTGGGCCGTATGGAAGGTTTGATACAGCTGGGTGCCTTCCTTGTCGTGTTCGCGGCAAAAACAGCCTGTTTGCAAGAGTTGGGCAAGTTCATGCTTTTCGAGCTTTTGTTCATAAGCCTTACCTTGAAACGAAAAGAGCATTACCCCTTTCGGGCGCATGGCCGCATGTATAGCATTGAACCATGCCTTAATCAGGTGATCGGGCAAGTGCGTTACCACCGAAATGGACAAGACCCAATCCATCTGTTGAATATCGGGGTGCAGTGGAGGGGCGGCAGCATTGAGGTAAAAGGCTAAGCCTTCTTTTGCCAGGGCCTTATTACACCAAGAAATGGTGTGCTGATTATAGTCGGTACCCATGACTACAGAGCCGGGGGCCAGTAGTTGCGGTAAATGCCGGGTGATGCGTGCCGGGCCGCAACCCCAGTCGAGCATGCGGATAGGACGATTCACATCAACAAAGGCCGAGACTTGCTGCAGGAGGTCTTGTGCCGATGCTAGACCCATGTTGTAGTAATTGTAATAATCTAGGCCAAATGCCTCGAACATGGTAAAATCATCGGGCAGCACGACCTTGGGATGCTCTTTTTTGAACGCTCGGTTCCGTTGGGCATTTTTCAGTTTTTGTACCCAGTAGCTCAGGTACAAGAATCCTTTTTCGAGGCCAAGTTGGGCAACTACTGACTTGATAGTGTTTTTCATGCGGGGAATACTGTGTACAAAGTCCAAAGTTAACAGAAATACTGTAGAATGCGTTTAGAAATTGGCATTCCCGAAAAAGCTGAAATCAACGTACAACCTTAAACAAAATCCCGTTTTTACTGTTTACCACGACATTGCATCGCACCAGCGATGCGAAGGGCGGCCAAAGGCCGTACCGATGGGGCGCTAGCCCCGAGGTATGAGCGATTAGCGAACCCGTAGCGTAGCGCCGCCGCGCAGCGGCGGGGTGCCCAAAACCAAAACATTACAACCGTATAAGAAACGACATGATATCCATAAGCGCCGAACGCAAAAGCCAGCTCTCGCTGCTCGTTATCCTCATTTTGTATATCGTGGGGGTACTTGGCGTGTTGGTGCCCTTGCACCCTCAATTCATGCTTTTGACCCCCTTTAACCTGTTGGTAACGGCACTGATTGTATTGTACAACCATCCGCATCGCGACCCAGGTTTGGCCCTGATGGGCGGTATCATTTTCGTGTTGGCCTACTTGGTTGAACTAGCAGGCGTGCATACCGGCGTCATTTTCGGGGAATATAGCTACGGCGCTACACTTGGCCCCAAACTCATGGGTGTGCCATTGGTTATTGGTTTAAACTGGTTGGTGCTTTTGTACGGGAGCTCGGCGCTGGCGCACCAGCTTGGCCTCAAAAACCCTTGGCTGGTGATGATTGGCTCGGCCAGCTTGATGACCGGCTACGATATTTTACTGGAGCATATTGCCATTCGCCACGATTTTTGGCGCTGGACATACGAGTCGCCAAACAATTTTCTCGCTGCACCGGTTCAAAACTATGTAGCCTGGTGGTTGGTGGCATTCGGGTTATCTGGGTTATTCCAATTGCGTGTACCCAAGTTCCAGAACAAGGTGGCCATCGGTTTATTTATCCTGCAGTTCATTTTTTTTAGCATACTTTTGATGTTCGCAAAATAGCACTTAGCATGTCGTTTTTGATTTATACCGCAATTACCCTAGCTGCCTATATTGGCATGGAATTCATGGCTTGGTTTACCCATAAGTATGTAATGCACGGCTTTTTGTGGGGCTGGCATGAAGACCATCACAAGAAAGAGTTGATCAACGGTTTTTTGCATAAAAACGACCGTTTTTTCCTCGTTTTTGCCATTCCTAGCGCTACCTTCTACATCTTGGGCTCGACCGTGCCAGGCTTGTTCGGCTTGTTTTTCGTGGGCGTGGGTATCTCTTTGTATGGCTTGACATACTTTTTAATCCACGACGTGTATATCCACCGCCGATTCAAGTGGTTTAACTTGATGGATAACTTCTACTCCCGCGCCGTGTTGCGGGCGCATGGAGCGCATCATGCTAAACGCGAGAAAGAAGACGGTGAATCATTTGGTTTACTGGTCATCAACCCTAAATATTTTAAGCCACGGAGCCAGTGGAAAAAACAAGTGGACGAGGAATATGGCCAATACTAATACCCCGATAAGGGTAGTTTGCGCCTTGATTAAACGCGAGGATACTTGGCTCTTGTGCCAACGTTCAGCCACGCAATCGAACCCTGGCTGCTGGGAATTTCCCGGTGGAAAAATTGAAGCCGGTGAGTCGTCGGGCGATGCCATCGTGCGCGAGCTACACGAGGAGCTTGGTGTTGAGGTAAGCCCCATTATGACCTTGCATCCGGTGCTGCACGAGTATCCAGACAAATATATATCGCTGATTCCCGTGGCATGCAAGCTGCCCGAAGATGCTAGTATCCAGCTGAGCGAACACCAAGCCTACGGCTGGTTTAACCGCGAGGAGATAGACAAGTTAGGACTAAGCGCTGCCGATGTGCAAGTAGCCGCACAATACTGCCGCTAATGGGAACTATTTTCATCCTTGACAGGTTGTGATAATTCCATATCTTTCGCCAAAATTAACGCAACATGGAAGGCATTATAGCAATTGTGATGGTATTTGGTATTCCCCTTTCGGCCATTATCGGGGGGTATTATATAAAGCTCCAGAAGATGAAAATGGAGAGCGGCCAAATGTCGAACAATGCTACCCGACAGCTAGAGGACAAGCTCCGCCAACTATCTGAGCGCAACGAAGACCTGGAAAAACGCCTGCGCAATGTAGAAGATATCGTGGCCGACTCGACCAAGATGGGCCAGCTCGAAAGCAAAGATGCCTTGGAAATCAAGCGCCAACTCGACGAGTTGAAGCGCAAGATCGAAATGGAAAAATAACCCAAGGCTCAACAAATCGCACTGTTTGCTGTTTGACTGTGAAACTTTTAAGGCATGGACCAGCGCATATCCGTAGGCAAAGCAAGTATCATTACATTTTTGGCCATGTTGGCCGGTGTCTTGTTGGTTTTGCTGGTAAATATTTATATACCGGTATCGCCTGATTTACGCCAGAGCGTGCCTAGCTCAGGGCTGCAAATCGCACAATTTGAGCAAAACAATTGGACCTACCTGCTCATCAACGGCTCAGCACTCTTGTTCCCCTTCTTGTTGAGTTTTGACAAAAAAGTGGCCTTTTACAAACACTGGCCCGCATTGTTCCCCGCTATAGTACTCATGGGTGCCTTTTTTATCGTGTGGGACGTATATTTTACCCACATTGGTGTTTGGGGCTTCAACGAGGAATATACCAACCTTTATCTACTGGGCTTACCCTTGGGCGAGTGGCTGTTCTTTGTGGTCATCCCCTACTGCTGCATCTTTGTTTACGAATGCCTGGTGGCTTATTTCCCGGGTGAGCCTTTCCAGCGGCAGTTAAAATATATCGACTGGGCCTTGATGCTTTTGTTTTTTGGCGTGGGGTTGAGTCAAATCGATCGTTTTTACACGGGCAGCACTTGGTTGCTGAGCGGTATTTTATTAGCCTTGCACGTGTTTGGCGTATTGCAAAGCCCTTGGCGCGGGCGCTTTTACCAGGCATACCTGGTGGGTCTAATCCCTTTTTTACTGGTCAATGGCGTACTCACCGGGGCGTTTACACAGCGGCCCGTGGTCATTTATACCGATGCTGAAAATTTGAGCAGCGTCCTGGGCCAACGCATCCTGTCTATCCCTTTTGATGACGTGGCATATTACTTCCTCATGCTGCTGATGAGCATGACATGGTATAAAAAGTTAGGAGAGAGGAGTTAGGAGAGAGGAATTTTAAGCCCTATCCTACCACGCACAACTTACACACATCTTACAACTCACATCTTACAACTTACCGCTTATTTGGGCGTTCCGGCGCTGCGCGCCGTCGCTGTCCTACGGGTGCGCTAAACGCTTAGTGCGCGGTGCGCACCACCCGCTATGCGGGTGCCCTCCGGCCAGCTAACGCGTTTCTTGCAGTGTTGGATTAAACGCATTAAACGGTGTTGTGTACAATTGAGCCTAAGCCTTTTTTGATATTGTGCATGAACAATCGAAATAAAATACTGATTAACAAATATTTATAAATAAATACAGTCCTAAATCTTGCCCATATTCACATTTTTTTTCAACGAGTCACAAAAACAATACAACATAAACTGCGTAGATAGCTAATCATTTTGCTACCTTAGTGCTCAGTTTGCTACTAAACCCCCTTCAACCACATGAGCAATGTTTTCTTTCGCCCTCGCATAGCGTTATGGCTGTTGATACTATTGACAACACTATCCACGACGCATACAGCTTTCGCCAACCAAGACAGCAGCCGAACCGATAGCAGCGCCATAGCGCTTGCCAATCCAACGCCAGCGCATTTATTATTCCAGAGTAATAGCATGAAGGTTAAGGTTAGCTCTGTGGATCAATCGACCGAGAAACTAGCATCTTTGTTCGATAAATTTGGCGTTAGCATCGTTCGCGAAGAAACCAACAAAATTGGCCAAGTCCGTGAAGCCATCTGGGTAGCTCAAATCGAAAAGGGGAAACTAAATGACTTTATCAAAACCGTTAAATCAACAGCCGATATAGTCCTGTCACAAGGAGCTAATTTTGAAGAGAAAGTAGCACAACTCCTCGAGCTTGACAAACAAATTGCCTACCAAAAGGAAACACTCGACGAGATTAGCGCCCTAGCTGAAAAAGCCTATAAACCATCAGAACAAATCGAAGCCCGTGTCGCTCTACGCAATATCGAAGCCGAGCTTCAACAACTAATGGAATCTAGGGTAAAGTTGTTAGCCGAGTCTGAGCTCGTAACCATCA
The DNA here is from genome assembly GCA_964508975.1 of uncultured Saprospiraceae bacterium. Lineage (GTDB taxonomy): Bacteria > Bacteroidota > Bacteroidia > Chitinophagales > Saprospiraceae > CAZDVQ01. Next base: position 178,659 of record CAZDVQ010000002.1, read on the forward strand.
CCATCACCTTCGTGGAAGATACCACCATCGTGGCAGCAGACCCCTCGTTTAAAGACCAAATGCTATCTGCATTCCTCGCGGGTATCGATAATCTCAAAGCCACTTTGTTGCTCATCGTTATGTACTGGCCTATTACCATCGCGGCCATCGTTGCCCTAGTGTACTTTTCTTTGGCCATTCGCCACAACAAGCGTATCGCCGAAAACCTACGCAAACAACGCGAGTTTGAACAAGACCTCAAAAGAAGCAGTGGCCCGATAATTTAATCCTGCTACAATCACGTCCGTAGGGGGGATTTTAACTAATTTCGCCCCATGAACTTGGATCAGCTCAACGAGCAATATCAAAAAGACCCCCGTACCCAACAAATTGCTCAACTACTTGGGCAAAAAACAGTGCAACGCCTTGTGCTCAAGGGTTTATCCGGCGCACAAGATGCCTTTGTACTCAATGCCGTATTTAAACAGCTTGATGTACCACACGTGGTCATTGCCCTCGACCGCGAAGAAGCTGCCTATACCCAAAATAATATCGCGGCAGTCAGCGATAAGGAAGATGTGCTCCTTTTCCCCGATTCGTTCCGCCGGCCCATGCATTTCGAGGAGATTAACCGCAACTTCGTGCTGCAACGCACCGAGAGTGTAAACCGCTTTTTCAACACCGCTACCAAAGGCAGTGTACTGGTAACCTACCCTGAAGCCCTCTTCGAAAAAGTAGTGGTGCCAGATGTATTGCAAAAAACAGCCATCAACCTAGCTATTGGCGAGCCCATCGAGGTAGACTTCCTCGTTGAGGTGCTGGTTGAATACGGCTTTGAACGCGTAGACTTCGTTTACGAACCAGGCCAATTTGCCATCCGTGGCGGTATCGTGGATATTTACTCCTACGGCAACGAAATGCCTTACCGCGTGGAGCTTTTCGACGTGGAAGTAGAAAGTATCCGGACCTTTAACCCCGGCACACAACTTTCTGAACGCAAAATATCGCGGGTAACGATTGTACCCAATATCAACACGCGATTCAACACCGAGGAAAAAGCCTCGCTCCTCAGCCTCCTACCCGAAAATACGATCTTCTGGATTCAAGACCTCAACTTCCTGACCGACAAACTACAGGATTGCTTTGACCGTGCCCTCGATTACATGGATAAGGTGAGCAGCCTGCTGGAAGAAGACCGCAACGAAGAAGCCAAGTTTCTCGAGGACCGCGCTTTCCTCCGCCCAGGACAAGTGATGGAAGAGCTAAAATCATACTCCAGCATCGAAATCAATACCGATAGCGGCTTCAAAAATGCTACCTACATACAGTTTAACGGTATTCCACAACCCAGCTTCAACAAGAACTTTGAATACCTGATTCGCCATCTCAGCGAGCACAACGCCTCTGGCATCGAGAACTATATATTTGCCGAAAACCCCAAACAGGTACAACGTTTTTACAGCATCTTCGACGACCTTAAAGCCGATGTACGCTGGCACCCCATACCCAAGGCTATCAACGAAGGCTTCTTGGATAAAGACTTGAACATCGCCTGCTACACCGACCACCAGATATTTGAACGCTACCACCGCTACAAAATGCGGGCAGGCTTCGACAAGGCCGAATCGCTCAACCTCCGCCGCCTACGCGAGCTCCGCCCCGGCGATTTCGTGACGCACCTTGATCACGGCGTAGGCCGATACTCGGGCCTCGAGAAAATTACCATCAACGGCCAAATACAAGAAGCCGTGCGGCTTATTTACCGCGATAACGACGTGTTGTACGTGAGCATCAACTCGCTGCACAAAATTTCGCGCTACGTGGGCAAAGACGGTACACCGCCTAAAATCCATAAACTGGGCAGCGATACCTGGAGCAACACCAAGCGCCGCACCAAGGCCAAAATCAAGGAATTAGCCATCGACCTAATCAAGTTGTACGCCAAGCGCAAGGCCACGCCGGGCTTTGCCTACAGCATGGATGGCTACCTCCAGAACGAGCTCGAAGCCTCTTTCATCTACGAGGATACACCCGACCAGGCCAAGGCCACCGAGGATGTGAAAAAAGATATGCAGAAAAATCACCCCATGGACCGCCTCATTTGTGGCGACGTGGGCTTCGGCAAAACCGAAGTAGCCATCCGGGCGGCATTCAAAGCCGTGACCGATGGCAAACAAGTAGCCATCCTCGTGCCCACCACCATCCTGGCTATTCAACACGCCCGCACGTTCAAAGAAAGGCTCGGGCATTTTGGCGTGAGCATCGACTACGTAAACCGTTTCAGGAGCGCCAAGGAAAAAACCGAAATTTTCAAGCAAACCGAGGCCGGTAAAGTAGATATCCTCATCGGTACGCACTCTATCCTGGGCAGCAAGGTCAAGTTTAAAGACCTAGGCCTGCTCATCATCGACGAGGAGCAAAAGTTTGGCGTGGGCGCCAAGGAAAAACTACGCGAAGCTCGCGTGAGCATCGACACGCTTACCCTCACGGCCACGCCTATTCCCCGCACCCTGCAATTCTCGCTCATGGCAGCCCGCGACCTGTCAATCATCAACACGCCGCCGCCCAACCGCCAACCCATCCAAACGGAGGTGCGCACCTTCAACGACGAGGTCATCAAAGATGCCATTTATTACGAGGTAAGCCGCGGCGGACAAGTATTCTTCATACATAACCGCGTAACCCAGCTGCCCGAGATGGCCGCCATGCTCCGTCGCTTGTGCCCCGATCTCGACATCGCCATGGCGCACGGCCAAATGGAATCTGACGACCTTGAAAACGTGCTCATCGACTTTATCGACGGCAAGCACGATGTGCTTTGTAGCACCAATATTATCGAGACCGGTTTGGATATCCCCAATGCCAATACCATCATCATCAACAATGCTAACCAATTTGGCCTCAGCGATTTACACCAGCTCAGGGGCCGCGTGGGGCGTTCCAACAAAAAAGCATTCTGCTACTTGTTCTCGCCGCCAAAATCGGTATTAACCCCCGAGGCCCGCAAACGACTACAAGTTATCGAGGAGTTTTCAGACCTGGGCAGCGGCTTCCACATCGCCATGCGCGACCTTGATATACGCGGAGCGGGTAACCTGCTGGGCGCCGAGCAAAGCGGTGTAATTGCCGATATCGGCTACGAAACCTACCAGAAAATCCTCAACGAGGCCATACGCGAGCTCAAGGAAACCGATTTTAAGGACTTGTTCCAGGACGAGCTATCTTTACAAACCGAATTTGTGCAAGATGTAGCCATCGAGACCGATATCGAGATGCTCATCCCGGACGCATATGTAAGCAATATCCAGGAGCGTTTAAACCTCTACACCGAGCTAGACGATACCGAGAACGAGGCCCAGCTACAGCAATTCAGCCAGTCGTTGATCGACCGATTTGGCAAACTACCTGTGCAAGTAGAAGAACTTTTCGAGGGCTTGAGGCTGCGCTGGTCGGCCAAAAAACTAGGCTTCGAGCGCATCATCCTCAAAGGGGGCAAGCTGCGTTGCTACTTCATTTCCGACCCGCAATCGAGTTTCTTTGAAACCGACAAGTTTGGCAAAATCATGGCCTACATGAACACCCTCAAAGGCGACCGCTACAGCCTCAAGCAAACAGGTAACTACCTGATGCTCAGTATAGATAAAGTACGTAGCCTAACCCAAGCCGGTAAAATATTACTGGAATTTGTGGGCGTGGTTGAAGCACCCCAGGCATAAATTTTTGGATTTTTTTGGGCGTTGCGCCGCTTCTCGGGGCGTATTCGATACGCCCCTATAGGTGCGGCGCCGCTGTCCTACGGGTGCGCTGTTCGCTTAGTGCTTCGCACCGCGGCTAGCGCCGCGCCCTCCGGCCAGCTAACGCAAAGCGTTGGTATAGTGTAGTAGGTTGCTGTAAAATAACTGATGAGGTACAAAAACAGCCCTCAACTGCTCGTATAAATATTTATAATTGCAGAAAACGCGATAAGTGAAAATATAAATTATCAACATGAAGCGATGTCTCCGCTTTTTCCTAGAGGGCGTACATCCAGTTGTTTAGACAGGGAGGAGTGAACGGGATTTAACGCTAACTTACATTAAATCAAACCCAAATCTTTAGCTTCTTGTATAACAGTCTTTACTTCTGATGGATTTACATCTAAAGCAAGGGCAATTGATTGAATGTCAAGGCCTTTTTTATGAAGGTCAATAATTTTCAGAGCAAGTCGAGCTCCTTCTTCCTTGCCCTCTTCTATCCCCTCGAGTTTACCTTCGAGTTTACCTTCGAGTTTACCTTTTTCAATGCCTTTTTCAATGCCTTTCTCGATGCCTTCGAGTTTGCCTTTATTGTACAGGTAGTCGGTTTCAACGTCTTCAAGTTCGATGTAGATGGGCATGGTGTTGAAGTTTTCGATTAAAAGATGGTCAAATTTACGCAAACGTGCCAAGTTGAGCAACTGTGCGTGATATTTTTTTAGTTTGCTGAGGTCATGGCAACATTGTTGCAGCTTTATGACGATAGAACGCAGAACTTGTTCTGTTTGTTCCTTACCGAACTTGGCAAACACCGCAAATATAATTACCTCGGGTACTTGGGACGAGAGGAATCGCTCAGGGTCAAGTTCGTTCAGCGCTATAATGTCGTACTCGAAACTTGAACGGGGCCCCGTAAACTGCCCGATCATGCGGTGCGGCCCAGTGCCTATGTAAACAACCATTTGCCAAACGGGTAGTTTGTATTTCTGGCTAATCAAGCTAAAATAAAGCAGCATCCTGTAATGCATTTCAGGGTCAGGGCTGGACTGGAATTCCATATGTACCAACAGGCGTGTACCGTCGGCTTGTGTCACCTCGTACAACATATCAAGCTCGCGCTCTAGGGTACTTTGTAGTTTTTCCGGTAAAGGTTTTATATGTATCCATACAGCATCTGGGGTAAATGCCTTGAACAACTCGAGGGCATTTTCCTTGATGATTTTGTCATATATGTTCCCTGTTTCGGGTATGGGGGGAATAGGCTTGTTTTCCATGTCGCAAAGTTCTGGCAACTGGTCCATTCAACCTATTCGACTGAGTTATACCTTATTCTGTTTGGTTATAATATATTAAGATTTGAGCGATTTTTGGAATAATGCGCACTGCCGAGCATCAGCGCCAGCGATGTGGAGCGGTGGCCCGTAGGGCCAGACCCGTAGGGGCCGAGCGAATAGCGAGCCGCGCAACGTAGCGACGGCAAGCAACGCGAGCCGGGGCGCCCAAAAATATTAAACTACCCAAAACCGAACTTGTGTAACCTTTGTCATGTTCTAAGGCCACACGAGTACCTAACTTTGTGGCTCATTATTAAATATACACTTTATGACTAGCGTTTTGACCGAGCTGATGGTGAACCCCATGGATTACAGCACCTACCGCGAAACCGTTGATAAACTTTATGCCGAAGGCCGTGCCTCATCTACCGAGCCTGGCGATGAACACATGTTGCACTATGTGCAGCTGAACGTTACGCGGATGCGCCGCCTGGATAAAACCACCAAGCTGAGCGACGAAAGCCTGCAAAGCCTAGCCAACTTGGATAAAAACCTGCTGTGGGTAGTGGTTACCGAAGGCTGGTGCGGCGATGCCTCGCAAATAGTACCCGTTATTGAGTTGCTGGCGCAACACTCGGGCGGGAAAATCAAAACACAGTATTATTTCAGGGATGAAAACCTACCGTTGATTGACCAGTTCTTGACCAATGGAGGCCGGGCAATCCCTAAAGTTATATCGTTCAACCCCGATACCATGGAAGTGGTGGGCAGCTGGGGCCCAAGGCCAGAAGGCGCCCAAGCCTTGGTAACCGAGTATAAAAAAGCTATTGAAGCAGTACCCGGCTCGCTTTCATTTGACGATGTAAAAGAACAATTACAACGTTGGTACAACGAGGATAAAACCATGAGCATTCAGCGCGAACTAATTGCCACACTCGTGAACTGATTACGGCTCGGTTTGTTTGTATACGTATGAACATTCGCCTTGTACAACGTGCAGACATCGAGCAACCCAAATGGGATGGTTGTGTGTTTCATGCCAACAACTCCATGATTTACGGCTTTACCTGGTATCTCGACAATGTGTGCGAAGACTGGGTTGGCCTGGTTGAAGGCGATTACGAATCTGTTTTCCCGCTGGTTTACAATACCAAGCTGTTGGGTATCAAGCAACTGTATCAACCTTTGCTGACCCAACAGCTTGGTCTTTTTTCGGTCAATGCTTTATCCTCGGCCAGGCTTGAAGCTTTCTTGGATGCCATTCCCAAGGAGTTCAAGCTGGTGAACATTTGCCTGAACGACCGCAACCGCGTACGCGATACCTACACGGCCTTCCATTACAGCCCGCAGCCCAACTACGTGTTGCACTTAAACTTGCCCTACGAAGAAATTGAACGCAACTACAGCGATATGTTGCGCCGTAACTTGCGCAAGGCCCACAAGGCCGATTTAACCCTGGGCAACAACATCAAACCCGAACGCCTGGTTGAGATGGTAAAGGCCTACCATAAGGAAAAAGGCAACAAAATACCCGACAGCTTATACCATACCGCTTTGCGCATCATTTATAATTGTATGCACAGGGGGCTAGGATTCATGTCGGGGGCACTCAACCCCGATGGCGAAATACTGGCCGCAGCGTTTTTCATGTATAGCAAAGGCCGCATCATAAACCTGCTGAACGTGACCACGACGGAAGGCCGCAAGGTAAATGCCATGCACTTTGTGATTGACATGCTCATCAGGACACATGCCAACCAGCCTACCCTACTCGATTTTGAAGGTACCAGCATTGCGCCACTAGCACAATTTTACCAGAGTTTTGGTTCGTTGAACCAAGCATACTATAAAGTAAGTCGGAACGATTTACCCCAGCCTATCAAATTTGCCTACAAGATGCTAAAAGGTTAACAGCTGCTATTTGAGCGAGATTTATGCTCAGGTACTTAGCGAATATCGCGTAACTTCGCGGCACAATCTAACCCTACAGATATGTATACCTCCACGAAATCACTGGCCGACATAAAAGCTCCCATCGACGGAGAGCTAAAGGCATTCCAGCAATACTTCAAGGAGGCGATGCGCAGTAAAGTGCCCCTGCTCGACAGGGTTACGGGTTATATCATCCGCAGTAAGGGCAAGCAAGTACGGCCCATGTTCGTGTTCCTGTGCACCCGTTTATTTGGCGAGACCAAGCCCGCCGCTTATGAAGCTGCCGCCCTGGTGGAGTTGTTACACACCGCAACCCTGGTACACGACGACGTGGTGGACGATTCGCTGGAGCGCCGTGGTTTTTTCTCGATTAGCGCGTTGTGGAAAAATAAAATTGCCGTGTTGGTTGGCGATTACCTGCTATCGCAAGGTTTGTTGATTGCCTTGAAAAACAAGCAATACCGCTTGCTGGAGCTGCTATCGGAGGCGGTTCAAGAAATGAGCGAGGGCGAGTTATTACAGCTGGAAAAAGCCCGCAGATTAGATATCAGCGAGGAGGTTTACTACAACATTATCCGCCAGAAAACGGCCTCTTTGATCGCTTCGGCCTGTGCCTCGGGCACTGCGGCAGCCACCAACGACGAAGAAACCATCCTGAAAATGAAAAGCTTCGGCGAGAAGATTGGTATTGCGTTTCAAATTCGCGACGACTTGTTCGATTTTGGCGATGGCGATGCCGGTAAACCTCAAGGCAACGACCTGAAAGAGAAAAAAATGACCTTGCCGCTTATTTACGCCCTCAACAAGGCCGATAAAGCAACCCGCAGGGGCATCATATACAACATCAAGAACAACAATAAAAATCCGGAGAAAATCAAGGAAATCAGCCAGTACGTCATTGCTAGTGGGGGCATCGAATACGCTCGCGAGGCCATGTACCGCTACCGTGCCGAGGCATTTGATATTTTGCACGAGTTCCCGGACTCTGAAATCAGGCAGGCCCTGGAAGACCTCGTCGTTTTTGTAACCGAACGGAATGCCTAAGGCTCCTTGGGCAATTAAGTAAAGGTCATTTACGCATTTAGTCGTTTTGGGCGCCCCGGCGCTGCGCGCCGTCGGCGTGCTACGGGGTTCGCTATTCGCTCCGTGCTTCGCACCAGCGCCTACGGCGCTGCCCTACGCATGCCTGGCGCATGGGACTGGTAAGTACAGCACAACCTTCAAATTTCTGTATGTTTGGTAAAAAAACGAGCTCATTTATCATCTAAAACAAGTAAATATTTATTATATTTGCAGTTAGTAGGCAAGTATTAATGCCCTTTCTTTATATATGGAAAAACGAGTTCAAATCATTAAAAAAGGACAAGATAATAGCAATTATCTTTACTGGTTGTCTTTGACGCCACGGGAGCGCATGTCTGAATTAGAAGAAATACGTAACATCATTAATGTAAAGAGATATGGAACTCGACAAAGATTTCAAAGAGTTTATACAGTTATTAAACAGGTACGATGTTAAATATTTGGTTATTGGTGGCTATGCAGTGAATTTTCATGGTTATCCACGTTATACCAAAGATATTGACTTTTGGCTTTGGATGACCCCTTCCAATATTGAAAAACTACTTGCTGCAATCAAGTCCTTCGGTTTTGGTGGTTTAGGACTAAGCCTCGAAGATTTCATGTCTCCTGAAAATATTATTCAACTCGGCTACGAACCATACAGGATTGACCTACTAATGGATGTGGATGGTGTTGAATTTGAACCATGTTTTGAACGGCGTATTGATGCTCAACTTGATGATGTAGATATTCATTTCCTCTCAGTTGACGATCTTATTAAAGCCAAAAAACAAGCGGGCAGGCTTCAAGACTTAGCCGATGCGGAACAGCTTGAGAAACTAAAATCACTCAAACAGTAGTCATTGGCAAGTGCAAAGCTGTATTTGAAACTCGAAACCTTTAGGCGGAGGGAAGAGACTCTTCCCATATTCCAAAACCATATCCTTTGCGTCATAAATTATAACTCAGGCGCATAAATTAGAAGCAACATTGTTGGGTGGCATGCCATATCTTTGCCCATAAAAATAAGAGATGGCTTTCCCAGATAAAATACAGGATTTTAGCATGGTGATGCAGCCCGGTGCCGACTGCACGGGTATACAAACAGGCTTGATGATTAACATGGCCCAATCGGGCGATGAACTCGACGAACAAGATTTACAGGAACTACTAGAAGAACACCAAGCCTTTTTAAAAAGTGGTGGCATGGGTGGTACCTGGGAAACCTATGTGGTGGGCGGTATTGTGTTTGGTTTATACAATCACAGCGCAAGTACACAAGGGGAGCAACTAAACCTAAACTTGAAAAATATAGCTCGTTTCAAACGGCTGCCCATACTTGAAATTCCCTTTGCATACATGATTGGCTTGTATGCACCGGGCTTTGATTTTAGCCGTTGTGACCTTTCGGGCTCGTGCATGACCGACAGCCAGCTGGAGGGCAGCAACTTCGAGTCGGCTAACTTAGAACGTGTAGATTTTTCGCGGGCCATACTCAAGGGGGCCAACTTCCAGAACGCCATGCTCGCCGGTGCTGATTTCGAGAACTGCGATTTAAAAGGCGCTGATTTCCGCGGGGCAGTGCTAACCGATGCCCGTTTTCCTGGGGCGAATATTAACGGCGTTTGGCGTTAAAAAACATAGCGCCGCAGCAACATGATTTGTTGCCACGACGCCATGTCATAATTCCCGAATCCTACTATTTACTAAACGTTTTAGTCCCGAAACTGCTGCCTTGCTGGCAGAAGAGGTAATATTGTCCTTGTGGTAAATCGCTGATATCAATAGCATCGTGTGAAGTAATTTCAACTGCTTTTACCTGCTGGCCCAATGCGGTGAAAATAGAACAGCGGAGGCTTTCTGTTGAGGCTTGAGTTGCCACCCTGATTTGATTTTGGGCAGGGTTGGGGTAAAGGCTAAATTCAAGTTGCTTGTCAAATTGTTCCGTACCCGTGGGGAAGCACTGCTCTGTTACACAACCTAAAGCCAAGCGCATGGGGCTATTGTTGGCCGTAAGGCTAGAGGGCGCTCCGTTGAACATATATCCCGCAACAGGGAAGTCAAAGCCTGTTTGCTGTTGCTGCCCGATAAAACCAGGCCCTGCTACCTGCGATATTTTGAAATTGCCGTTACCTTCATATAGCAAGGCGACTAAAATAGTATCGCCAGCAACTACCTCAACACCTATGCCTGTAGTGTTTACATCAAATATTGGGATTTCGACCCAAGTGTCATCAGCTATACTGGTATTAGGGTAAAATGGCCCTGAAAGTCCAATTTGCATTGATAATGGCCAGCCCTTTTTGTAAACACTCACAGTTGCATAGTCACTATTGACTGCAAGAGCCGACCAATCGGCCGCTGCCCGAACTGCGCTGATGTGGTCAGAGGCAGGGAAGTAATAAGCGGTGTAAAAAATTATATCCGTACTTGCTAATGCTGGCCCAAAATTAGGCCCTGGACTAAGTGTCCCTGTCGTACGTTCGTACTGGGTGTCGGTGATTTCAAATTGATAGCTAAAAGTATTATCGCTGGGGTCTTCGTCAATGCCATTGATGTCAACTGTGTAGCTTACTTGGTACACCCCTAGCACTGTGGGAAAGAAGCTATTGTTTGGACTTACAAGCATATCGTTAGCGCCTATGTTTAACCCTGTTTGTGGGGCAGGAAATAAGTTTCCAATGAGATAGCTTGTTTCTGAGTAAACCAACCCATTAGGATCTGTAACCTCCACAAGAACCGTGGGGTTGGTTTGAGCAAATGTTCCATTGTTGCGGAGTTTACAGCTTAAATCAATAGGCCTGCGTTGGCAAAAGGTAGTGTAGTAATTATCTGGTACCTTAATATCGAGCAAAGAGAGGTTGCTGTTCAAATCCTTGCGGTCGCTGAGGCGGAAGGTTATATTGCCTGTTTGGAGATCGAGCCTTATGGAATCGCAAGCCGTTTCGGTGAGGGCCATACATGGTACACTTGCGCTCACGAATGGGGCAATCAAAGGGTAGGGGCTTGTCGTGCCGTTGTTGTCGCAGAGCACGATAGCAGCCGCTCCAGCTTGCTCTGCGTGATAAAACTGGGTATCGATAGAACAGGCAGTAGAGCGGTCGATGAAGAATATTTTACCTGCATCGGTAGTATTCCCGCTTAAGGTAGTGCAAGCCTGAGTGGGGTTACTGGTCCCATTATTGGCAAAAACACCTTGCAACACTTGGGTACCTAAAACTGGGGCTCCCCAACGGGCATTAATGGTGTGTAAATACTGCCCATTATACGAGCTTGGCGATGCAACGCTGAGATACTGGGCTTGAACATGGATAAAAACCACGCAGCACAAATTGAGTAAAATTGCTTTTTTCATCTTTTTCAGTTTTTAGTTACGCAACAAAACTACACTTGATTTAAAGTAAATAAAAACAACTTTTTCAGCATAACACAGGAGTCTGAATGTAAATTTATACGATCGAAACTATCGCGTGAGCTGCTTGGAGCGCCGCCGCGCCAGCGGCGGGTGCCGCAGGCACCGACCGATTAGGGAGCGCGGAAAGGAGCGACCCGAGCGCTGTAGAGCCGCCCAATCTGGGCGGCTTCGCAACGCGAGGGGCACGCCCAAAAATAAAAAAGCAGGGGCTCAAATGAATGAACCCCTGCTTTGTGCATATATAGTATTGACTAAGTGCTATTGCTTAACCACCTTGCCCGTCCAACGACCAGCAGGAGCGCTCACTTCAAGCAAATAAACACCTGGTACCAACGCGCTACCATCGAGTTTAAAGTTATGGCTGTTGACTTGTTGACGCAACATTTCCTGACCATTGATATTGAGCACGCGAACGAAAGTCTCGGCACTCAATGCCTCAGCGGGGATTTCAACCATTAACTGTTCGTTGAAAGGGTTAGGACTAGTTTTCACCGCCCAGTTTTGTTGGAAGGTTTGTGTACCAGTGTTCAACACGAAAGTACTTGAAACAGCACCGCAAGTATTAGCATCTTGTATCAGCAACTGGTAATTACCATTTTGTGACGGCGCAAAGGTTCCGCTATTGGCGCCCAAGATAGGCTGTCCTTCCAAAAACCATTGGTAATAAGCCGCTGGTGGGCCAGTAGCAACCAAATTTCCTGCAACTGTATCAATAACAGGTGCATTGGGTGCCGAGGTACAGTTACCATTCAAGCGGTAAATGATACCAGAGCCGATAGCCAAGGCATACAAACCACCCTCACTGTCCTCGCCAAAGCCTACGAATTCGTAATCGGCAGCGTTAAGCAATTGTTGGTTGGCGAAGCTTCCGGTATTTTGGTTGATACCCCAGAAATAACCCGAGCAGAAATCGGTGTAAATATACTTACCCCAAAGGTGTGGTTGATCGATAGTACGCGATACGTAGCCACCGCTTACCGAGCAGTGCAGCGCACCATGTGAGTAGAAGTGAATAGGAGCATCGTAATCGGCTGCTGGGCCACAACCGCTTGAGTTGTAACTAGCATTGGCCTCAAAACAGCGCCAGCCGTAGTTTTCGCCACCAGTGCTAGCTGCCGCTTGGAAATTAATTTCTTCGCGGGCATCTTGGCCCACGTCGGCAATCCACATGTCGCCAGTAAGGGGGTCAAAGCTAAAGCGCCAAGGATTACGCACGCCCAAGGCCCAGATTTCGGGCAAGGTGGTGGCGCTGGTAGCAAATGGGTTGCTGGCCGGCACGAGGTAACCCGTGGGGGTATTCACATCGATGCGGAGCATTTTACCCAACAAGTTTTGAGGGTTTTGCGAGCGGTTGCCTGGGTCGCCAGCGCTTCCGCCATCACCCATACCGATGTATAGGTAGCCATCCGGGCCGAATTTGATCTGGCCACCATTGTGGTTAGAGAAAGGCTGAGTGATGGTAAGCAAGATTTGCTCACTCGCCACGAGGGCACGGTTTGAGTCAGCAGGGTCAACTGAAAAACGGGAGATACGTGTGGTTCCGGCACCTGACCCCGTGGTGTAGTTGACATAAAAATAGCCGTTGTTGGCATAATCTGGGTGGAAGGCAAGGCCAAGTAAGCCTTGTTCGTTACCTGTTGAATGAACTGGCCCACTGATATCAAGGAAGGCTGGAGTTAAAGTTTGACCAGCGCCGTTGATAATTTTGATGCGGCCATCTTGTTCCACGACAAATTTACGGTCATCGCCGCAGTGGGTCATGTCAACAGGTTTAGTAAAACCCGAGGCAAAGTTGGTCAACTGGATGGTTGGTTGAGCCAGCATTTTGCCTAAGCTCAAACAAGCTAAAAGTCCAAGGTAAATTTTCTTCATAAAAGTTATTTTGATAGTTCAAATAGGATGCTGTTAAACGGCCTGCATCACGCTGCCGCATTTTTTGCAGGTACGTAACTCCTCCGAAGCCATGAAAGCGTTCATCACGGGCGGGAGCTGGTTCACGATGTCGCTCATTTCAAAGCTAGCTTCATGTAGCTTGTGGCTGCAAGATTCGCAGAACCACATGAGTTTGTCGATCTCGCCTGGTTTGCGAACACGTTCAATCACGAGGCCAACGGTGTTAGCTGGGCGTTGAGGCGAATGCGGCACGCGCGCTGGCAGGAGGAACATATCTCCTTCACGGATATGGATGATTTCAGGTTGGCCATCCTCGTTAAAAATTTTCACCGAGATATCGCCTTCCAACTGGTAAAACAGCTCTTCGCCGTCTTCGAAGTGATAATCTTTACGGCCGTTGGGGCCACCCACCACCATCACGACAAAATCCTCGCTGAGTTTGTACACTTGCTGGTTACCCACGGGTGGTTTCAAAAGATGACGATGTTCATCAATCCAGGCTTGGAGGTTAAACGGTGGTAAAATTGGCATGGCTGGGTGTTTTATAACTGACCGTAAAAATGCACAAAAAAATTGAAATGCGCATCACGCTGGCGGGATGTTGCTTGGCAGGCTGAGCATTTATTCCAATTAGAGCAGCTTTTATGCATAAACTATAACCGAATGGAATAAAGTATAACCAATTGAATGACAATTGATTAAATTTTTGTATATAGTTTTACCCCCTACAAACAACACCAATATGAACACTGCAAAACAATGGTTACTTGATTTAGCCGGACTGGTTTATCCGTCGCTTTGCATGGCTTGCCACCAGCATATCCCCTTGGGTAAACAGCACATTTGTTTTAGCTGCTATTACCGTTTGCCGCGCACCAACTACCACGAGATCAACGACAACCCCATCGTGGAGCGTTTCTGGGGCCGGGTACCCATTCTCTGGGGTACCAGTTACTTGCATTTCAGCAAGCAAGGGCGTGTACAAGAGTTGGTGCATCAACTCAAGTATGAGCGCAAGCCTGAAATAGGCATTGCCTTGGGCGAGATGCTCGGTAAAGACCTGTTGGGCACTCGTTTCGATCGGGTGGATGCCATTGTCCCGGTGCCGTTACACCCCAGCAAGTTGTGGGAACGCGGCTACAACCAGGCCGCTAAATTTGCCGAGGGATTGGCCACCGTGCTGAACAAACCCATGTGGGAACATGGCTTGTTGAAAGCCAGTGCTACCAAGACCCAAACCAAGAAATCGCGGATGGAACGCTTTGGCAACGTGGGCGAAACCTTTGCCATCGGCATGCCCGAACAGCTCGCAGGGAAACATATTTTACTGGTAGATGATGTAATTACAACAGGGGCAACCATCGAGGCTTGTGCGCTGAAAATACTAGGGATTCCAGATACTTTGGTCAGCGTGGCCAGCATCGCCGTGGCGGGAGATTAGCGTTTTGGCATATGATTTGTTCATACAGCAGTTCACAAAATCATTAGATTATGAAGCACTATCGCAATTTTGTAGCAGTTTTGCTACTATCTTCGATGGGAGCGGGAAGTTGCCAAGAGAAAACCGAGGGTCAAATTCGGCCAGCCGCCGAGACCATCATCGGAACCTGGAAAGTCAGCACCGGAACTGGTGAAGACGGAACAGTAACCTTCAAAACAGACAAATCAGGCTATTCAGATTCATCTGTTTTCGAAGGCATGGAAGCCGGGGCAAAGGCCCCAGCATTTACTTGGAACATTATGCCCGATGGGCGCCAAGTTGAAATTATCTACAACAATACGGAAACTCAAGAACCCGTTGTAGTGTTGTTCGATATCGAGCAGAGCAAAACCCGCCGGCTTGTACTGGCCTACCTAGGCGTGCAGGTGGCACTTTCAAAAGTGTAATCCCTTTGGCTTTATCCCCCTGAAGCCCGCCAGCCTTCCCCCGAAGGCTGGCTTTTTTTATGTTTATTTTTTTGGGCGCATCCCTCGCTTGTGGGGCGTATAGCAATACGCCCCTACGATGCGCTCGGGTCGCTCCCCTCCGGGTGCGCTATTCGCTTAGTGCTACGCACCGCGGCTTGCAGCCGCGCCCTCCGGGCAGCTTGCGCTGGGGCAGGAAAATATTACTGCCCGCCTCTAAAGCCCACGATTTTACACTTGTACTCCATTGTGTATATTACTTTCCCTACTTTTGCACCGCCTACCAAACTAATCTAAGCCTGCATTGTTTGTACAGGATTGCACTGCGTTAGCTGGCCGGAGGGCACCCGCGTAGCGGGTGGTGCGCATCGCGCACTAAGCGTTTAGCGCACCCGCAGGACAGCGACGGCGCAACGCGCCGGAACGCCCAAATAATTCTAAAAAATCAAGCCTTGAGCGACAAGAAAACGAATAACCTCAGCATTTTACCCCGGGTACTGGGCCTGGCAAAACCCTACAAAGCCGTTTTTTGGGCTTGTTTTGGCCTTGCCGTGGTGATGGCACCCGTTGGCGTGCTGCGTCCGCGATTGATTGAACAAACCGTGGATGGCCCTATCTCGCAAGGCGATATGCCCGGCCTGATGCTCATGCTGGGCATACTGGTAGCCATTTTGCTGCTGGAAGGTGTGCTGCAATATGCGTTCTCTTACACCACCTCTTGGCTAGGCCAATCGGTTATTCGAGACCTGCGGGTTAGGGTTTTTAACCACATTAACCGACTGAACCTCAGCTACTTCGACAAAACGCCCGTGGGCCGCTCCATTACCCGGACCATCAGCGATATCGAGACCATCAACACGGTTTTTTCGGAAGGGGTGATTACCATCGTGGCCGATATCCTCTCGCTTATTTTCGTGCTGGCCATCATGTTTTACACCAGCTGGAAACTAACCCTGGTATGCTTGGCTACCCTACCCCTGCTGCTGCTAGCCACCTGGTTTTTCAAGGAAGGCGTGAAAAAATCGTTTGAAGCCGTGCGCACCAAGGTGGCCGACATGAATACCTTCCTGCAAGAACGCATTACCGGTATGCGTATCGTGCAGATTTTCAGGGCGGAAGACAAAGAGATGGCCAAGTTCAAGCAAATTAACCATGATTATACCAAGGCCAACCTCGATTCGATTTTTTACTACTCGGTATTTTTTCCAGCAGTAGAGATTTTCCTTGCGGCCTCCCTCGGCCTCATGGTTTGGGCAGGTACCCGCGGCGTGTTGAACGATGAATTCAGCGTGGGTGTTTTAATCTCTTTCCCGCTGTATATCAACATGTTGTTTAGGCCCGTGCGCATGTTGGCTGATAAATTTAATACCCTGCAAATGGGATTGGTAGCCGCCAACCGCGTGTTCGAGGTGCTTGATAACCAAGAGCAGCTGGAACAAAGCGGCGACTATGCCCCCGAGAAACTACGTGGCGAGCTTAGCTTCGAAAACGTACATTTTAAATACGGTAGCGCTGCTGAAAATGCTGATGCCGAATGGATCCTCAACGATGTTTCATTCAATGTGAACGCGGGCGAAACCCTAGCCATCGTGGGTAGCACGGGCTCGGGCAAAACCACCATCATCAGTCTTTTAGCTAAATTGTACGAGATACAGCAAGGTAAAATCAGCATCGACGGGACCGACATCAACGAATATAAACTATCGGCCTTGCGCCGCCGCATTGCCGTGGTACTGCAAGACGTGTTCTTGTTCTCCGGCTCGGTGTTCGACAATATTACCTTGCGCGACGAAAAATTCAGTCGCGAGCAAATTGAAGCCGCGGCTAAAACTATCGGTGCACACCCTTTCATTGAAAAACTGCCCGGCGGTTACGACTACCAGGTGATGG
The DNA here is from genome assembly GCA_964508975.1 of uncultured Saprospiraceae bacterium. Lineage (GTDB taxonomy): Bacteria > Bacteroidota > Bacteroidia > Chitinophagales > Saprospiraceae > CAZDVQ01. Next base: position 195,743 of record CAZDVQ010000002.1, read on the forward strand.
AACGCGGCGCTACACTGAGTATGGGTCAACGCCAGTTGATTTCGTTTGTACGAGCGCTGGTCATGAACCCCGATATCTTGATCCTTGATGAAGCCACCTCGTCTATCGACCCAGAGACGGAATCGGTAATCCAAAACGCCATTGAAACGCTTATCCGCAAGCGGACCTCCATCATCATTGCGCACCGTTTAAGTACCATACAGCATGCAGACAAGGTGCTGGTACTCAGCAAGGGCAAGGTGGTAGAATTTGGTAGCCCCAAAACCCTGCTGCAAAACCCCGATGGCCATTACCGCAAGTTATACGACATGCAATTTGCCGAGCAAGTGTAGTACAGGTTTGGAATTTAGCTTATATTTATCCTAAAATACCGTATGTCGAAACGCATATTCGTAACCGGGGGCACGGGCCTAGTTGGCTCCAACCTACTACATCGTTTGGTTGGGAAAGGCAACCAAGTACTCGCCATGCGCCGTGGTAGCAGCAACATGCAACTGGTGAAGGATATTGAAAATCAAATCACTTGGATTGAAGGCGATTTGCTGGATGTTGAGCTCCTGTACGATAATTTAATCAACATTGACGAGGTGTACCACTGCGCCGCCGTGGTATCATTTGACCCACGCGACAAGGAGGCCATGTTCAAAATAAACATTGAAGGCACCGCCAACTTGGTGAATGCCGCCCTAGAGAACCAGGTGGGTAAATTTCTGCATGTAAGCTCCATAGCGGCTTTAGGCCGGGCCTTGGACACACCCAAGGTAGACGAAAAGTCGGTGTTTGAAAAAAGTCCGCTCAACTCGAACTACGCCATCAGCAAGCACCGCTCCGAGATGGAAGTTTGGCGTGGCGTGGCCGAGGGCCTGAACGCCGTGATTATAAACCCATCGGTGATATTGGGCAACGGGTTCTGGGATCAAGGCTCGGGTAAATTATTCACGGAGGTATGGAATGGACTGAAGTTTTACCCTAGGGGCGGAACGGGCTTCGTGGACGTGCGCGACGTGGTTTCGGCCATGTTGCAGCTCATGGACAGCGATATCAGCGGCGAGCGTTTCATCTTGAACGCCGACAACCTGAGCTACCAAAGTTTTTTCAACAAGGTGGCCCTGGCGCTCCAAAAACCCGCCCCTAGCATAGAAGGTAAACCTTGGCTGGCCGAGATTGCCTGGCGCGTGGAATGGCTCAAAAGTATGATTACAGGCAGCAAGCCTATCATCACCCGCGAAACCGTGCGCAGCAGTGCCCACCGTTTTTACTACGATAATACCAAGCTTATTCAAGCCCTTGATTTTGCCTACACCCCTGCGGAACAAAGCATCCGCGATACGGCCCAGCATTTTTTGGCGGCAAGGGATTAGTGAGGTAAAGGGGGCTAAAGATAGGTGAAGATGGCTAAAGGCTAAATCGGCCCAAAGTCATTTACTCCTTTATTCATTTTATCATTTTGGGCGCGTCGGCCTGCGGCCGTCGGTCCCCTCCAGGCGCGCTGTTCGCTTGGCGCTTCGCGCTGCCGCCTGCGGCGGCCCCTTCCGGGCACCTCGCGCGAAGGGGGAGTTCTGGAACTTACACTTGTTGAATGGAGCTATGAATTAAAAATATCGACCGGAGATTATACGAGTACGGTGTAAACTATACCGCAGGCTAATACCGTGTAGAGGTTCGATACTGAAAATACCAAAGTTGCCCGAGCGGTTCTCAACTAACTTATAATTATAAAAATTCTGGCCATACTGTATATTGAAGCTGTACAATATGGAAAAACGATTGTTGATTCTGAACGATAGCTTAGCCTTAGCCCTAAGGCCCAACATATGGTCGGTACGGACAGGCAGCCAGCCGCCTACAAATTTTGTATTATAATTTGTGATGCTGTAGGTGGTACCAAGCTCTGCCAAAAAGTTAAATCGCATGGAGAGGGGCACCTGGAATTCATAGCCTAGGCCAAACTCTTGACCGAACCATTGATTAAAACGCAGCCTATAATCATAATCAGTATAGCATTCTATAAACAAAGGCGAAGCAGATTCTATAGCAATAGGCCTGTAAGAAACATTAATTTGGCCCTTGTTTCTAAGCCTGTAGCCAACACCCAGTTGGGGGTAATAATTAAAATGTTTGAGGGGTACATTAAAACCTGGATTGGTTGACATTCGTCCGCCAAAGTTTAATGCACCCAGCTCAAAGCTCCATTGTGCTGCCGACCATTGGATGCTACAGCATAGTATGGCTAGACTGAGTATAGATTTAAGGTTCATACCTAATATTTTTTACAAATATAGGGATTAGTTAGCATAATGCTGAAATTAGCATAAGGCTTTTTTGGCCAAAGGCTAAAAGTAGCTAAAGATGGCCGAAAGCTAAATTAGCTAAAACGCAAAATATCAAAAACAGCTAAAAAATCCCGTTCTTCGCGGTCTGAAAAACGATTTTACAGTGGCCAAGAAGAATAAGTTGCAGAAATTTGCCGAGTTGTATGAGCTGGCAAACGTGTACCAGAACCTTGAAGGTAAAGAACCCGTGTTGACACATTTAGACGACAACGAAGTGCGCATGTCGGGTAAATGGTGTGCCCAACAGTTTAAAAATCAAAACGACTTGGTGCTGGAGCTGGCTTGCGGCAAAGGCGAATACACCCGGAACCTCGCCACGGAATACCCCGACAAGAATTTTATCGGGGTTGACCTCAAGGGCAACCGCATCTGGAAAGGTGCTACCGAAGCCTTGAACAATGGCATACACAATGCCGCCTTCTTGCGCACGCGCATCGAGCTGATGGAACAGTTTTTTGCCCCGGATGAAGTGAGCGAAATCTGGATTACCTTCCCCGACCCACACCTGCGCAACGCCAAAAGCGATAAACGCCTTACCTCGCCGCGCTATCTCGACCTGTACCGCAAGTTCCTCAAACCTGGCGGTATCATACACCTGAAAACCGACGACCCGACCCTCTACGCTTATACCTTGCGTACCCTGGCCGATTACCCCTCGGAAATCATTTACCAGAAAGACGATATCTACGCCGAGGAGCTGGCTTACCCCGAGCTACGCTTTAAAACGTACTACGAGGGTATGCACCTGGAGATTGGCCGTAAAATAAAGTACGTGCGTTTCAGGCTCAAGTAATACACCCTGCGGCAGGGATAGTAGCGGGCGCCGGAGGCGCTCCCGCAGCGCGCAGCGCAAGGGACAAGCAACGCGCAGCCGCGCATAGCCCGGTGCCGAGCAACGCGAGGCAGCCGCCCAAAAAACAATTAATAGTTAATTAATCGCTTATGTTTCAAGGGTTTTACTTTATTTCGGAAATAAAGACTTACCTTTGCGCCCTGTTTTATAAATTTATCTAATTTTTTCCATGCGCGAACTACGCAACATTGCCATCATTGCACACGTTGACCACGGCAAAACGTCTCTTGTAGACAAAATCCTTTATCAATCGCGCCTGTTTCGCGATAACCAAGAATTTGGCGAGTTAATACTTGACAACAACGACCTTGAGCGCGAACGCGGTATTACCATCCTCGCCAAGAACGTTTCGGTGAACTACAACGGCACCAAAATCAACATTATCGATACCCCTGGTCACGCCGACTTCGGTGGCGAGGTTGAGCGCGTGCTCAACATGGCCGATGGTGTATTGCTACTGGTTGACGCTTTTGAAGGCCCTATGCCTCAAACCCGCTTCGTGCTCCAGAAAGCACTTGGCCTAGGCAAAAAAGCCATCCTCGTGGTGAATAAGGTTGACAAACCGAACTGTGACCCAGAAGCCGCTTACGAAGATGTATTTGAACTTTTCTTCAACCTTGACGCAAGCGAGGAACAATTGAACTTCCCAGTGGTGTACGGCTCTGCCAAACAAGGCTGGATGGGTCCTGATTTCAAGACCCCAACTGAAGATATTACCTACTTGTTGGATACTATCATGAAACATATCCCAGCCCCTGAGGTTGGTGTTGGTACAGTTCAATTGCAAGTTACCTCGCTCGACTACTCGAACTACACCGGCCGTTTGGCTATCGGTCGTTTGCTTCGTGGTACTTTGACCGAGAACATGCCGATTTCATTGGTAAAACGCGACGGTACCGTGAAGAAAACGCGTATCAAGAAGTTGTTCACCTTTGAAGGTATGGGCAAACAAGAAGTTCAAAGCGTTGAAGCTGGCGACATCTGTGCTATCATGGGTATCGACGGATTTGAAATTGGCGATACCATTGCCGATTACGAGAACCCAGAAGCCCTTCCTGCCATCAATATCGACGAGCCAACCATGTCGATGTTGTTTACCATCAACAACTCGCCATTCTTCGGTAAAGAAGGTAAATTCGTTACCTCACGCCACATCCGCGAGCGTTTGGACAAAGAATTAGAGAAAAACTTGGCCCTCCGCGTGGAAAACACTGGGTCTGCCGATACATTCCTCGTTTACGGTCGTGGTATCCTCCACCTTTCTGTATTGTTGGAAACCATGCGTCGCGAAGGTTACGAAGTACAAGTGGGCCAGCCCCGCGTTATCACCAAAGAAGTTGACGGCGTTAAACACGAGCCAATCGAGATTTTGACCGTTGACGTTCCAGATAACTACTCGGGTAAAATTATCGAAGCCGTAAGCCAACGTAAAGGCGAAATGTTCTCGATGGTACCGAAAGGCGACATGGTGCGCCTGGAGTTTGAAATCCCTTCACGTGGTTTGATCGGTTTGCGTAACCTGAGCTTGACCTTATCGGCTGGCGAGGCAATCATGTCGCACCGTTTCAAAGATTTTGAACCATGGAAAGGCCCAATTCCTAGCCGTATCAACGGCGTGTTGATCTCTATGGAGAAAGGCATGGTTACGGGTTATGCCTTGGACAAATTGGCCGACCGCGGTTCGTTCTTGGTAGGTCCTGGCGACGAGGTATACGGTGGCCAAGTGATTGGTACCAATATCCGTCCCGACGATATGATCGTGAACTGTACCCGTGCTAAACAATTAACCAACTTCCGTGCAGCGGGCAAGGACGACAACGTGATGTTGACGCCTAAAACCGTGTTGAGCTTGGAAGAAGCCCTCGAATTCATCGACGAGGACGAATACGTAGAACTCACCCCGGATTCAATCCGTATCCGCAAGATTTTGCTCGACGAGCACGATCGCAAGCGCTCTAAAAACGCTGCATACGCTGGTTAAAATCATCAGAAAAGAGCTGTTTTTCGCCGGAAACTAAAGTCCAAACATGCTCTAAGCCAGTATATCAGCCAAGGTTTTTTCAATCAGGTCTGCTTCATAGCCCCGCTGCAAGGCATAGCGAAACAATCGCTGCCGCAATTCAGCCGGGTGCATAGATGGAAGCAGGCCTGATTTTTTTTGTAGTAATTTGAGCAGGATGTCGCGGTAATCGCCCTCGTGTATCTCGTCGAGGGCCTTCTGGATGCAGTAGTCCGATATTTCTTTCTGCTTTAATTCCCGCACGATGCGTTGCCGCCCGCAATTGTCGAGGCGGTATTTATCCGAGGTAAACGCCTTGGCGTAGCGCAGTTCGTTCACGTAATTTTCCTCGATGAGGCTCACCATAATCTGGTCCAGGTCGTCGCCGTAAACGCCCCATTCACGTAGTTTATCGCGTACTTCGGCTTGGCAACGCTCGCGTGTGGCACAGTAAAACTGTATTTTGGGCAGTGCTTGGCCAGGTGTAAAATTTTTCTTTTTCGGGCGGAATGCCATGATGCTGTACTGGGTATATAGGTTTAGGGGCGAAAAAGTAAGTATTTTTTCCGGCAGGTCAAGCATTTCAGAGGTTAATAGGGTTCAATGGGTTCAAAATACGTGTTTTACCGTACAAGCAGGGGGCTGAATACTTCGTTTATTTGTCATACTAATAAACCCGAATACTATGAAAAAGCTCCTGTTTTACCCCTTCTTCTTGGCCATGACCATCCTGTTCAGCGCTTGCCCGGTGGGCCTTGATTACCCCCTCGGCAGCCCCGGCAAAGAGCCCATCGACCCAATGCTCATCGGCACCTGGACTTGTTCTAGCTCCGATGCAGAGGTCATAAAAGTAAGGATCGCGAAAAAAGATGATTTCAGTTACCAAGTAGAGGTACTAGAGCGTGGCGAGATGTACGCACTAGAAACCGACAACTTAACCGGCTGGGTAACCGAGCTCGGTGGCAAAAAATTCTTCTACCTCAAGCCCGACAACGAGGAAAAATTTATGCATTACATGCTTAAAGAAATCAGCGCCCAGCGCATGGTCAGCTGCGACGTTTCGCTGCTCATAGGTGGTGTTGATGCTGTGGTCTCGCACGAGGCGCTCCGCAAAGAAGTAGCGGCATCCATGCGCAAGGAAGAATTTTGCAATGAAACGCTCGAATGGCGTAAGGTTGACTAGCCGATAGTGCATTTATTTTTTCTTTTTTGGGCGTTGCGGCCTACGGCCGCCGCTGTCCTCCGCGCTCGCTAGACGCTCGGTGCCTGACGGCACCAGCCGCTACGCGGCTGCCCTACGGCCAGCTAACGCAAGGGCGGCAGGGCCCTCAACGCCCCGGATAATACCAGGTACCCACCACCCTGAAACCTAGCCACTTGGCTGGGCCATTGTAATAATGGTTCAAACTAACCCTGGCAGAGTCGAGCGGGTGACACCAGCTACCACCCTTGGCTATACCCTCCGTGGCCGTCATCTCCGACACCGAGCCTACCGTGTGGCAAATGCCGAACGAGTTGCACACGCCCTGGGGGAAATATATCGGCTCGGGGTTCTTGTGGTGTTTTTGGGGCTCAAAAAGGAACAACAACGATTCGATCGACATGCCAAATATTTTGCTGTCCTTGCTCATTTTTTTATGGTAGTTTGCACGGGCCGCGGTAGTATCAATACCGTAGGGGTGGCTTTCCAAGTTGTAGCCCCCGGAGCCGAACAATTCCCACTCCTCGATACTGGGTAAACGGAATATCATCACGGGCTTTAGCTTCATTCCCGGTTTTCTGCTAAGTTTGCCCGCCAGGTAGGACTCCACCCTGAAATCCTCGCGTTTCAGATCCTTCCTGAGCGCTTTTTTGCGCATCAAGTTGTGGTAGTTGAACTCGTCCGTGTAAAAGCTGCAATAAGCCAACGCTTGTTCATAGCTGATTCCCACGATGGGGTTTTTAGTGTAATTCCCAAAGTATATATCTTGGTTGCCTGCCATTACAGAAGTCCCAGCACGTTGTTCGTATTCAAAATCCTCCGTGTAAAAGATATAATAATCCGGGTGTGTATTTTTGAATACGTCGGAACTGTCTCCATACAGTTTTTTAATCCTGTAGGCATAAATCCTGTAAATCAGTGTTGATACTTCTTGGTTCCCTACGAACAAAGTATCGTTGACTGGAATCAAGCGTATATTCGAGCGTTTACCATAGGGCTCAACGTACAAAAATCTAGTACAACTGATAAATGAAAAACAAAAGAGTATTAGTATTAAAATTAATTTATTCATTGCCTTAATTACAAAATTTGTTGCGGAAATGGGTCTATAATGATGGCACTAAAATGTATTAACCACCTTGAAGCCGTAGGGATTGGAAGCTCGGGATCTACCTTGAATTTAATTTCAATGGTACCAAATCCATCTATCACGTCTTGAACACTGCAAAGCTGGGAAAGCGGTATAGACCCTGTAACCAACATGGTGCTGTTCGGCGGCCCTACAATCTGGTTAACTACTGGGTTTAACGCTTGAATTAGGCCATTTATGGTTAGCTGGTCAGGGTTTCCACTGGCATCAAACTGATAGCTCAGGTAAGAATTATCAATAATGGTTTGGATTGAGTTCAATGTTTCGTATTTCAACAAATTTACATTGAATGTCTCGTTAGTATAATTACATCTTAGTGGTTTTAACGCACTTAAAAATGAAGATACTACTATTTGCACTGGTACAATCTGGTTGTCTTGCTTAATAATCCAATCCAAACCCACAGGTAAATTAACCGCAACGGTATTGAAGTTAGATGAAGGTGTATTTGCATGTATTATGTTGAAATCTGTTTTTCCCAACTTGATGTAATTATCTGGATTCAACCCTGATCCTGTTACCCCTGACGTACTTTGTATTTTTTCAAAGAACCTAAACCAGCTTTTATTGTGGTGTTGATTCCACAAATTTGAGGCCTCGGCGTTTAATACAACAAGGTTTGATTCCTGGGTATTAGCCGAATTTGCCAACAAACTTGTATATAAACTCAAAAGGGGTAGCCTAATGTTTGTATGCCATGCTTCTGCCGCTTCTGCAATTTTACTGCACTTAATTACCAAGGGCGACATAGCAAAGCCCTCAATGCTCAGCCCTCCCAAATAGACCCTGCCCGCCACGTTAAGGGTGGATAGGGTACCGCTTGCGGCAGGATCAAGGTGCAGCAACTTGTCGGTATCGTTTAACACGATGCCTAGGCCATCGGTGTTACCATCGCTCCAGAACAGCAGGTGCCCTGGTCTGCGGCGCGAAACATCGGTATAGGTGTCGAGGTTTTGGGCTAGGCTAGCCCAGAGGCTATCCACGTCCTCGACCCCGCTAAATAGCCGTTCCACGGCCTCGATAAAGCGGTAGCGTACTTCAAGTTGGCTCGCCGGTATAGCCTGGTTCGCGAAGCGTTTCAGGTACGAGGCTGCGTAGTTGGGTATATTTAGTGTTGTTGACATTTTACACTCAATACTTTAACGTGTACAAATATAAGGTTAAATCATCTATGTACTAGACTGACTTCTTTTATTGTTTTTTTGGGGCGCATCCCTCGCGAGTAGGGGCGTATCGTGGTACGCCCCTACTCGCGAGGGTCGCTCCCCGCCGGGCTCGCTAAACGCTCGGTGCTACGCACCTGCGGCTTGCAGCCGCAGCCATCTGGGCAGCTTGCGCGGGGGCTTGTACTAGATAACTATCAATCGTGACCATAGTAGGTAAATTCTTCGGTTATGTACTTGTTATTAGGATACATTTCTTTAAATTCTTCGTAGCTGAATTGATAGTTGCCTCTAATTTCAACCTTTTCGAAATTAGGCATATCCTCTAGCACATCGAATACCTTTTTCCAATCATCTAGTGGTAGCCTGTTGGATGCGATGCTTAGCATTTTCAAATTAGTCAGCCTTTTGAGGTTTTTGTCCCAATCTTTTTGCTCCAAATCTGAACTGACCAGCTCGTAAATTTCGAGGCCGTTTATACCTTTCGGGCAAAATGTGAGTGTTTCCGGCAAAGGTTGACACGATGACAGATACTTTAAATATTTAAATTTTTTGACAAATTTGAGCGATCTGTAATCTTGGTTTCTCCATGGGCGGAGCGTCAAGTAAACGAGGTTGGAGAACCTATTAAACCGATGCATTTTATATAGTGGTTGGTCAGAATAGGGTGTGCTTAATATTATTATTTTCCTGGCTGTAGATTTGCCAAGTTTGGGGCATACACGTCTTTTCTTGGGTTCACCATAAGCCTCGGCGATATCTAGCTCAACTAATAATTTTTGGTTTCTCAAGTAGTTCCCCATATCCGCAAACGAGATTGTCTGAAACCTTATGAAATTAATTTCGTTGACTTCAATTTTGTCCTTGATAAAATTAGGCAAACCGTCCCTGCCTTCGGAAGCGAAAAAAAACGTGTAGTTTCGAGTAAAAGAGGTATCGGGATAGTCTGAATAACACCAATCTGTAAAAGACATTGATAGTTCTTCATCTTCTCCCTTACACCAAGATAACTGGTGAAGTAGGTAAATAGCATTATTTTGACGAAGCGAATTCAGGCTATCTACCTCTTGAGTCATATATCTGCTATATTGCTTAATTGTATTGTTGTAAAACTCGTAGTTATATCGCCCCCACCACTGGGCTTTTAGTTGGTATTGACTACAAATGCAGACAACTAAGATTAGTAAATATTTCATTCTGAATGCCAGTTTGTGTGAATAAATATTCTTGCGGCCCATAAGGGGAGATATGCTTTCGACGCAAAAGGGTTCTTATTTCCTGGCTTGAAGTCTGCTTCGTCTAATTTCCATTCCTTTAAATCACAATACAGACTCCTACCTGAACTAGATTGCTGAGGAAAGAATACCTTCAGACTTGTATAACTATCATACTTTTTATTCATGTACTTATACTTTCCACTACCACCTTTGTATATTTTCAGCCAATGTTTCCGGTTAACGAAGTCAATCTTAGTTTGCCCAGGTATCTGGTTTCTTATTATTCCGTTTTTCCAAGCATCATAGCACTCTAGTTCCACGTCAGTATCCACCTGATCTTGGTTGTAAATGTCCGCCCCCCTGTAATCAATATGAATACCGTCAAGATAATTTAGTTCCACATCGTTAATCCAGAAGTCTATCCTAACATGCTGGTTATCAATCCTGTCGCTAAATACCGTTTCTAGTTGGTAAGTTGTCAAATCCGTTGTGGCACCTGGTAGCGGGCTCGAATAAAGGTTGGTTTGGTAATCATAATCGGGCTCCAGCTCCATTTGTTTAGGCCAAGTAACTATTGGCACATTTGAACGATGAGGCTCAAATATAGGGTTAATAGTATTCGGGGGTGAAGTTATCGGGAGTTGATTTTCAAAGCTACTCCCATTGGAATCTAAGCTATAATTAGATAATAGCCTAGCTTCACCCGTTGCATTGAACTCTAAGCCAGACAGCTTAGGATACTCGATACACTCCAGGTAACGGTCTTGCAAACCACACAGGTGCCCAAACTCGTGGGCAGCTTCGGCGGCATTGTTCCCAACGTTCATGAACCCGTACCCTTCAGTGATGTCCACAAATGATACACGATATGGAGCGTTCTTCTTGGGGCTGGTATCGCCAACATCGATGAAGGTGGCTGGGAATCTGTTGCTTAACTTGGTTAAATCTTGGGGACGTAAACTCAAATTTATATTTTGATCTTGTACCGCAAAGATACACTCATTCAAGCCTCCTGCGGCTTCAATGTCAGCGATGAACTGGTCAACATTGTTCCGGTTTAGGAGATAGGGGTTCACGTTCGGGTCCGATACAAAAGGATTTAGGCTAGTAGTAGGGCTATATACTTTAACGGGTACACCGGTAGAAGGTACAACTTGAGTGCTCCAGAAGTCATGCACATTTGTTGCAAAATCTATTACGTAAGAATTTATATCAAAGTTGGACGTTGTCCCCAATTGATTAAAAATCAATAAACCTGACAATTGACCCGTATTGGGGTCTGCAGATATTCGTTTGCGGCCGTGGGTTTTACCTGTCTTGTAAGGGATTATGGGCAAAGGTGCATCGGCACCAGTGTTGTCAGCCAGTACCTTCACGTCCACCCCACCCAAATAGACCCTACCCGCCACGTTAAGGGTGGATAGGGTACCGCTTGCGGCAGGGTCAAGGTGCAGCAACTTGTCGGTATCGTTCAGCACGATGCCCAGTCCCTCGGTGTTACCGTCGTTCCAGAACAGCAGGTGCCCTGGTCTGCGGCGCGAAACATCGGTATAGGTGTCGAGGTTTTGGGCTAGGCTAGCCCAGAGGCTATCCACGTCCTCGACCCCGCTAAATAGCCGTTCCACGGCCTCGATAAAGCGGTAGCGTACTTCAAGTTGGCTCGCCGGTATAGCCTGGTTCGCGAAGCGTTTCAGGTACGAGGCTGCGTAGTTGGGTATATTTAGTGTTGTTGACATTTTACACTCAATACTTTAACGTGTACAAATATAAGGTTAAATCATCTATGTACTAGACTGACTTCTTTTATTGTTTTTTTGGGGCGCATCCCTCGCGAGTAGGGGCGTATCGTGGTACGCCCCTACTCGCGAGGGTCGCTCCCCGCCGGGCTCGCTAAACGCTCGGTGCTACGCACCTGCGGCTTGCAGCCGCAGCCATCTGGGCAGCTTGCGCGGGGGGGTATTAGTCCCCGTTATATTTAAAGGGATAGGTTATATACTTGCTATCTGGATACATTTCCTTGAATTCCTCGTAGCTGAATAGCGAGCTCTCCCCAATTATAATTTGTTCAAAATCAGGAATTTTATCTAGCACATTGAAAAGCCTATCGCATTCTTTAAGTGAAAATTCTGCGGAGATGATATACATTTTTTTTAATTTTTTTAACCGTAATAAATCGTCAGCCCAATCTTCCTGCTCAAAATCACAGTTGTCCAGTTTATAAACTTGAAGTTCTTGTAAATTTGTAGGGCATATCTTTAGGGTTTCCGGTAATTGTAAAGGAGAATGAAAGTGTACAAGGCGTTTATGACTCCTCAAAAACTTAAAATCTTGGTAGGATTGGTTTCGTGAGGGGCTTATGGTTAAACTTATAAGACTTTTGAACCTTTTAATCCGGTGCATCTTATAAAGGTGCTGACAAGTGAACGGTGTGCTTAGTATAGTTATTTTCCTTTTGACCGCTTTGCTCAGCCTTGGAAAAACATAGTCCTTTTTCGCCTCCCCGTAGATTTCTCCTATATTCAACTCTATTAAAAATTGTTGATTTTTCAGATAGTTACCTATATCATTAAAAGAGGTAGTGTATAAAGAGGCAAAGTTGAATTGCCTAGACTTGATTTTGGCCTTGATATCATCGCTTAACCCGCTACCATGCGAACGGAGATTAATTGTATAGATTCGTCTGCCCAAGGAGTCCTCTGGAATATAGCTACCACTCCACTCTGCAATTGAGTCATTATCAGGGGGAAGGTTATAATTAAACCATGAAAAATCATCGTACATTTTTACCACGGAATTTGGGTTCAGGACATTAAGGCTATCCACACCTTTATCCATTATTTTGTAATAATGCTCCGATACATATAATTGGTACCTAGGCCACCTTTGTCCAATCAAGGCATTTGTCCAGAAGAGCAATATTGTTGTTGCTAAAACTATCTTTCTCATTCTGAATGCCAGTTATTGTGAATTAATATTCTTGCTGCCCATAAAGGGGAAGGGCAAAGTGTAACACTCAATACTTTAACGTGTACAAATATAAGGTTTTTATACCTACATTTTATCCTTTCTTTTTTGGGCGCATCCCTCGCGAGTAAGGGCGTACCGCAGTACGCCCTTACTCGCGAGGGTCGCTCCCTTCCGGGCTCGCTAAACGCTCGGTGCTACGCACCTGCGGCTTGCAGCCGCAGCCCTCCAGGCAGCTTGCGCGGTCGTTTTACACACCGCATAGTTAGAACCTTAACGCCCAGGGTTGTACCAAGTACCCACCACCCTGAAACCTAGCCACTTGGCGGGACCACTGTAATAATGGTTCAAGCTAACCCTGGCAGAGTCGAGCGGGTGGCACCAGCTACCACCCTTGGCTACGCCCTCCGTTGTCGTCATCTTCAATCTCTCTCTTTATTCCTGTACAAATTTAATCAAACCATCCCGGACGGAGTTCTTGAAGTATATTTAGGCTTAGGTTATCCAGTTTTTTGTGTGCGTCGAGCGCTTCGCCATTGAGAAAATCCTTCACTTCTAAGTAATCATCCATACCCACAGGGCTCCCCCAAAATAAAACCCTATACCTGGCAAATTTTTCGAGTAGCACATCCGCCTCTTCTAGGCATGCTTCATCGTACTTATACACCCTGAGCCCATGAACCGAGGTTATCCTATCGAGCAACTTGTGGTCTCCCTTCCTGAGCTCACCCACGGCAAGCATCACCTTAACCCCTTTGCCCAGCCCGTTCAGCGTTTTCACAAGGCTCTCGGTAACATGGGGCACTTCTATGGAAAAGACTTGGAGCATCTTCGAACACCTGATGCTAGCTGGTAAATCATCTACCACATCTTCTTGTAATGTAATCCGAATCATCTCCAATTTGTTTTTCCTAGGTAGTTTCCGCAATTGCTTTAAGCTAAAAATATGGTAAAAAACAATTGCTTTCAAATTTTCCATTCGGTAAATCTCCCGAGGAAAAATAGTGACTTTCTTGGGCTTCATATAGCTATCAGATATACCCAATATAACTACCCCCGGAAAATCAGTGTGCCGTAGCTTGAAGCCCCTCGTGCCCGAGTACGATAAACTCAACGATTTAATCCGCTTCGTGATAACCGAAGGTTCTATAATGTTCCACTTGAGCTTGCCATTTCCACGGTATTGGCTAAGCCCGGTGGTATCATGCACAAAACGTGGTCCAGCTAAACTTACATACCACACACTAGGGAGATAATGAAGGAAACTATCTAGCTGAATATTTACACGACTTAGTTCTATCATTAGTTGATCGTAACCGGACAAGGCCTCTGAAACGCTGGTTTGGTATTCGAGTTTATCTCTACAAACCAATAAGCTGGGGGACAGGGCATAAACTGTTTGCCCCCTCATTGATTTTAAAATCGGATCGTACTTCTTTACGAAGAGGATTAGTGAGTCTGGGTGCCCTTCCATCACCGACTGTTTAGCTCGTACGCCTCTTTGCCTTTGCTCCCAGCTAATTAGGTGAGCAAGGTTAAAGGAGTCCAGCAGGTCGTGTGGCCTTCCCGGTTGTGCCATCAAACTCCCTGTAATCAAGACTCCAATCAATAAACTTAAAAGACACTTTTTCATAGTTCTGTAGCGTATTTTTCTGAAATCATCCACCCTCTTACCAGCGCCAGCGCAGTGCTAGAAGGGCAATTATTCAAATGAAACTTTGACTAAAGCACCAAAATCGGTCAGATATAATTTCTTCATGTAAAAATCAATCTTAGCGTCAATCTCTGCCATTTTTTTCGTTTTATAAGCCTCTCGTTTACCCTGGCTTTCCAGCATGTCTAAAGTTGCCTGACGGTCTGCAACTAAATGCCTAAAATGTACCCCAATGCCTTCTTTACTACTGTAATAAAAAAATAGTTGTTCATGTTTTGAACCGAGAACCACATTAAATACCAGCATGGTAGTATCACTGGGTATGCACTTCAAAAACATAGGGTAATAACCCCTATATGGTTTTTCTTGGAACATGTCCTTGCAAAGGAGCAAATCCTGCATATCGGAAGGAACAAACAGCGATACAGCTTTATACTCGATACTATGTTCGGGTAAGTATATAGTATCATCGGAGCTATTGTAAATGCCTGCGACAAAGTGATAGCTGAAGTTCGAATCATCTAGTTTTGTAGCCGATACTGTAATCGTGGTAAGCTGCAACTTTGAGTCTCGACATCTATTGCCAGGTCTTTGGCCTACCAACATACAAGATAGTGGAATCAAAATGCTCAAAAAAAGGAATTTCAACCTCATGGCATTCTGTTTTTGTTGTTGACATCTTGCACTCAATACTTTAACGTGTACAAATATAAACAGAATTCAACTCATAATGCAAAATATACTCAAATGTTACCACTATAACTTGAGAATTTTTCCCCCACTGTTTTATTTTTCGGCTATTGTTGGGATATATTTCAGCCTTTTAGGCGGCTGGACAAACGCAGGCGCATTATAAATCATGTGCTCAAACTTATTTAATGGCAGCAGGCTGCGGCAGCGATGCGGAGGGGTGGGCGAAGCCCAGACCGCGAAGCGGGCCGAGCGAATAGCGAGCCCCGGAGCGTAGCGCCGACCGCAAAGCGGGCGGGCCGCCCCAAAAACCTAAAAAAACACTTTGCTAGCGCTATTCTGAAACTTTTTAATTTATTGCTACGTTGAAACTAAGTCTGCACGATGAGGCAGCCAAACTGTTTATTAAACCCATTTCAAACTACTGCAAATGAAAGATTTTTTAAAGGTAAAAGGATTCCTCCAGGAGCTTGGCGTTGACATCCGTTTGGAAGAAAGCGACGAGCAATTGTTCATCATATCTGATGAAGGCCGTGGTATTGCTAGCCTCGTTATTGACCTTGAGGACGGGCTGCTCATCATGGAACAACCACTCTTCGACCTGCACAGCAACGACTCCGCCATCCTCACCCGCTTGATGCAGATTAGCCGCGGGCTTATCCACGGGGCCTTGGTATTGGACGAATCTGGCCGAAAAGTGATTTTCCGCGATACCCTCCAAACCGAAAACCTCGACCTGAACGAGTTGGAATACTCTATCCACGCGCTTTCAATCGCCTTGGCCGAGCACGCTGATGAGTTTATCAGTTTCGGGAAATAATTATATCTTTACCTTCCAAATTAACCATTACTCATTCAACCAAGAACACCATGTGGCAATTACTTAAACGCTTATTCCGTATTTTTAGTGCCAAGAGCAATGCTGCGCTCGATAGCATTGAAAACCCGATAGAGATGACCGAAGAAGGTCTTCGCGAACTCCGCAAAAATCTTGACGAAAGTATCAAGAGCCTTGCCGAGGTGAAAGCCATCGCCATCCGCACCCGCCGCGACGCCGAGAACCAAACCCAATTGGCCCAAGATTACGAGGTGAAAGCCCGCGCTTTGCTGAACAAAGCTAAAAACGGCCAACTCGACATAGAAGAAGCTAAACGCCTCGCCGGCGAAGCCCTTGCTCGCAAGGAAGAACAACTCAAATTGGCTAAAGTATCTAGCGAGAGCCTCGCCCGTTACGACAAAATGGCCGCCGACCTCGAAGCGAAAGTTAAACAACTCAAAAGCCAGTTGGCTGCTTGGGAAAACGAATTGCGCTCGCTTAAAGCCCGTCATAAGGTTAGTACCGCTACTCAAAAAATCAACAAGCAATTGGCTAATATCGACTCTTCAAGCACTATCGCCATGTTAGAAAAAATGAAAGAAAAAGTAGAAGAAGCTGAATCTTTGGCTGAATCATACGGCGAAATTGCCAACCAGGAAAAATCTATCGATGCTGAAATCGACAAAGCACTTGACGGTGTGAAATCTTCAGCTTCATTGGATTCGCTCATGGCCGAAATGGGCATGGTAGAAGCGCCAGAAGTAGCTCAACCAATTGAAATCGAAGTTAAAAAACCAGCAGAACTCGACGCTCCAGAAAAAGAAATGGAAGCAGACAAGAACGTGTAATGCCCGTTTTATACCGATAACTTGATAAAAAGGCGCGCCAATTGGCGCGCCTTTTTTGTTTTTCGTTATTATTTGCTCAAATTTGTACTTTGATGCAAGAGAGACCATGAAAAAATTCCCCTTTTATAAACAACTCGACGCCATGGATTGTGGCCCAAGCTGCCTGCGCATGGTCGCAGCGCACTATGGGCAACACTATGCCTTGCAAACCCTGCGCGAGCGTTGTCATATAGATCGGGAAGGTGTGTCGCTCCAAGGGGTCAGCCTCGGTGCCGAAAGTATAGGCCTGCGGACCATGGCCGTTAAATTACCCCTCCAATCCTCCGACCCTGAAATGCCCTCGCTGTACGATGTGCCACTGCCTTGCATGGCCCATTGGAAACAGCAACACTTCGTGCTGGTGTACGACATCAACGATAAACATGTATTTGTAGCCGACCCCGCCCACGGGAAGGTAAAAATGAGCCTAAACGAGTTTAAGGCCGGCTGGATTAGCGACGCCAAAAGTACCGTTGAAACGGGTATTTTATTGCTGTTTGAAACCACGCCAGAGTTTTACCAACTAGACGATGAACCCGTTGAACGGGCTGGCTTTGGCTTGCTTTGGCGCTATTTGAAAGTTCATAAAGGCTTGTGGACACAACTGATTATCGGCTTGTTGATTGGCAGTTTACTACAACTAGCCTTTCCTTTCCTGACCCAGGCCGTGGTGGATGTCGGTATCGAGCAGCAGAATCTACATTTTGTGTATATCGTCTTGGCTGCGCAGTTGATGTTGTTCTTAGGCCAAACTGGCTTGGCCATCATCCGCTCATGGATGCTATTGCATATCGGCCAGCGAATCAACATCGCACTTATCTCCGACTTCCTGATGAAGTTGATGCGTTTACCCATCAGCTACTTTGATAGTAAACATACCGGCGATTTACTGCAACGCATTCAAGATCATTACCGGATTGAGGCATTTTTAACGGCATCAACCCTTAATATCTTATTCTCGGCTATCACCTTGTTGGTGTTTGGCATTGTGTTGCTGCTGTACAACCCCTTGATTTTTGCCATATTTATCCTTTCGGCCATGTTGTACACGGCCTGGATATTATTTTTCATGCGCCGCCGAAAAACACTGGATTACAAGAAATTCCAGCAAATGTCGGCCAACCAGTCGAGCTTGATTCAACTCATCAACGGCATGCAAGACATTAAGCTGCACAATAGCGAGCAGCAAAAACGTTGGGAATGGGAACGTATACAAGTTAAACTCTTCCGGTTGAATGTTCAATCCTTGGCCTTAGACCAAACACAGGAAGCCGGCGGCTCATTCATCAACGAACTGAAAAACATCATCATCACCTTCGTTTCGGCTTATGCGGTTATAAAGGGGCAGATGAGCCTAGGTGCCATGTTGGCGGTGCAGTATATTATCGGGCAGCTCAACGGGCCGCTTACACAATTGGTCAATTTTTTCAGGGCAGCCCAAGACGCAAAAATAAGCCTAGAACGCCTATCGGAGATTTACAAGCTGGCCGATGAGAAGTTACCCGATGACCATTATGCCAATATCGACTTTGAGGGCAAGGACCTTAAGTTTGAAAACGTTTCTTTCCGCTACAATGAACTATCGGCTTATGCCTTGCAAGATATTAATCTACACATCCCCGCAGGCAAAGTAACCGCCATCGTAGGGAGCAGTGGTAGCGGGAAAACAACCCTCCTCAAGTTACTCTTGAAATTTTACGATGTAACGAGTGGCAGCATTAGTCTAGGCGAAACGCCTTTGAAAGCCATTGAACCAACCCGTTGGCGGGATCGGGTGGGAACCGTCATGCAAGATGGATTTATCTTTTCAGACACCATTGCCAAAAACATCGCATTGGGGCAAGAGCAAGTTGATAAACATAAGCTGCTGAAAGCTGTCCAGGTAGCCAATATCCAAGCATTTATTGAATCTATGCCATTGGGCTACAACACTAAAATTGGTGGCGATGGCGTTGGTTTAAGCCAAGGGCAAAAACAACGGATATTGATTGCAAGAGCTGTATATAAAAATCCAGACTTCATCTATTTTGATGAAGCCACCAACGCTTTAGATGCCAATAACGAGCGCCAAATCATGGCCAACCTGGAAGATTTTTTTGCGGGTCGTACGGTTATTATAGTTGCACACCGCTTGAGTACCGTGAAAAACGCTGACCAAATCATCGTCCTAGACCAAGGCAAACTCATTGAGCAAGGCAAACACGAGGACTTGATTGCCCAGCGTGGAGCATATTATACTTTGATCAAAAACCAGTTGGAGCTGGGAGATTAGAGACTTGCTCCATCAAATTCACAACGAAAGATTTATATTTATTTGGGCGCCCCGGCGCTACGCGCCGTCGGCGTGCTTCGGGGTTCGCTGCGCTCCGTGCTTCGCACCAGCGCCTTCGGCGCTGCCCTCCGCATGCCTGGCGCACTTATTTAAAGTCAATCTGCACCGTGTCGTCTACGTTGAGCCCAAAGAGGGAAGATGCCCTACCCATGTTGACCGCAATCTCCAAGAAGCCAGCCGAGTTAAACAAACAAAGCAACTCACCGATCGGAACATCCGAGTAATGCGTGCTCAAGCTTATAATCGGGTCGTGGCGTTTAAAGTAGAGGGCAAAATCGCGATCTTGGCGAACTTCGTCAAACAATTGTCGGTCGATATTCAGCACAACGTTCTCGTAGGTATCCACGTGAATCACAGCCCCACGAATTTGGTTGGTGTTTTTAACCGGTTGAAGCGTAATCCTTTCGGTAATATCACCAGCGGTATCGCCAGGGAGTGATTGGCCCTGGTTGTCGATTAATATCTTACTCGCTTGGGCAAATAGTTCACCCAAGGGAAATGTCAACCCAGTAGGCAGCGCCAAGGTTTTTATATCCTTGGGCATTTGATCAAATACAAGGCTGAAAATACCGTTGTCGGGGCCTACAAAATATTGACCTTCATGCTCGAAATATAAAAAACGAGGGGTACGGCGGTAGTAGTTATTCACGGCCAGCAAATGGATGCTACCTGCAGGGAAGTGTTTATAGGTGTTGCGCAATACAAAAGCACCATGTACAATATTGTACTGGTCAATCTCATGGCTGATATCTACAAAATGAACATCGTTGCAGCGACTTAAAATCGTGCCTTTCAGGATGGCCGCATAGTGATCGCGGAGGCCAAAGTCGGTGGTGAGGGTTATAATTGGTAACAAGATTGCAGGATTGTAATGCAAATGTACGGAAGTAAGCCGAAATTATCAACGGCAACAAAAAAAGCGCCCTCGGTTACCACACCGAGAGCGCCTATAAACAAGTAAAACAAGCCAAAATGGAAGGTGATTGTCGTCTCTCCTCGCTTACTTGCTCAACAAGTCTAAATTTTTACGGATAAAATCCGTGAGTTCTGCACCCTGAAGCATGTTCTGGTGCAGACGAGCCAAATCGTACAGGTGTTTAGTTAATTCCCCTTTTTGTGCATCGTCTTCTAACTTGAAGAGTTTACCCGAGAAAATCGGGTGATTAGTATTGACCACCACGTTATAAGAATCTGGAAAATCCATACCGCCACCTAGTGCTTGCATCTCTTTCATGCGGCGCATCCACTCGGGTTTGGTAATGACGACAGGTTGGTCGTTTGGCGACATTGGCACGAGTTCAACCCTAGCCAATGAATCCCCTACCTTATCTTTAAACAGTTGTTCTAGCGTTTTGGTTTCGTCCTCGTTCAGTACAGATTCCGGTTTTTCATCTTTTTGAATTAAACGGTCCATGGTATCTGCGTCAACCCGGGCAAATGCAATTTTGTCATGGTCAACCTCTGCTTTCTGCATGAAGTGGGCATCGATAATCTGATCGAATAGCAACACATCGTAACCACGGTCTTGTGCGGCCTTGACATAACTATCGTGGGCAATCAAATTATTGGTGTAAAGATGCACCAATTTACCAGCCTTATCGGTTTGTGTTTCGGCAATTTTGGCCCTGTACTCTTCGAAGGTAAACAATTTATTGTCCACGTTTTCGAGTAAGCAGAACTTGCGGGCTTTCTCGTTGAATTTCTCGTCGGTAAGCATGCCGTATTTGACAAACACGTTAATGCTTTCCCACTTTTCTTCATACTTTTCGCGTTCCTTGCGGAACATCTCGTCCAGTTTATCGGCCACCTTCTTGGTGATGTACTCCGATATTTTTTTCACGTTGCGGTCACCTTGCAAATAACTACGCGACACGTTCAGCGGGATATCTGGCGAGTCGATTACACCGTGCAACAACATCAAGAATTCAGGCACAATTTCTTTTACCTCGTCGGTTACAAACACCTGGTTGCTATACAGGTGTATCTTGTTTTTCTGTACCTCGATGTTTTGTTTCAAGCGAGGGAAATAAAGCACACCTGTCAAGTTGAATGGGTAGTCGATATTCAGGTGAATCCAAAATAGCGGAGCTTCGCTGTAAGGGTAAAGCTCTTGGTAAAAATTGATATAATCCTCGTCTTTCAGCTCGCTAGGGCTTTTTTTCCATAGCGGGTTGGTATTGTTCACCTGGTTAGGCACTTCGGTGCTTACGGCCTTTTGATCGTCGCCTTCGCCCTCGTAGTGGGTTTCGGTGCGGGTGCCAAAAACGATTTCAACGGGTAGGAATTTGCAGTATTTGTCGAGCAGTTTTTGGATACGGTCCTTGAGCAGGTATTCATCTGCTTCTTCTGAAATGTGCAAGATAATATCCGTACCACGGAAATCGCGTTCGGCGCTGTCGATGGTATATTCTGGTTGGCCGTCGCAAGTCCAGCTTACAGCAGGAGTATCTTGCCATGACTTGGTAATGACCTCTACTTTATCGGCTACCATGAAGGCCGAGTAAAAGCCCAAGCCAAAATGTCCGATGATATTCGTATCGTCTTTATACTTTTCGAGGAATTCAGCGGCCGATGAAAAGGCCACTTGGTTTAAGTATTTGTTTACTTCTTCCTCGGTCATACCGATACCGCGGTCGCGTATGGTGAGGGTTTTGGCTTCGGCATCCAGGATGATATCAATGTTGGTTGCGCCTAGTTCGCCTTTAAACTCGCCCCTCGACGATAAGGTTTTAATCTTAGATGTGGCGTCAACGGCATTCGCGATGAGTTCGCGCAAGAAAATTTCTTGGTCGGAGTACAAGAACTTCTTGATAATCGGGAAAATGTTCTCGGTTTGAACGGAAATAGTACCTGATGGCATAATAACGTTGATATTTTTTGTGAAGTGAAGTGGCCTGACCCCTGTTATCGGGCGTGGTATTGCGCATACGCGAAGGCCGTGCCAGAGGGCCTTTACGTGACAAATTGACAGTAACCGTTAGGTTACAAGCCAAAACAGCATGGCATCCCGCGCGAGGGATTGGAGCGGGCGGCGAAGCCGCTCCCGAAGGGACAAGCAACGCGCAGCCGCGCAAAGCCCGACGGCCGCAGGCCGACGCGCCCAAAAAGGACCTAAATGATTTTGGAGTAAATGATTAAATGACTTTTTGGCTCAAAACAAAAAAGGTTTGGCCATTGCTGACCAAACCCTTGCAAACCATATGAACCTATTTCTTTTGCTATAACTAGTCAACTTTGTGTACGCTGCCCACGCCGTTAACCGATTGGTCGACTGTTTTGGGGCTGCCTTTGTAGGCTACATCGCCGTTGCCCGACACGTTGGCCTTCAACGATTCGGTCACGTGCAACTCTAGCTCGCCCACGCCGTTCACCTCAACCTCGGCTTGTTTGCAAACCAGCTTGAAGGCTTTCATGGTGGCATTGCCCGATATGTCGGTGTCAAGCTTGTCGGCCTGGCCGCCCAAGCTCATCTCGCTGGCGCCGCTCACCGATATGTCCAAATCGCGGGCGCTGAACCATAGATTAAGGTCGCTGGCACCACTTATCTCAATATCAAGGTCGTCGAGTACCCAGCTAGAATCACGGCTGGTCAAGGTTGAAGCTCCATGCAAATACAGGCCATTGAAACCGGGTAGGCTCAAGTAAATCTTGGGCTGCGTGTTTGCATTGAAACCCACACCACGCTTGGTACGGATAATTAATTTACCCTCGTTTACTTTGGCTTCAAACAGCGGGATGATATTTGACTCGGCCTCGATGGTCATGCCGAAAACCGAGTCGCGACGCAGCTCCACATCAATGGTACCTTCTACTTCAATAGACTGGAACGCCTGTAGCGTGGTATC
The DNA here is from genome assembly GCA_964508975.1 of uncultured Saprospiraceae bacterium. Taxonomy (GTDB): domain Bacteria; phylum Bacteroidota; class Bacteroidia; order Chitinophagales; family Saprospiraceae; genus CAZDVQ01. The sequence goes on from CAZDVQ010000002.1 coordinate 218,848, forward strand.
TTTTTTAATCACTTGCTTGTTGCCTTGCACCAAGTTGCGCTTCATGTGGTTTACCTCGGCTTTCAGGAAAATCATGACAACTAGGCCAGAGAAGAAGATTAAGCCTAAAATGGCGGCTAAAATTTTATTACTTGTTTTCATTGTAGTGTTTTTTAGGGATTTAAGAGTGCGTTAAATACCGTGTTGTTGACGGTTAATCAAATCGAGTAACTCCGGACCATCAATGTTCAAGAGTTGCATTTTCTTGCTCAGTTCGGGCAGGAAAGTCTCCACGAACTCCTTGCGGCGGGTTTCGAGCGCCTTGGTAAAGGCATCATCGCTGATGAAATACCCGATACCGCGCTGGTTGTAAATAACCTCTTGGTCTTGCAGGTAAGCAAAGCTGCGCATCACGGTGTTGGGGTTAACCTGCACCTGCGTGGCCAGATCGCGCACCGATGGGATACGGTCGTTGGGCTTTAGTTTTCGTTCCAGCACCTCGTCAATGACTAAGTTGGCAATCTGGACGAATATGGGGATTTGGCTGTTAAATTCCATTATACTTCTTTTTCTTTGATTTTGAAATAGGCTACCAGCAAGCTGAGCAAGCCCGGGATAAATACCGACAACCAGAGCAACGCGCTACCCAGTGCGGTTTGTGCAAAGTCCTCTAGGCGACCAAAAGGCCTAATATCTACGTATGTTCCGTGTACAGGAGCTTCAATATTACCAATCAGCAAGTAGCCAACCACGGCCCACAACAGGCCCATGCCAATAGCTATCACGTTCATACTCAATATGGTATAAGGTAATGCGTAGCGGTCGAATGCTGCAGCACCCAATAAGTACAAGGGCTGGACCAGTAAATACACTTTCAGTACCAACCAGGTATCGCCGCTGAACGGGTTAAACTGGTAGCTACCACTAACGCCTAACACTTGTTGCAAAAGCAATACCAGGGGGTACAACACATAGAAAAGCAGGGTACAAATAATGACGTAGCCGATGCTTGATAGCAACCATTTACTCAGCAATTTTTCAAAGCTAGAGGCTGGTATGAGCAGGTAAAATTGTTTGTTGGAAGCGGGGTACATCTCGCGGAACATAAATGAGGTAAATACCAAGCCCAAGCCCATCAGCACCACGCTGTACAATTCTTGCATCAGCATAGGGTTATTAATGGTATAGTGGTCGTTGCTCATTTCGATACCGAGTATCAAGAGCAAGAAAGCACCTAGGCCGGCGGCAAACAAAGGCAACTTGCGGTAGTGTACGTTGAAATCGCGCTTCAACAAGGCGGTAAAACGCTGGAGATTGAATTGAATATTCATGGATCGAGTTTTTTTAGGGATGATGTTGATTGGGGCGTGCCGGCTTGCCCTCCGGGCTGCGCCGTCGCTGTCCTACAGGCTCGCTGTTCGCTCGGTGCTGCGCACCAGCGGCTACGCCGCTGCCTTCCGGCCAGCTCACGCAATAAACCCAAAGGTTTAAGCAAAAGCGGCCAGTACAGCGGGTGTATGTTGGATAATGGCGTTGAATAATATTTCAATATCGGGTTCCGAGTAGCGGCTACCGTCGTTGGGGTAGATGGCCATAAAACCACCGGGCACGCGTTCAAAGTACAGGGCATCGGCAGGCTCGGAAAGCGATTGCACGAGGCGGAACTCGAGTTTCTCGGTAATGGCCTCCATACTTTGGTTAAACAGTACCTTGCCCCCGTCGATGATGATGATGGGGTCCATTAAAGTACCCAAGTCGCGCACTTGGTGTGTTGAAATGATAACCGTGCGGGTCTCGTCAATCATCTCGCTAATTACCTTGCGGAACTGCGTTTTAGAGGGGATGTCCAAGCCGTTGGTCGGTTCATCGAGGATGAGCAAGCGGGTATTGGCCGCAATGCCAAAGGCTAGCACGGCCTTTTTCTTCTGCCCGAAAGATAGTTTCGACATGTTGGCCTTGGCATCCAACTGGAACTCGGCCAAAACCTTGGCAAATTGCTCGGCATTGAACTTAGGGTAAAATACCGAGTAGGTACGTGCAAAGCTCTGGATGCTTACAGGACCTACCGGGAACTCCTCGGGGATGAAGAATACATCGGCCAAGAAATCAGGGTGACGTTCGGCAGGGGTAAAGCCAAAGGCGTGGTTGGTACCTTGCTTAGGGAACAGCAATCCGCTGATGATTTTGAGTAGGCTGGTTTTACCAGCACCGTTTTTACCCAACAAACCATAGATGTTGCCATCTTGTAGCGTTAGGTTAAGGTCGTGAAACAAGGCTTGTTGTTTCTGATAACCGAATGAAATGTCTTTTAGCTGAATCATTTTGATAATGTTTTAGTGTACTACATTACTAATACACTACAAAGGTAGGATAAGTTTCAATGCGCGGTAATTTTTTTGCATTTTTTTTGAAAAAAAATTTGAGGGGGCGTTTAATGTACATTAAAAAACCGCTGCCATCGGTAGAAATTCCAATGGCAGCGGTTGCTGCTTTTCCATAAAACTAAGCCTCAATACCCCCCTACCCCTGCACCACATTAATCTTCTGGCACAGCGTATCGCCTATTTCAATATTGCGGTTATCCAGCTCGATGATGATATATGTTTTAGTTTTTTCCTGCACCAGAAATGTAGCGCCAGGCTGTAGACCTAATCGCCAAAGCTCGGCCCGGACAAACTCGTTGAGCTGGTCGGTGGCGATGCTGGCCTTGTCGCCAACTTGTAAACGGGCCAGCGGACAAAGGGGCTGGTCGGCCCGCTTGGGTATTGGCGAGCCGTGGGGATCTATGCTGGGGTAACCCAGGTGCGCTTCTACCTCGTCGAGCATATCGTCGGTGAGCAGGTGCTCAAAGCGTTCGGCATCCTCGTGGATTTGATCAGAAGCCATGCCCATGTGCTGCACGAGGTAGGTTTCCCATAGTCGGTGGGCCCTAACCAAACGGGTGGCTTGTGTAAGGCCTTCATCGGTGAGTTTTATTTGCGCCCCTTGCAGCGACACATAGCCCAGTTGCGCTAGCTGCGATAATGCTTTTTGCACCCTAGCTTGATGATGCCCCATTTTGTGGGCTAGTTTATCAAGGCTTAGCTCGTTGAGTTCATCGAGCTTCAATACTTGTTTCAATACATCCTCACGTATAATACGCTGGCGTTGCTTGCGCTTGCGCAACCACGACGAGAGTAAACCTTTCTGCGGTGAAAGCGTGACGGTAATCAGGTAAAATAAAGTTGCCATGATAGCCATCGCCGGCCCAGGTGGCGTTTCAAACATCACGGAGGCAATGAATCCAGTAATGGTCGACAAAAGGCCAAAAGCCGCCGCTATCACCAATACCCAATGTAATCGGTTGCTAAGCAACAAGGCCGTGGCCGCCGGGGTAACGAGCATAGCCACCACCAAAATAACGCCTACCGATTGCAAACTTGCTACCACGGCAAACGACAACAACAACATAAGGTAATAATGTATGCCGCGGGTTGAAATACCCATGGCCTCGGCCACTACTGGCTGGAACGTCGTGGCAAACAAGTAACGATACAAGATAATGATGCTAGATAGCACAAAGACAAGCACAATGGCCGTCAGGTTCATGTCGCTGTCATTCACACCCAGCACATTGCCGAAAAGGAAGTCTTTTAAATCGAGGTGAACGCCTTCAGATTTACTCAGCCACGAGATACCGATAACCCCGATGGAGAACATGGCGGTAAAAACGATACCGATAGCGGCATCGGGCTTGGTTTTGATTTTGTCCTGAATCCAAGTGATGGCCACCGCCGTGAATAAACCCGCCATAACAGCCCCGGCAAATATACCGAGGTTGCTGCCAGCGCTTACACCAACCACCATGAAACCCAATACCACGCCGGGTAAAACGGCATGAGAAAGGGCATCGCCAATGAGCGACATGTTGCGGAGCACCACGAATGTACCCAGCACGCCACACATCACGCCTACCATCGAGGAGGTGATTAAGGCCCGCTGAGCCCAGGGTTCTGAAAATACAGTCCAATCCATGTGGTAAAATTAGTGAATACTTATACACAATATGTATCTTTGCACTTAATAATTAAACAATCCACCGACATGAAATTTATTGCCGAAATCGACATCATGCCCCACAAAGAATTGCTTGACCCACAAGGTAAAGCCGTTAAAAATAATATCAAAAGCCTTGATGTGCATGGTGTAGAAGACGTTCGCATTGGTAAACACATCAGCTTGACCCTTGACGCTGCTAGCCAAGCCGAAGCCGAGCAAACTGTTGATGCTGCCTGCAAAAAACTCTTGGCCAACCCCGTGATGGAAAATTACAAGTTTACGGTAACTGCAATTTAAATTGATGAACGAGAAAATACACGCATCTGGGGCGCCTAAGCCCGTTGGTTTATACCCACACGCCCGCCGGGTAGGTAATCTACTCTTTTTGTCTGGCATCGGTCCACGCGACCCTCAAGACGATAGCATTCCAGGCTTGAAACAAAGTGCTAGCGGTAATTTCCTCGAATTTGATTTTGAAGCACAATGCCATTCTGTATTCAAAAATGTACAGAGCGTATTGGAAGCCAGCGGTGCCAAATGGGAAGACCTGGTTGACGTAACCGTTTTCCTGACGGATATGAAACGCGATTTTCATACCTATAACCGTGTATACGCCGAGTATTTTAAGGATGCTCAACCTTGCAGAACAACCTGCGGCATCGACTCCCTGCCTACGGCCATCGCTATTGAACTAAAGTGCATTGCTTATATCGGTGATAAATAATATGGTATGAAAGGCTTGTTTTTCATTGCTTGCTCCTTGCTGTGCTTGGCTTCAACCGCCCAGGAAAGCCAATCGCCACTCTTTGACCGGAGTTGCACCCAACAAGCCGACGCTACCGCGCAGCGCGAGTGTTCTGATGCCTTGCTGCTGGAATTTATTAACCATAATATCCTGTTTCCGGAAGCAGCCAAAGCGCAAGGTATTGAAGGCACTGTGGTAGTTCAGTTTACCGTGAGCACCGAAGGTAAAACCACGCAGGTTAAATTACTGCGGGATATTGGCGGCGATTGCGGCAAGGAAGTGCTGCGCGTAGTCAGCTTGTTCCCAGATTGGGCCCCAGCCATGGCCTACGATGAACCCGTAGAACAAACCCTTACCCTACCCGTAAGTTTTAACCTTAAAAGCTTTGAAGATCGTTTTGGTGAAAAGGTGTATCGGCTCGACTGGTCAGGGCAATATGCCAGCCAGATGAGCAAAAAAGTAGCCCTCGCCAAAGTAGATGACCCCGTAAAGGTTCGTGACTTGATGGGACAAGAAACCACTCCCAAAAGTATTTCCTTCACTTACCTGCACAAAGGCCTTAGCATATATCGCGAAAAAGCCTCGGATGTGCCCGGAAAATCCATTAAACGATTTATCAAAAGCCTAAAACCCGGCGGTACACTCATTATCATCGCCACTTTCGTGAATGAAAAGGGCCTAGACGAGGAAGTGGAGAAACAGTTTTTACTCGCCGAGTAATCCAGTTTATAGTTTTTTTGATTTGGGCGCCCCGGCGCTGCGCGCCGTCGGTCCCCTCTGGGGTTCGCTGGCGCTCCGTGCTACGCACCGCGGCCTACAGCCGCGCCCGCCGGGCACCTGGCGCAGGCGACAGCACGCAAAAACAAATAATTATCAAATTTGAAACAATTTGTTTTATTTTTGAGGCATGAAATATTATGCCCTAGTAGATTGCAATAATTTTTACGCCTCCTGCGAGCGCGTGTTTAGGCCTGATCTAGAAGGCCAAGCCATCGTGGTACTCTCGAACAACGATGGCTGTATCATTGCACGCTCGGCCGAAGCCAAAGCCCTTGGCATTGAGATGGGTACACCCTACTGGGAAATTAGCCCTTTGCTGAAACGACATAAGGTAAAGGTTTTTTCTTCGAATTACCCCTTGTATGGCGACCTATCCGAACGCGTTATGCAAATCCTAGCGCAGTACAGCCCCGAGGTAGAAGTATATTCCATTGATGAGAGTTTCTTGTGCTTTAATTTTCACGGTCAGTCGGAACAGCAGTTGATCGACTTGTGTGCAGCCATGCGCACGGACGTGAAACGCTGCACGGGTATACCCGTATCGGTGGGCATTGCCCCGAGTAAAACCTTGGCCAAGCTAGCCAACCGTATTGCCAAAAAACATACTGAAACAGGTGTTTATAGCCTCATTACGCCCGATGCACGCGCCGAATGGCTACCCAAGGTTGAGGTACAAGACATTTGGGGTATTGCAAGGGGTTATGCCAAACGGCTTGGTTTTTTGAATATCCGCACGGCAGCACAATTCCAGGCGGCCAATCCATCCCTGATTTACCGCAACCTAGGTGTAAACGGACTGCGTTTGCACAAGGAAATCAATGGTAAAGCTTGCTTTGATATGGAAACGCCTGCCACCGAACGTAAAAACCTGATGGTAACGCGCTCGTTCCGCTACGATGTGTACGAATTGGCCCAACTGGAAGAAGCCGTGGCCAGCTATACCACCCGCCTGGCCGAAAAAATAAGGAAGTACCACATGGTAGCCGCCGCCATGAGCGTGTACCTCTGGGTTAACCCATTCCGGAATAACCGCAGCGATGGTAAAGCTTGTTTTGTAACCAGTATTGAACTGCCATTGCCCACGGCCAACACCAACGAACTGATACATTGGGCATTGCTATCGTTGCGGAGCTTGTACGAAGCCGGTTGTAATTACAAGAAAGCCGGCGTGATGGTGAGCGAACTCCGCTCGGATAACTGCGTGCAGGGAAACCTTTTCGTGGCGCCGGATAAACACCTGCAAAGCCGCAAGTTAACCGAGGCACTGGATAAAATAAACCTTAAGGCTGGTCGGAACGTGGTAGGATTTGCCGCTTGCGGCATTGAAAAAAGCTGGTCCAGGAAAGCCGAATGGGAATCGCCACACTACACAACCAAATGGAGCGATATATTAAGGGTAAAACGTGATCGGTAACGCGCCGAGGCAGGATTGATTGGTTCTAGGTTAATGTATACAGCATTATTTTTTACCACCCCGTCTGCTGCGCTCCACGCTTCGCGTTCCGCTTGCATCCACCCCTCCTTTGCATGGAGGGGAATTTAGCTTATCTTATATTTAATTGATTATCAGTAATATACAACAAGACCTAGACTCCCCTCCATGCAAAGGAGGGGTGGATGCGCAGGTGGCGTAAAACGCCACGTAGCGCAGACGGGGTGGTAAATCACAAAAAAAATAGAACCAATCCATCTTACGCGCCAGGTGCCCGGCGGGCTGCGCCGCTAGGCGCAGGTGCGTAGCACCGAGGCGAACAGCCGAGCCCAGAGGGGACCGACGGCGCATCGCGCCGGGGCGCCCAAAAAATCAAAAACCAGGTTGTTTAGCGGCGCAAAATGTAGCGCATCAACTTGTTTTCTTCGAGGCGATACACGAAGTACGCATACATACACAACAATATGGTGTTGAAGAAAAGTTTTACGCCCAGGCCCGGCGAAAAGAGGGTGACGAACATATCGCTGAGCAGGTAAATGGCCAGCACCGTTACGATATACAGGAAGATACGCCGAATGGGATAGGGTACCGGGTAATACCGCTGGCCGTAATACCAGGTGAGGTACAACATGGCGAAATAGCAGAAAAATGTGGCCCAGGCGGCGCCCATGTAACCGATGAACGGGATGAGCAGCACGTTGAGCAATATGGTTACAGCCGCGCCCACCAGCGAAATATACGTACCGATGATGGTCTTATCGGTGATTTTAAACCAGATGGCCACGTTGTAGTACATACCTAGGAACAGGTTGGCCATGAGTAGGATGGGTACCACGCCCAAGCCCTCGCGATAACTCTCGCCGAGGAATAGCTTGACCACATCGAGGTAGAGCATCACGCCCAGGAAAATGAAGGTGCCGATAACCGCGAATGCCTTGGTCACGATGGCGTAAACCCGTTTGGCGTCATCTTGGGCGGCGGTGCGGAAAAAGAAAGGCTCGGCCGCGTAGTTGAAGGCCATGGTGAAGATGGTCATGAGCATGGCCAGCTTGTAACAGCCGCCGTAGGTGCCAATTTCGGCCAAGCGCTCGCTGAGGCTACCCAGCAACAACTGTTTGAGCAGCACCCGGTCGAGGGTTTCGTTGACGATACCAGCAAAGCCCACGATGATGAGCGGTGCCGCGTAGTAGAACATTTTGCGGAGTTGCTCGGTATCAAAATCGAAGCGGAAGGAGGCCCGCAAATACAGCGGGATAAGCATGGCGAAGGTGATAGCCGAGGCCAGCAAGTTCGACAAAAAGACGTAGCCCACCTGGAAATCGGGGTCGTACATGCGCTCGGCCCAGGCAATGCCGTCGTCGGCCAGTTGTGGCAGCCACAGCAAGAAAAATAAATTAAACCCGATATTAGTACCGATGTTGATAAGTTTCAGCTTGCCAAAATGCAAGGCTTTGCCTTCTAGGCGCAAACGGGCAAAAGGTATGGCCGTGAGGGCATCGAGGCCAATGACCAGGGCCATCCAGCGCACGTACTCGGGGTTATCGGGGTATTCGAGCCAATTGGCGATGCCACCGGCCCCGAGCAGGAAAACAAGGGTAAACGCGATGGTGGTCATAGCTACCGTGCCAGCAGCGGTGGCGTATGCTTTCTCGCGTTGGGCAAGGTCGGTACCAAAGCGAAAAAAGGCCGTTTCCATGCGGTAGGTGTACAGCACGTTGAAAAAACCAACGTAGGCGTATATCTCGGTGATGATGCCGTAACTCTCGTTCAGGAACACACGGGTATAAAAGGGTACCAACAAATAGTTGAGTAACCTCCCGACGATTGTCGTTAAGCCATAGATGGCTGTTTCGCCCGCGAGTTTTTTAAATCTTGACATCTAGGCGCAAAAGTACGATTTAGCGCTGAATTATTAATTGGCAGCTGCGCAGCCAATTGATGTGCTGATTATTGATGTGCTAATGTGCTGATGAAGGCAAACCAGAACACTACTCGGCCTAGC